>NZ_CP021425.1:0-357500 GCF_002162375.1 Oleiphilus messinensis | reverse complement strand
GTTCCAAAATATGGGTCGCGAACACAAACTCGCCGTCAACCGGAGGATCTTTACGCATCAAAATACAATCCAGGAACGCTAACGGTTGATCTTCCTGATCCCCCAGACTGAACCAGTCCTGCAACTGATCCCGAACCGACAAAGGCGCTATTGCTGCTTTAGGCTCCCCCTGATCGAGATAGAGATCCTGTTGTTCCATATAATACAGCTGCCACCCTCTCGCCTGAGCAGCGAGCAGCATCGCAAACGAGCTGTCTTTTTTTACATTGATTTCCCGTATGGGATCCATCACTATACCAATGCGCATGCGACCACCTCCACCATTGGATCGTCTCTATCACACGACCGCCCACACCCTGCGATCGCATTCTCACAATATTACCCTCTAAATATAACCTCGAGCCTGAAAAACAGATTAACACTGCAATCCCGTCTCCAACTCGGACTCCCCAAACAATAACGACAAATCTGTTTTTTTAAAGGGGTTATACGTAAAAATTCTTTGCATACCGGAAAAAAGTCCGCTTTTCAATTTCCTGCTTTGTTATTCAAAATTTGTACTATGCTTACTGCAAAGGCTGCATTTCCCTACGGAAACGTGAAATTGTTTTGAATTCCAGCCTATTACATACGTGACAATTTACATACAAACTGTATCTTTTTATATGTAACCAATTAAACTATAAATAATAATTGGTTATAGAATGCATCGTAAAACTGTGTTAAAAACACACGTTAACATATTGGCAGAGCCTTATTTTATGGCTAACCCGGCACATAGAATAAAGACAATTGTTCGACATAGCTCAGGGCAGTTAAACAATGGAAGAAAATTTTGAAAATCTGAAGATCATGGTGATCGACGACAGTAAGACAATTCGTCGTACTGCTGAAACGCTGTTAAAGAAAGTCGGCTGTACTGTGATCACCGCGACTGACGGTTTTGACGCGCTGGCAAAAATAGCGGATTCCCATCCTGATATTATTTTTGTCGACATCATGATGCCTAGATTGGACGGATACCAAACCTGCGCTCTGATAAAAAACAACAGTGCTTTCAAATCTACACCCGTCATTATGCTGTCAAGTAAAGATGGTTTGTTTGACAAGGCAAAGGGACGCATTGTTGGGTCAGATCAATACCTGACAAAACCTTTTAGCAAAGATGAGCTACTCGGCACCATACGTGCCCACGTGCCAGCGACGTCGGGTAACAGCTGAGTACAAAACAGATCGAAACAACACTAGATTGTGATACCTGGCTTAGGGTTTTTTCAACACCCGGCAATTTTCAGATAATTCTTTGGATAGATAAATAAATTGAACATGACACAAGTTAATTCTAAATCGGGGGACCTATGGCTCGTATTTTGATCGTCGATGACTCACCCACCGAGGTCAGAAAGATCTCTAGTATCCTGGAAAAACACAAACACGAAATTCTGCAAGCTGACAATGGTGCCGATGGTGTAGCGAAAGCCAGAGCAGAACAGCCGGACTTAGTCCTTATGGATGTTGTCATGCCAGGGCTTAATGGTTTCCAGGCAACTCGACAACTCACCCGTTCTCCGGAAACGGCCAATATTCCGGTTATTATTGTCACCACAAAAGATCAGGAGACTGATCGGGTATGGGGTACCCGACAGGGCGCAAAGGGTTATCTGGTTAAACCCGTGAATGAAGATGACCTGATCAAAACCATCAACGAATTGCTCGGTTAAACCAACCGGGTAAGCGGTAAGGATCACCATGTCTGCAATGGCAACACCGTTTTCCTATCTAGCCGACATTGCGCGCCGCAGCAAAGCTCTCGCCAAAGGCTTGCCCGCCCAGGAAGAAGCGATCGAACTCTGGAGTGGTATCGGGTTCACGCTTGCTGGCGCCAAATACGTGGCTCCGATGGGAGAAGTCACAGAAATTCTACATATTCCGCGATTCACCCAGATTCCGGGCGTAAAGCCATGGATGTATGGTGTTGCAAATGTACGCGGCCGTTTACTACCGATTATGGATCTGGGCCTGTTTTTCGGCCTGCCGCAACAATCTGTCTCGAACCGGGAAAAAAGGGTTCTGGTTGTTGAAAACGGTGATATTTTCAGTGGTCTGGCCGTGGACAATGTCCAGGGAATGCAGTACTTCGCGGTGGACAGTTACCACCCGGTAACGCGGAATGTTCCGGAGTCGATGCACATGTTTGTCAAAGGCTTCTACACTAAGAATGAAGAAGAATGGAAAATCTTCAGTGCAGTCGCGCTGACAGAAGACCCTCGGTTTCTGGATGTCTCTCAATGGTGAACTATTACTGTTGGCAGCCATCGGCGTGACCACATGCAACGGGGTAGCAAAACAGTCTTCTGAAGCACGAATGCCTTAAGAGTGCGCAATGTTTCTTAAGAAAAAATGACGATCACGTCAAAGACCCGCTAAACAAGAACGAACGAGAATCAAGAGGCCGGGAGCCGGGAAATGAAAAGCAAATCTGGAAAATTTGATGCAGGTCAGAGCAGCAGTACACTTACCATTGGCTTAGGTGTTATGCTCGTTGTCCTGTTGATCGCCTTATTGGGGGCATTCTTTATCATCAACCGAGACAGTAATTTTGATAAAGAATACATCAGCCATGCCAGTGAACTGCGGGTTCTCTCGCAGGAAATAGCGAAAAACGCGACTGAAGCGGCATCCGGTAAACAGGAAGCTTTCGACCAGTTAAAACGCTCCCGGGATGATTTCAACCGGTTGTGGGGACTCATCATCAACGGTGATCCGTCCACCGGGCTCCCTGCCAACGTGGAAGCCCAGAATACCGGCGTACAGAAACTCTGGGATGACGTGAAAAGTAACGCAGACCAGATACTCTCCACACAAGACACCGTACTCTCACTCCATCAGGTTGCTGAAACACTGAACGAAACCATTCCCCTGATGCAAATCGAGTACGAGGAAGTGATCGATATCCTGATTGAAAATGGCGCCCCGGCCGAGCAGATATCCGTTGCTGAACGTCAACAATTACGCGCAGAACGTATCGTCCGTACCGTCAATGACGTTCTCTCTGGTGATGAAAACGCTGTGCTTGCCGCAGACCGCTTTGGTCGGGATGCAAAACTGTTTGGCCGGGTGTTGGCCGGAATGGTTGAAGGTAATGATGTCATGGGCATCAGCATGGTTGAAGACCCCGATGCTGTAGACGGCCTGGAAGCCATTGCCGAAGATTTTGAATACGTCAACGAAAACGTAGATGCCATACTTGAATCATCCCCTGAACTGTTCAAAGTTCGAAACGCTGCAGATGCGATTTTCGTAAGCTCCCAAGCCTTGCTGGGCGAGACATCGCGACTGGCTGAGCTTTTCCAAAGCCTTGCAGAATCCCGGTTCATCAGTCCCAAATTAACCTACGCAATCTTCATCGCCATGATGGCCGTCATCTTCGGTATCGGTATTGTACTGATCCGGGAAGGCCAGGAACGTCTGCGTACCACCACAGAGCAGAATGAACAAAACCAGAACGCGATCCTGCGACTCCTTGACGAACTGGCCGATCTCGCAGACGGTGACTTGACTACAGAAGCAACCGTAACCGAAGACTTCACCGGCGCAATCGCAGACTCGATCAACTTCGCGATCGACCAGATGCGCGGCTTGGTAAAAGCGATTCGGGACACCGCAGTACAGGTTGCTGCGGCGGCGCAGGAAACACAGGCGACAGCCATGCACCTCGCCGATGCTTCCGAGCACCAGGCACAGGAAATTGCCGGCGCATCCGCAGCGGTAAACGAAATGGCCGTCTCCATCGACCAGGTATCATCTAACGCCGCGGAATCTTCAGCGGTTGCGGAGCGATCGGTTGCGATCGCGAAGAAAGGCGCTGAAGTGGTACAAAATACAATTCGCGGAATGGACACGATTCGGGAACAGATTCAAGAAACGGCGAAACGGATCAAGCGTCTCGGTGAATCATCACAGGAAATCGGCGATATCGTATCCTTAATCAATGATATCGCAGACCAAACCAACATCCTTTCACTTAACGCGGCGATACAGGCATCCATGGCCGGAGATGCCGGACGAGGCTTTGCGGTTGTTGCGGATGAGGTACAGCGACTTGCAGAACGCTCCTCAGCTGCGACAAAACAGATTGAAGCGCTGGTTAAAACGATCCAGAGTGATACCAACGAAGCGGTTATTTCCATGGAACATACCACTGCAGAAGTGGTACGTGGAGCAAGACTGGCACAGGATGCGGGTGTTGCCCTGGAAGAAATCGAAAACGTATCGATGAACCTTGCAGACCTGATTCAAAACATCTCCAATGCGGCTCGTCAGCAGTCATCTTCGGCTGGCCACATATCCAATACGATGAACGTTATCCAGGAGATTACATCACAGACCTCCGCAGGGACAAATGCCACAGCGAAATCGATCGGAAACCTTGCCGATATGGCAAACCAACTTCGAAACTCGGTAGCAGGTTTCAAACTGCCTGAAGAGGAAGAGTCCGAAAGCTTATAAGGAAGCAAGATGATCGGGTTAACGTCAGATTGACGCAATGCTGGTAACTGCAAACAAGTCGTGGCTGAATGAGCAAATGATGGCTGAAGAAAAAGACAATTCAAAGCAAAACGTCTGGTCTCTTCAGCGCCTTCCTGAACTGACCACCGCTCAGTTTCTCAAATGGCAACGACTGCTGGAAGAACGAATCGGTATCAGCATTACTCCGCAACGCCAGTCCTTTTTGCAGACTAATCTGGGTGCCCGAATGCGCGAAATCGGTTGCCAAAGCTATGAAGAGTATTACCAACGGGTTAATAGCGGGACCGAAGGCATTATCGAATGGTCCGTTTTAGTCGATCGTCTAACGGTTCAGGAAACCCGATTTTACCGAGACCTCGACTCGCTGGATCTGGTCAAGGATTACATTTTGACCCGGCCAGTTGATGAACTGAAAGCATCCCCCCCCGAACTCTGGAGCGTGGGTTGCTCAACCGGAGAGGAGCCATACTCCCTCGCCATGTTGATGTTTGAATGTATGGATCTGCTGAAACTACAGGTCTATTTCGGTATTACCGGTAGTGACATCAGCAAACCGGCTTTGGAAAAAGCTAAGAAAGGCCTTTATCCGGCACGCAAGCTCGTCACGCTATCTGAAGAGTTAAGGGATAAATACTTCACAAAACAAGAACCTGGCGATCAGTTTGCCATCGCAAAGAGCATTAAAGATCGCGTATGCTTTGCACGCATCAACATCACGGAGTTAGGCAATGCACCAATGCATGGTATGACCATTATCTATTGCCAGAATGTCCTGATCTATTTCAGGAAGTGGCGACGAAAAGAGATCCTCAGCCGCCTGGCGGAACGACTACGACCAGGGGGGCTATTGGTGCTAGGGCAGGGAGAAATCACGGAGTGGGAACACCCTGACTTGCTGAGAGTAAAAACAGACAAGGCTCTCGCGTTCATCCGCAAGCCAGACAAGAATTAGTAATACTGGAGAAGTTATGGGGAACGGCCATGACTACATTGCCCTTGATTGGGTAAAAGGCGAAATTGATGAGACACTGAATCAGGCCCGACAGGCACTGGAAGCCTTTGCGGAGAATCCTGATGACTCGGCACAGATGCGTTTTTGCCTTAATTACATTCACCAGGTGCATGGTACGTTGCAAATGGTGGAGTTTTATGGCGCCGCATTACTTGCGGAAGAAATGGAGAAACTCGCTCAAGCATTGCTGAAACACGAGACCAGCAATGACCGGGAAGGCATAGAGATGCTCATGCAGGCGATTCTCCAGTTACCCGGCTATCTCGAGCATTTGCATACCGGGCGCAAGGATCTCCCCATCGTTCTATTGCCGATACTCAACGACCTGCGCGCCAGCCGGGGTGAAGCGCTCCTGTCCGATACCTCACTGTTTACGCCAAACCTTCTCCCGGTCAAGGTGAAGGCATCCCCTGCCGCATTGCATCGGTTTCATGACGACAAAATGCTGGGACACCTTAAAAAACTTCGGCAAATGTACCAGTTTGCAGTGTCTGGCGTGATTCGCAATCAGGATGTAGAAAACAATCTTGGTTACATGCTCAAGGTCAGTACACGACTGATCAAACTTTGCCAACATACCGCTCATGCAGAGTTCTGGAAGACAGTCAGCGCATTAACGGAGTCCCTGCAAGTCAAAGCCATCGAGAACTCCTCCGCGATCAAGCATATGCTGCGTGATATTGACCATCAGGTCAAAATCATGGTGGACGAGCATACGACAATTCTGGGCGAGCCGGTTCCGGAAGAATTACTCAAGCATATTCTCTACTACCTGGCCAAATCGGAAAGCGGCACCCCGCATTCCATGGATATTCGGGACCGCTTTAAGCTCGATCACGCGATTCCGACAGAAGAAGAGGTGGAAAAAGAGCGGCAGCAAATGAGTCGTCCCGGTAAGGATGCCATTGCCTCAGTGGTCAGTGCCCTGAATGAAGAGCTTGCACGGATCAAAGATCAACTTGATTTGTTTGTACGGGGCGAATTCCGCAACATTCAGGATCTTGAGGAGTTAATCCCCGGATTCCGCCAAATCAGTAATACCATGGCCGTTTTGGGTCTCGGCATCCCCCGTAAAGTTATCGATGATCAGGTCAGTATCATCGAGAATCTCGTTGCCGGTAGTGAAACACCGGACGACAACGTTATTATGGATATAGCCGGTGCCTTGCTGTATGTAGAGGCGACCCTCTCGGGCATGACTGAGGAGCACCAGTACAAAGGCCAGGAAGCGGACACAGAAGAGGATGCAAGCCCCTCGAAGGTTCATCCCGAACAGGTTGGGCAAGCCAACGATGCGGTGCTCAGAGAAACACGTAACAGTCTGGAACAAGCTAAATCCGGGATTATCAGCTTTATCGCCTCGCAGTGGGACAAATCGGAGATCGAAGGCGTTCCCGAATTACTGAATTCAGTACGTGGCGGTCTGCTGATTATTCCTCTGGAACGTGCAGCACTGCTACTGGACAGTTGTAACCAGTTTATACAGAAACGATTAATCGAATCAGAGCGCACACCGGACTGGCAACAACTCGATACCCTCGCCGATGCAATTACCAGCATCGAATATTACCTGGAGCGCTTGACTGAAGGCAGCCGCGACAATGACCTGATACTTCAGGTTGCGGAAGAAAGTGTTGCCTCTCTCGGGTTCCCGGCCGGCGCCAAGCCGACTTATGAGGAGCTTGGGCCACAGGAGGAAGCAGAAACAATTATCGTACCTGAAGCACCGATCAACTCTGCAGATAAAGCTACCGACGAAGATCTTATTGATGATGAAATCATTGAAATCTTTGTGGAGGAAGCGGCAGAAGTCCAGGATACGATTAATGACTTCTATCCCAAGTATCGGAATGATGCCAATGACAGCTACGCCCTGACTGAACTCCGACGGGCATTCCATACGCTGAAAGGCAGTGGTCGTCTGGTCGGCGCAACGGCTATTGGTGAACTGGCATGGTCAGTTGAAAACATGCTGAACAGAGTCATCGACAACAGCATCGACCCGACTGATGCAATGTTTGGACTGCTGAATGAAGTCATCGCCATCATACCAGGCCTGATTGATTCATTTAAGAATCAGACGCCCGCAGAGGATGTGAGTGACTACATTGCTCGCGCAGACATTATTTCCGCGAGCAAAAAAGAGAAACTTGAAGTCGATACTGATGAGCAACATGCTGCGACCTATGAAGCAGTTGCCGGTAGTGTGGACGAGCAAGCGCAAGAGACTCCGGAATTAACGGGTGCGGACCTTACAAACGAAAATGAACCTGACTACGAAACAGAACAGGATGGAGAACCCGAAACCGAGCCAGAGCATGAAATCCAAGCGCAGTTAACAACGGACGATTCGGATACGGGCGAAAGCGGGTTTATTTCCGAGCCACCTCAACCGGATATCGTCCCGGAGAAAGAGAATACTGCTGTTATCACAAGTAGTGTCGACGAAGATGAAGAAGACCTTATCGACGATGAAATCATCGAAATCTTTGTTGAAGAAGCCCAAGAGGTCATGGACTCCATCCGGGAATTTCTTCCGAAATACTTGCAACACAGCGACGACACAGAAGCATTGACTGAACTTCGCCGGGCATTCCATACCCTGAAAGGCAGTGGCCGTCTGGTCGGCGCGAAAACTGTCGGTGAGCTGTCCTGGTCTATCGAAAATCTCCTCAACAAGGTCATCGATGGCACTGCAGCCATGAGCCCGCCAGTCGCGGATTTGCTTCGAGATGTAACGGCGATCATTCCCGACCTGGTCACAGATTTTGAACATCAACGTGGGGCATCACATGATATTGCTCCATTGATGGAAACAGCAGAAGCGTTGGCCAAGGGCGAGCCGGTTCCATCAGGTGGATTGGTTGGGGCCAATCAGACCGAGGATGCCGAGGAGTCACTGTTAATTGATCCGGTACTACTGGATATATTCAAAACAGAGACTGAAACTCACCTGCAAACCCTGAATGAATTCGTCAGTGAATTCATGCAACACGGTGAAAACATCCCGTTCACCGATTCTGTATCGCGTGCTTTACATACACTCAAAGGCAGTGCAAATACAGCGAATATAGAACCCATCGCCAAAGTCGCCATCCCGGTCGAAAAGTTCATTAAAGAAGCCCGAGCCTGTAATCTGGATGCAGATGCAGCGGTGATCGAAGTTCTGGATCAAACTGTTGATTTTGTACAACGTGGCGTCGATCAGCTTGAAACTGCGCCCCAGCAGCCTTTGGAGGGAACCGATGAGTTTCTGGAAAAAGTATCCCAGATCCATCAGGACAAGCTGGCAGAACATGTGGAAGAAGATGAGATTGAGACGGGGACTACAGATCCACAACTCATCAATATATTCCTGACCGAAGGCATTGATATCCTGCTGGATGCAGAAGGCATTCTCAATCATTGGAAAGACAACCCCGTACCCGGTGACGAACTGGAAAAACTTGTAGGTGAATTAAGAACACTCGCACAAGGGGCAAAAGTTGCCGGCCTGACCGATATCGCTGAATTGAGCGACGCCCTTGAGCACACTTACGAAGTTGCCCGGGATGAAGCCTTTGCCCCTAACGAGGCATATCTGGAGACGATTAAAGAGGGTCATGAAGTCTTGTTGAACCTCATGGATCAGGTTGCCGCAGGGCTCGCTACTATTCCGAATGAGGATCTGCTTGAGAAACTGAAAGCACTGGTGATATCCACCACTAGCATAAGCATGGGTGAAGCCGCAGACGATGAGCTGCTGGATATGGACGCAGCGCTCGCGACAGACGAAGAACAAGTACCCGAGTTATTGACTCAGGAACCGGAGCTTGAGCTGGGCTCGGAAATCGATGAGGAAGATATTCCACTTCTAAACTTGTCTGAAGATGAAGAGGAAGAACCATTAGCCAACTTCGATGACGAAGAAGCATCACTGGAACAGAATGAAGAGCCGCTCTCGGCAGTTTCTGATGACGATAATATTCCAACGTTGTCCGTTATTGACGAGTTCGAAGAGGAACAGGACGTTCCAGAAGAACTGATGGACTTTTCCATTGACGATACAGCAAGTACTGGTGCGACATTCGGAAACATCGCAGAGCTGGATCCGGAACTGGTGGAAATATTTCTGGAAGAAGCCAACGATATCGTCAATACCACGGCTGAACTTCTGGAACAGCTCAATCAGAATGGTTACGAAAATACCACCCTGCAAGAGCTCCAACGCGCTTTGCACACGCTCAAGGGTGGCGCGCGCCTCGCAGAAATAACACCGATTGGCGATTTGGCACACGAACTCGAATCATTGTTCGAACGATTGGCCGATGGCCGCCTGGAAGCCAACGATAATCTTACCGGCCTGTTATTTAGCTGCCAGGACACATTGGCCGACATGGTCGATGCAATTTCAGCCGCTTCGGCCTGTCAACCCGCCACCGAGTTACTGCAACAGGTGCAGGACTATCTCGCCAATGGCGGTACGAAAGCCGAAGAGACCGGGCTTGATACTACTCTGGCTGAAGACGAGCAACCGTTATTTACACAATCCAGCCAGGATCAGGACTCCGATACCGATACCGATACCGATACCGATACCGATACCGAAAGCGTTGAGACCAGCAATGAAGAAATGGTTGGTCTGGATCCCGAACTGGTCGAAATTTTCCTCGAAGAAGCCGTCGATATTATAAACAATACTGCGGAGTTACTGGAAAACTGGCGCCAGAATCCCGGCGATGTTTCTTTTGTTAAAGAGCTACAACGAGAGTTACACACCCTGAAAGGTGGCGCTCGCATGGCAGAAATTGCCGCGATTGGCGATTTGTCCCATGAAATGGAAAACCTCTTTGAGCGCATTGTTGACGGCCGACTTGAAAGCACTGAGGACAGGATTGATCTGGCATTGGAATGCCATGATGCGCTCTCGGTTATGGTTGACCGTGTCACAGAATCAAGCCGCTGCCAGAGCGCGCCTGAATTGATCACGCGTCTGCAAGAACAAATTGCCGTCACCGGTTCCGCCCCTGACTCACTGGAAGCGATCTATCTGGAAGCAGAAGCAGAAGCAGAAGCAGAAGCAGAAGCAGAAGCAGAAGCAGAAGAGCTTGTTACCGCCTTGGGTGAGAGTCAAGTTGAAGCCATACACTTCAGTGAACTCGACCCGGAAATGGTGGAAATTTTCCTGGAAGAAGCGGAAGAAATTATCGATCAAACCGGGGAACTGATCTATCAATGGAAGGCCGATAATCAAAACACCGCTGCAATTGCAGAACTTCAACGTGCACTGCATACCTTGAAAGGCGGCGCACGCATGGCCGAAATCAATGCCGTTGGTGATCTCGCCCATGAACTGGAAACCCTGTTTGAACGACTGGTTGATGGCCGCCTGCAGACCACAGAAGAGGCCACTGACCTGGCATTGGAATGCCATGACCGACTTGCGAGTATGGTTGATCAAATCCGCGCTCAAGAACCGCTTGGTAGCGCGCCAGACTTGATCAACAGAGTGCGCAGTATCAGTTCGGGAGGCGAAGCAGCAAGCGATTCTACATTTGCCGAAGCGTCAGCCGCTCTCGATATTACCCCGGAAGATACAAACGGGGAAGAAGAGACCATTCTTGCATTCCCGGCACCGTCCACAGAAGCGCCCGATAGCGGCGCAGATCAAGAAGCTCTCGACCCGGAACTGGTCGAAATATTCCTTGAAGAAGCCCAGGATCTGATTGACAGTACTGCAACACTGCTACAGGACTGGACCGAAAACTTTGATGACCGGTCACTGGTTCAGTCACTGCAACGTGACTTGCACACCCTGAAAGGTGGCGCGAGAATGTCCGATATCAATGCGATCGGAGACTTGGCTCACGAGCTCGAAACTTTGTTCGAAGGCATTGTAGAGGGTCATTACCAACCGAAACCCGACATCATCAATCTCATGCTGGAGTGCCATGATGCTCTCGCAGGCATGGTCGATGCCGTTGCCCAAAACAGCAAACCCCGGCCCGCTCAAACACTGATTCAACGAATCGCTGAACTCGAAGGCGATCTGTCCTCGAAAACAATTATCAGTGAAACCACAAGGCTGCAACAGGAAGAAGCAGAACGTTCACTTCAAGAATCTCACGCCGAGACCTTTACAACGGAAACTGAAGGCCAGAACCTGAGCCAGATTTTCCGTGACGAAGCCAGTGACATCCTGGAATCCATTGATGACTCACTGGAGCAATGGAAAGCAGCACCAGAGAGTTTACAGCATGTTATTGACCTGCAACGGGAGCTGCATACCCTGAAGGGTGGTGCTCGCCTGGCGGATGCCGACGAGATTGGAAACCTTGCAGACACACTGGGCAATACGCTGGATCTGGTTCTGGATCAGAGCCTGAAAGTATCCGATAAACTGGTTGACCTCACTTCCCGTTGTGTCAATAAGTTGAAGCAGGATCTCGATACGCTTGAGAAGGGCCAATATCTGACGCCAGATCAGGCCCTGTTGCAAGCTCTGGCACAATACGAAGATGCGGAATCAATCGGCGCGATTGCCGTGTCCTCCGATACAGAAAACCAGGCTGACAATGACGTTGACTCGGAAGTTCTCGAGATCTTCCTGGAGGAAGCCAATGAACTCCTGGAAGCTATGGACAACACCATCGCGGAATGGGTCAAGGATAGCCAGAATCCGAAGTTCAACACCGAGATGCAGCGTATTCTCCATACCTTGAAAGGTGGAGCGCGACTGGCCACTCTCTCCGAGCTCGGGGATGCCAGCCACGATTTTGAGACCATGCTGATCAAAGCAAGCGGCCAGAATCAGGAACTGGAAGGTGAATTAAAAGAGCAATGCCTGTCCCACCTGGATACCATAAACACGCTGGTGGAAGGGGTGCGACAGCGCTACCAGGCACTGACTGATGGGGTGAGTTCACTGCCGGATATCCCAAGCTCAAGTACCCAGGCACCGGAAACTCAGGACAAAGCTGTAGAAACCACAGCCTCTGCAGCGGGAATCGCACCGGCAACAGCAATGTCTACCGGTCAACTCGATCCCCAACTCAAAACCCGAACCACGCAAGGCCCGGCAACCCCGCCGCAAGCCCAGAAACCAAAACAAACCAGCGCCCGCTCAGCGCAACAAGAGAGTGTCCGGGTATCCGCATTACTACTGGAAGATCTGGTTAACCTTGCAGGGGAAACCAGTATTACCCGTGGTCGTCTGGAACAGCAAATCAGCGATTTCAGTCATACCCTGGACGAGATGACCGCGACCATTGAACGTCTGCGGGAACAGCTACGCCGCATGGATATGGAAACCGAGGCCCAGGTTCTATTCCGGGTTGAGCGGGAAGGTGGAGGCCATGGTGGCGGTGAATACACGGATTTCGATCCATTGGAAATGGATCGCTACTCTTCAATCCAGCAGCTCTCCCGGGCACTGACCGAGAGTGCCTCGGATTTGATGGACTTGAAGGAAGATCTGGCTGAAAAAGCACGGGATGCAGAAACCTTGCTGCTGCAACAGTCCCGGGTTAACACCGAGCTGCAGGAAGGCCTGATGAAAACGCGGATGATTCCGTTCTCATCAATGGTACCGCGCTTACGCCGTATCGTTCGCCAGATTAGTGGCGAGCTCAAGAAAAAAGTGGAGTTCGAAGTCCGTAACGCCGAAGGGGAGATGGACCGAACCGTACTGGAGCGTATGATTGCGCCACTTGAGCACATGCTCCGAAACGCCCTAGACCACGGTATCGAAGACGCAGCAAGGCGAAAAGCCAGCGGTAAATCCGACGTCGGTCAGATTGAGTTATCATTAAATCGGGAAGGCGGCGATATTGTTCTGCGCATGGCGGATGACGGCGGTGGTATTCCGGTTGATGTCATTCGCAAAAAAGCCATTTCCCAAGGCCTCCTGGATGAAGACACGCAACTGAGCGATCATGAAATCCTGCAGTTTATCATGCAGGCTGGTTTCAGTACGGCCCAGAAGGTAACCCAGATTTCCGGGCGTGGTGTCGGTATGGATGTCGTCGCCAGTGAGATTAAACAGCTCGGCGGGACCATTACCATTGATTCCACCGTGGGTAAGGGCACCACCTTTATCATTCGTTTACCCTTCACGGTATCTGTGAACCGGGCCTTGATGGTCAATACGGGTGAAGACTTCTATGCCATTCCATTGAACACAATCGAAGGTATTGTACGGGTCAGCTCCTATGAGCTGGAGGAGTACTATAAACCCGATGCACCGATGTATGAATACGCCGGTAAAAACTACAAATTACAGTATCTTGGTACGCTATTGCACAGTGACCACAAACCCAAATTACAAGGACAGCCCTTACCTCTGCCAGTAATTCTGGTCAGAGGTGGTGAGCAATCCATGGCACTTCAAGTCGATAGCTTGATGGGAAGCCGGGAGATTGTCGTAAAAAGCCTCGGCCCACAATTCGGTTCTGTACTAGGCGCATCCGGTGCAACCATTCTGGGTGACGGCAGCGTGGTTGTGATTCTGGATCTGCCTGCGCTGATTCGTGCGGATATCACCGCACAACTGCAGCAAAAAGTTAAAGATACGTACACTGAAGAGCCGGCAGCGCCGCGATCTTACCGACCAACCCAGGTCATGGTGGTGGATGACTCGGTCACGGTGCGTAAGGTCACCACGCGTCTCCTGCAACGGAATGGCATGGAAGTTATTACCGCAAAAGACGGGGTTGATGCGGTATCTATCCTGCAAGAGCATAAACCGGATGTGATGCTGCTGGATATCGAAATGCCCAGAATGGATGGCTTTGAAGTTGCTAGCTTCGTTCGCCATGATGAAAATCTGTCGGATGTACCCATTATCATGATCACATCGCGGACAGGACAGAAACACCGTGAACGAGCCATGTCTATTGGTGTAAATGAGTACCTTGGTAAGCCATTCCAGGAAAAAAGCTTATTAAGCACGATTGAAAAACTGGTTAACAAGTAATGGTTGAGTTTGAGCGTCCCCGTATCGGGATCATCTCGGATAGTCCGTTACAACGACACCTCCTGCAACATTTGCTGGAAGCCTACGGGGTGGAGGTGTTGTTTAATCTCGATCCTGAGCGTTACCAAAAACCGTTGGCACCTATTGCGACTGACTTTGATATTTTGCTCATCGAAGTTGAAAACGAAGACCACTGTGCCGAATTCATAGACGAGGTTCTGGAAAATACAGAAGCGCCGGTTCTATTCGGCCTGGGGAAAGCGCCAGAGCGCCAGAGTAAAGAGTACCCCCGTTGGGAGCGTAGGCTGTATGCAAAGCTGCGTGAGCATCTGGGGGATCTCGAGCATGTATCCGACATTGGTCAAGCACTTGAAGAGCTTGACCAGAAGGATACTGAAAGTTCGCCAGAACGCCTCATTACCTCCGCCAAACGTTCAACCCAAAGCGAAACTGTGGACCGGGTCTGGATACTGGGTGCCTCTTTAGGTGGCCCTGAGGCCGTGAAAGTTTTCCTCGACTTACTGCCGGAACAGCTACCCGTTGCCTTCGTATACGCCCAGCATATTGATTCAAACTTTTCTGAAGTTCTGGCCAAGGTACTGGCGCGACACTCCTGCTTTAAATTAAAGCTGGCAGAAGAAGGAGAGCGCTTGCGCTATGGTGAAATTCTTCTCACGCCAGTCGACCGTGAAATGTACTTTGACGATAATGGCCTGGTTCGTTTCAAAACCACACCCTGGCCCGGACCCTATGGCCCGTCTATCGATCAGGTACTGTTGAATGTTGCCAATTACTATGGTGACAAATGTCATGGGATTTTTTTCAGTGGCATGGGAAATGATGGCGCAATCGCCGCACCATTACTCAGTGCTTACGGCTCGACAATCTGGGTACAGGAATCGAATTCCTGCGCCAATAGTTCTATGCCCGATTCCGTTGCGGCTACGGGCTGTGCAGTCTTTTCTGGTGATCCGGCACAACTGGCCCAGGAACTTATTAAAAAAATTGAGAAAGAAGTTTCTTAAGCAGATGGGGTATGCCTAACATGACCGAAACGCTGGACCTTATTTCAAGTTTGTTTCTTCCGATTGCCGGGAAAAACCTACTCCTGCCTAACGTGTCAATTGCTGAAGTAATTGACTACCAGATCCCAAACAAACAAGAGCAGGCAGCAGACTGGTATCTGGGCAGCGTGAGCTGGCGCGGACAACAGTTGCCCGTCATGTCCTATGAGTTAGCCAATCAGGACGCAACGAAAGATCGAGGCGAAAACCCCCGCATAATCGTTATCAACACCATTGGCCCCCATAATAGTCAGTTACCCTTCTTCGCGATTGTTACGCAAAACATTCCCCGCTTGGTCAAAGTTGATGAAAACAGCATTACTGAAGATGTCGATGAACCTCAAGGACCGATCGAGAAAATGCGGGTCACAATTCACGGCGAAACCGCCAGCATCCCGAACCTTGAACTCATGGAATCAATGCTCTTTCAAGAACTGCAGCAGCACCAAAGTTATTAAGTCGGCTGAATACTTGCGGGACGGACACAATTCACGGATGATGGGCGTTTTACAGGGAACTCTTCGCCGGCCATCAGACACCCCATGAACAATCAGCTACTCGAACTGAATAACATCTCACTCAAATTTGAAGACAATCAGATCCTGAAAAATATTGCATTCAATATTCATGCAAAAGAGATCGTTACGTTGATTGGACCCAACGGAGCAGGTAAAACCAGCCTGGTCAAAATCATTCTCGGTCTCCTGTCACCGACATCGGGCTCACTGATACCCAGCCGCTCGCTTACCATCGGCTATATGCCCCAGAAAATCCAGATTGACCAGACGCTGCCGCTCAACGTCAAACGCTTCTTACGCCTTGCACCCGGTCGAAAACTGACTATCCAGTCGGTAATGGCACTCACTGGCATTGAACGGATCGCCAATACCCCCATTCAATCAATCAGTGGTGGAGAACTGCAACGGGTTCTGCTTGCCCGAGCCATTCTACGTAAACCAGACCTTCTCGTTCTGGATGAACCCGCACAGGGCGTAGATATTTCCGGACAAAATGAACTGTATAATTTGATTCGCGATATTCGAGAACAGTTCGGCTGTGCCATTTTTATGGTCTCACACGATTTACATCTGGTTATGGCGGCCACGGATAAAGTAATCTGTCTGAATCAACATATTTGCTGTTCCGGACATCCGGAACAGGTCTCCAACGACCCGGCATATCTTGATTTGTTCGGTCCTGCCACAGCACCCGGGTTTGCGGTTTATCACCATCACCATGATCATGAGCACAATGTCCATGGTGATGTCGTTCCCGGAACACACGCACACGCTTGCGAAGACCCTCACGCCCACACTCATTGCAAACCCTAACGCCGATCAGGACACTGCGCTATGGATATCGTTATTACCGCGTTACTCACCGGCATCGGGCTGGCATTGGTTGCTGGCCCATTGGGCTGTTTTATCGTCTGGCGACGCATGTCTTATTTTGGTGACACCCTGGCTCACTCTGCCTTGCTTGGCGTGACGCTGGGTTTACTGTTGCAAGTTAACCTGACCCTGGCCATCTGCGCTTCCTGTGTGGTGATTTCATCCGGACTGGTATTGTTGATGAAGCAGAGCCACCTCGCGGCCGATACCTTGCTGGGCATATTAGCCCATAGCAGCCTGGCACTGGGTCTGATTGCACTCAGTTTTATGGATCATATTCGATTCGACCTGAATGCCCTGCTCTTTGGCGATATACTGGCCGTGACACCCACGGACATCTATTTGACCTGGGCGGGTGGGCTCGGAGTTTTAGGACTGCTTTACTATCTTTGGCCAAAGCTTTTGATGACAACTGTACACGAAGCGCTAGCCCGGGTTGAAGGCATTCCCGTTGGCCTCATCAAGTTTATTCTGATGACACTTATTTCTTTTGTTATTGCCATTGCAATGAAAATCGTGGGCGTTCTGCTCATCACCTCCATGCTCATTATTCCGGCCGCAACGGCCCGTAAATTAGCGAATACCCCGGAAACCATGGCGATTATTGCCAGTGCCTTGGGCATCCTCGCCGTCACATTGGGGCTCTCGTTATCCTATTACGTTGACACGCCGGCCGGGCCTTCAATTGTAACCAGTTCATTTTTTCTCTTTCTATTGATCTACGTCGTTAAAAAATAGCAAACAAACCTGCACAATAGGACTCTGGGCCTGTGCGCCCTGCAGTGGATCGAACCAGTACCAGTCGAGAAAACCACTCGGTTCAAATTGACTTGGCTCAAATTCTGGTTAATTGCTATTTCTGGATGTATTAATTGACTGACCGCCGTCGCAAATCTTTAAAAAACAGTCTCTATATTGAGACGCCTATTCGCGAAACTAAACGACATCACATCGACACACAACAACACATCGATAATCAATCGATCGATAGTCAAAAGATCGAAAAACAACAGAGGACTCAGAAAATGGATGAGCGGAGTATTGGTGCAGAGACGAAAGCGATTGATAGATTAATCCATGCCTTTATTGGCTATGGAACGGGCGGAAACTCTCCGGCGGCAATTGTGCAGGCCTATTTTGACTGGGCTTCCCATCTGGTTATGGTACCGGGTAAACAAATGGAACTGCAGAAAAACCTGTTCCGAAATCTATCTCGTTTTGCCGTGTACTCCGGGCGGGTGATGCGTAATGAAAATCCCGAACCACCCATGACCCCGCTGCCTCAGGACTACCGTTTTAAAAATGAAGCCTGGCAACGTTTCCCTTTCAATCTTTTGCATCAAAGCTTTCTGATGCAGGAGCAGTGGTGGCACTACGCAACCACCGGCGTGCCTGGAGTTGCCAAGCGGAATGAAGAAATGGTGTCATTTGGCGCTCGTCAGATACTGGATATGTTTTCACCTTCAAACTTCCCGCTGACCAATCCAGAGGTTTTAGCCAAAACCATGAAAACCGGGGGGCGAAACTTTATCGATGGCTTCAAGAACTGGTCTCAGGATTTGCAACGTCAGATAAACAAAGAGCCACCTGCGGGCAGCGAGAAATACCAAGTGGGTAAAAATCTGGCCGTTACACCGGGCAAGGTCATTTTCAGGAACCATTTGATTGAGTTAATCCAGTACACACCGACCACCGAAAAAGTACAAAAAGAGCCCTTGCTCATTGTCCCGGCCTGGATAATGAAATACTACATCCTGGATTTGTCCGAACAGAATTCCATGGTGAAATATCTGGTGGATCAAGGCCATACCGTATTCATGATTTCCTGGTTGAATCCAACCAGCCAGGACCGCAACCTGTCAATGGATGACTATCGCAAACACGGCGTCATGGCAGCAATTGATGCCGTTTCACATATTGTTCCCGATACCCCGATTCATACTGCCGGTTATTGTCTCGGCGGTACCATTCTGAGCATCGCCGCCGCCACGATGGCACGGGACAACGATAATCGTATTGCTTCGGTCACACTGTTTGCAGCGCAAACCGATTTCACAGAAGCCGGCGAGCTGATGCTCTTTATCAATGAAAGTCAGCTGACCTTCCTCGAAGATCTGATGTGGGAGCAAGGTTATCTGGATTCGGAGCAAATGGCGGGCGCGTTTATGATGTTGCGCTCCAAAGACTTGCTGTACTCTCGCATTGTCCATGAGTACATGATGGGTGAACGTAATGGCATGAATGACCTGATGTCCTGGAATGCTGATACAACCCGAATGCCCTATCGCATGCATTCACAATATCTCCGATCACTCTTTCTCAACAATGATTTAGCTGAAGGCCGATTCGAAGTGGGGGCAAACCCAATATTTTTAAGGGACATCAGGGTGCCTATTTTCGCCGTGGGAGCCAGTAAAGACCATGTCGCGCCCTGGCAATCGGTATTCAAAATCCGGCGTCTGACCAGTGCGCCGGAGGTCACCTTTTTATTGACCAGTGGTGGCCACAATGCCGGCATTATCAGTGAACCCGGCCATGCCCGTCGCAGCTATATGGTCAATACCCGAAAACGGGGCGATAAGTACGTCGGACCGGATGCCTGGCTGGAAGTGGCCGAGAAACATGAAGGTTCATGGTGGCCACATTGGCATGAATGGCTGCGAAACCATTCCTCAGGGGAAACCACTGCCCCCGCAATGGGTAACGTTGAAGCCGGTTATCACGAAATATGTGATGCCCCGGGTACGTACATACTGCAAAAATAAGCGAGTACTAACTGGCATACTCAATGGGTATCAGCCCCGTGAGTATGCCGCCTGAGCACGGCCGGCTTTATGCCGGTTGCCCGCTTCAATCGCCTCCATCTGTTTCAACAGCTGTACCAGAAGTGATTTTTCCGATTCTTGATTGGCTTCTTGAATCGCATCACCATAAGCCCTTTGCTGCGCTCTGATTTGATTCATGCGATCAGTGATGTCTACGCTGAATACATTTTGCTCCGTTGTGCTGGTTTCATCCGGCTCCGATTCTTCTGCAGGTCCCCGGGCCAGCACTTCCATCATGCCAAATTGCCCCATACCCAGCATCACTGTATCCGGGTTCGAGACTAATTCCTGCTCCGCGGATTGCTTGACCAGATCCAGCTCCTGAACCGAGGCAACACGTCCGTCCTCCATTAAAAACATGCCCGAGCGTTTAACCTGACCCACCAGCATCCCATGGCTGTTGGTCAAATCCACTTCACCGTCTGCAGACCCCAAATAAATAGCCCCCACCCCCAGAGACTTTAAATCCTGCAATTGTTGTTCGCCATTGGCATCAACGGTCATGATTGAAAGCTGTGAAAAAATCGGATCATTCTCATCAATCCACTGATTACCATCCTGGTCATGGTATGCCAATTCCGAAAAGCCATTTCCGGTCTGGGTACCAAATAGCTCACGACCATCATTGGCTACACCATCCCCGTTTCGATCAAACACCAAAAAGCCACTACCGCTAGCCAACCGGGCAATGGAATCCTGACTGCCATCTGCATCCAGATCAAACGAGAATGTGGTATTTTCAAGCTGGGCACTGGCTCGACCGAAATTGATCACCAAGGGGTCAGTCATTTGCCGTTTCTCAATCTGGACAGATTGGCTGTAAGACCACTCTTGTTGATGGGTCAACGCAAGGTGTAAGGCAAAATCAATTTGCCGTCCGTCTTCGGTTGTAATGGTGCCGGTAAAAGATGATGATGCATGCTGTTCATGACGATGATAGACCGTTTCATTCATCGTCAAACTGGCTTCTCCAGACACCTCAGGCCCACCGCCCCCCACACCATTAACGGCAAAAACAGCCAACTGTCCCTCAAAAACCTGGTTCAGCGCCTGCTCAATTACGAGTTGCTGGTTATGTTGGGTCACTTTTGTCGCAGCATCGTCGCCCCCTGCTCCAGTGACCCGACTCTGCGCCTGATACGTCAAAGAGTCGCGCTGTTCAATGTCCAGACTGACTTGCTGTGCCAGCACCAGAGCTTCACCGGCCTTTAAATCGTCTCCGCCAGTGCGATCCCGGCTAACCTCGGCCGTAGTGTTTTGACGAACCAGTGTTTGCTGTTCTGCGCGCGTCATCGCACTCTGATTTATCCATGAGTTTGAAATTTTCACAATCGACCCCCTAATTAACCAGCCCGCCATTCACATACGTAAAGCTCTACATAATCGTTATCGGCCCGAGTCGGGATTTATCGAATGTTAAATAACGTCAATTTTCAGAAAAAATCACATTCCTGGCACAGATTTTCCAAAAAAGATTCACATGGATCACCATTTACAGTAACCTCCACGCTTTAGACTTTCGTCCAATATTTGTTCAATGCCGGATCTCGCTCGTACCAGGGACACGTGTACGAGATAAAAGAAAAAAGAAACCCTGGATTCTGCAAACCATTTACTACACAACCAAAAACAGAACAATGAAAACGGTTGCTTTCGGAAACACGATCACACATCAATCTGAAATAGCGTATCAGTTATGTTTCAGCAGAGTTGTTCCATGACAGCCTAGTGCATTGTTTTTAATATTTTTTTGACCGTAGTTTCTATTTTTTAAAGTGGTTTTCAGAATCAGAGTTTCAAAAAATTTAGACACTTGCCAAGGGAAAACAACATGAAACCTCTAAGTCCAGCTGATCAGCTGTTTCTGTGGCTCGAAAAGCGACAACAACCCATGCACGTTGGTGGCTTACAACTGTTCTCTTTTCCAGAGGGAGCAGGCCCCAAGTATATTGCTGAATTAGTCGAATCGTTACGCGCCTATACGCAACCACAGGGCCCTTTCAGCCGTAAGCTGGTTTATCGATTCGGACAATACTACTGGGAAGACGACTGCCAATTCGATCTGGAGCATCACTTTCGACACGAAGCACTCCCCAAACCCGGCCGAATTCGGGAATTATTTGCTCACATCTCTGCAGAACACAGTAATTTGATGGACCGGGAGCGTCCACTGTGGGAATACCACTTGATCGAAGGCGTCAGAGGCAAGCGATTTGCGCTCTACACCAAAGCCCACCATTCGATGATTGATGGGGTCGGGGCAATGCGCATGTGTATGCGCTCATTGGCAGAAAATCCGGATGTTCGCGACTTACCCCCGGTTTGGGCGATGACGCCAAAAGCCAAGAAAGCAACGCACAAAGAGGATGACTGGCTCAGCAGCCTCGCACACCTGTCATCCGGTGCCAGCAAACAGATTTCCACCATCCCCACACTGGCGCGGGAAGTGGTAAAATCAATCCGCCGCAATCGCAAAGACACCAATCAAGTCTCGCCCTATCAGGCCCCCCAGTGTCTTTTGAATCAAAAAATCACAGGCTCCCGCCGATTTGCCGCGCAATCCTATTCCATGGACCGCATTAAAGCCATCGGAAAAGTATTTGGCGCAACCTTAAACGATGTGGTGCTCACCATTTGTGGTGGCGCATTGCGTGAATACCTGATCAGTCAACGCGCACTGCCGAATGATCCCTTGATCGCAATGGTTCCCATGTCTCTGCGCCGCGATGACAGTGAAAGCGGCAATCAGATTGCGATGATCCTGGCAAATTTGGGTACCCACATTGCCGATCCAGCCAACCGTCTCGAACTTGTCAAAGAATCGGTAATCGATGCGAAAAAAACCTATTCCCAGTTCACACCGGAGGAAGCGGTCAATTACACCGCGTTGACCATGGCCCCTGCCGGTTTGAATCTGTTGACCGGTCTCGCGCCGAAATGGCAGGCATTCAATGTGATCATTTCCAATGTACCCGGTCCCCAGAAGCCCCTGTACTTTAATGGGGCACGCATGGAAGGGATGTATCCTGTATCCATACCACTTGATCGTGTCGCCTTGAACATCACATTGTTGAGTTATGTGGATCAGCTTGAGTTTGGCCTCACCGCATGTCGCAGGACACTGCCGTCAATGCAGCGCATGCTCGATTACATCGAAGAAAGCATTCTCTCTCTCGAAACCGCTGCCGGGCTTCGCTAACGGCACACGGTCCCCCCCGGCTCTATTGGAGCCGGGACACTCATTTCCCGGACCATTTCCCGGACAGTCTGTTAGAAATCTACAGCGCTTGTGGTGCTGGTAAAATTCCGATTCTTCCGTTACCGTTATTACAAACGCGACGGTTAAGCGCGCGAATAACAAATGGATAAAATACCGCTATGAGCACGGAACCCACCCAGGCACCACCCCATCAATCGCAATTCAAGTTACTACGCTCCCGGTTTTTCGGCCCGTTCTTCTGGACCCAGTTTTTTGGCGCATTTAATGACAATGTATTCAAAAACGTTCTACTGGCATTGATCACTTTCAATGCCCTGTACGCAACCGGATTGAGTACCGACTTGATGAACAACATGGGTGCAGTGCTGTTTATACTCCCGTTCTTTATCTTTTCCGCCCTTGCGGGGCAAATTGCCGATAAATACGAAAAATCTGCACTCATCCGAAAGATAAAACTGTTCGAAATCGGAATCATGTCCCTGGCAGCGATCGGTTTCTTCACCAACTCGGTGTGGGCGTTACTCGGAGTGCTTTTTCTCATGGGCACCCAGTCCGCATTTTTCGGGCCAGTCAAATACAGTATTATTCCCCAACACCTGCACAAAGATGAATTGGTCGGTGGTAACGCAATGGTGGAAATGGGCACATTTGTCGCCATACTGCTCGGGACACTGGGAGCCGGTCTGTTAAGCAAATCTGACCATGCCGCCATTCTGTCAGGCATCACCGTAGTCATTCTGGCTTGCGCCGGATGGTTTGCTTCGCGGAATATACCCAATGCCCCAGCCCCCAGCCCGGAATTGAAAATACGCTTTAACCCGTATACCGAAACACTGAAGACCATTCAAATCAGTCGCCAGAATCATGGGGTGTTTCTCGCCGTCATGGCCATCTCCTGGTTCTGGTTTTTGGGCGCAAGTTATCTGACACAGTTATACAGCTACACCAAAACGGTATTATTGGGAGACCAGACCGTCGTCACCGTCATGTTGGCCGTTTTCTCAATCGGCATTGCATTAGGCTCATTACTGTGTGAACGCCTTTCCGGGCGCAAGGTCGAGCTCGGCCTGGTGCCATTGGGCTCGATTGGACTCTCACTGTTCAGTTTCGATCTCTATGTGCACTCACTGTCTTATGTGCCTCCGGCTTTGAGTAACGCTGCGCTGACTACTTCGCCATTGCTGCAACAAACGGGCGATTTGCTTCAAGGGGTCGGCGCGTTCCTCGAACAAGCCAACAGTTATCGCGTGCTGTTTGATTTTCTCATGATCGGTGTTTTCGGGGGCTTTTACATCGTCCCCCTGTATGCGATGGTTCAGGATCGCTCAGAGGAAAAGCAACGTTCACAGATTATTGCCTCCATCAATATTCTCAATGCGCTGTTCATGGTGGGTGCGGGTATATCCGCGGTTATTTTTCTCTCGTTACTGAAACTCAGCATTCCGGAATATTTTATGATTCTGGCCATCATGAATGCGGTCGTTGCCGTGTACATTTACAGAACGATTCCGGAATTTTTCATGCGTTTTCTGGTTTGGGTCATTACCCATACCATGTACAGGGTTAAACACCGCGGCCTGGAGCACATCCCGGATGAAGGGCCTTGTGTACTGGTCTGCAACCATGTTTCGTATATGGATGCATTGATTCTTGCGGGTGCTTGCCGACGACCTATTCGTTTTGTGATGTTCAAGCCTATTTACGATTTACCGGTACTCAACTTTATTTTCCGCACAGGAAAAACCATCCCGATCCATTCACAAAAGAAAGATCCAGAGACTTACAACCGGGCTTTCGAGCGCATTTCAGAAGAGCTTCAGGACGGGGAAGTCGTCTGTATTTTCCCTGAGGGCAAGTTAACTACGACGGGAGAAATCGATACGTTTCGAAAAGGTATTGAACAAATCATCGCCAAAGATCCTGTCCCCGTCGTACCGATGGCTTTACAAGGGCTATGGGGTTCATTTTTCAGTCACCGGGGCGGTGCTGCGCTGGTGAAATGGCCAAAACGGTTCTGGTCGAAAGTAACCATCATCGCTGATGCCCCGTGGGCTCCGGAATCCGTGAGCGCGAGCGCATTGGAAGCCAAAGTAAAAGCATTGCACGGAACTCCGGATGTTAAATAACTCAATTCCGGGCGGATCAATCAAGCAATCTGTATCCAACGGTTGGCATGATCAGTTGGATACAATACTTGGCTACCGCTGTGCGCAACGCGCAAGAAGGCTAACAGACTAAAGTCGGATTGAGATGACCGACTTAATACTGTTAAAACTGAATGTTCCCTAAAAATAACAAATTGAAAAATGAAAAACTGGAACTTCCAGCGCTATGCCAGTAGCGCGAACGTCATTCTTGAGTTTGCTGAGTCCATTGCTGTTTCAAGAAGCAAGTGTCTGGCGGGCACCGGTATAACCGAAGCCATTCTTTCAGCGTCTCATGGTGAAATCTCCGCCGAACAAGAGCTGCACTTGATCCGAAACCTGCTTGAACAAACCGGGAATCCGCCCGGCTTGGGGTTTCAGGTTGGCCAGCGATATAAATTAACGGCTTACGGTATCTGGGGCTTCGCACTCATCAGCAGCCCCACTTTTCGGAGCGCCATCGAAATTGGCTTGCGCTATCTCGATTTAAGTTATGCATTTACCGAAATCAAACTCGTTGAGAAACCCCATCAGGCTGAGGTGTATCTGACCGCTGAAAATTTGCCTGCAGACGTCGAACACTTTCTGATTGAACGGGATGCCATCGCCACCGCTACGATGCAACGTGAAATATACAGCAGCCTGATTCCCGTCGAAGAGCTAAGCCTGACCATTCCGGCTCCCGGCCCGGAAATTGAGGCACAGTACAAAAACGTGATGGGTACGGTTCCCCGCTTCAATAGCGACTGTAACCGGGCGGTATTCGATGCCCGCTTTCTGGATGTGCCACTGCCTCGGGCCAATCAGCAAACCATGCAAATGAGCCTCGAACAGTGTCAATCCATACTGCAACAGCGTCGGCAACTTACCGGCGTGTCTGGTAAAGTGAGAACACTGCTACTGGATTCGCCAGGCCAGTTTCCATCGATGGAAGACAGCGCCAATCGACTCTGTGTAACCTCTCGAACACTCCGCAGACAGTTGGCCACAGAGGGCAAAACCTATCGCGGTTTGGTCGATGAAGTTCGACAGGATCTCGCCGAAGCCCTTTTGCAAACCGGTCATATGACCATAGAAGAAATCGCTGATCGGCTCGGATATGCCGAACCTGCTAACTTTTTCCATGCCTTCAAACGCTGGAAAGGCATTACCCCCCTGATGTATCGGCAGACCCAGCAAACCAAATAACTGTATTCCCAGATCACTTTGTCCGCTGATCACACTGAACTGTCCTGCCCCGCCATAAAGACCATCTTGCTTACTCGTTATCATGAAACCTGACACAACTGCTCAAACCGGGTTGTGTCTCCCTAGCGGATCATTTCAGTTCCGCACTAATCAACGCCCCAGGGGCAGTTAATGTTTCCCGTACCGGGCTGGCCTTACCAGGCTGGTGCTGTGGCAGCATTAACCGCCCCGACCTCAGAGACCCCCCATAGCGGAAAGGTGTTACGGCATGTTATTAACAACGATAAAAAAATATGCAGCAAACTTCGCACTGATCACACTCAGTTCTACATCCAACAACCTGCTGGCCGATCTGGAAGCGCTTGGCGAAGCCGATCTGGCAGAGGTCAGCGGCCAGGCTTTTTTTGCCATTGATGATCACCAGCGAGGCACAACTGATTTCACCCGTGTCACCTTAGGTGCCACGGTGGAAACCCAGCTCAACATCGATGAACTGAAACTTGGGGAATATCATCGTTGGGAAAATGGAGAACGCTGTGTTAACTGCACCGGATCCGAGCCAGGTTTAGAGGGTCAACCGGCCGATATCTGGATCGATAATTTTTCACTGGGAACCATCCAGCGGGAGAGCGGCTATGGAATGGACGGCCAGTATTACGAATCGAACGAGGTGATCCCCTTCTACCTGAAGAACCCTTACATTGAGTTGGCGCATCGCAACAACAAGCTGGTGGGGGCGCGAATTGGCTTCGAAGAATCCCGTGGCACCCTGTCGGGGAATATTCGAAGTCTGACCGGGAATCTGCCAGTCAAAATCAAAGATACCGCATCGGCATTGGTCGACGCCCCAGGTCGACCCTTTTGGGTAGGATTGGCAGGTGCGTTACTGGGGCGAACCCCCGTTGAAAGCGAGGCGCAGCTGGTTACTGCTCCCAACCCGGACCAGAATGGGGGTTACAAGTATGATACCGGCGGCTCACCGGACCCGGTTCGCGCGTCCTGGATAGGTATGCCGGATGGCGCTGAATTCACCATCGGGCCAATATTTTTGCTCGGTTATATCGACTTCAACACCACAAATTGCAATCTTTTCGGAATACCGACCTGTTTTCCTTTATCCTCCTATCAAAGTGTGGATATTGGCGAGCGGCAGCGCAATGACACCTATCTGCCAACCCGAGGATTGTTCGCCTCCTACCAAACCGAATCCATTGACTGGAAAGCACTCAACAGTCAGGAAATCGTACGCGCCACATCCGGTGCTTTCTTGAATATACCGGCGGGTGGAATTGAGCTAAAACTGAACGAAGCGTTCAATGGTCTCCCCCGGCAACGCACGGAGTTTATTGATCGCGGCCTTGGCTTGTTCTGAGGCCATTTCAACTCTGCTTAAGCAACTAACTTTCCGACATACTCCGTAGTTCCGACAGCACACAACATAACCCGACTCAACTTGATATTTCTCAGCTAAACTGGTTATTTTAAATCCGTTCTAAAGCTGCTGGAGCAACAAAATATCATGGAGAGTCGGCTTAATATTGTCAGCGTATTCGTGATTGTCTGCGTGAGTCTTATCACAAGCAAGACGCAGGCTCATGATAAATCCGAATCCGCAAAGCCATTTTGCTTTTCAGCCATACCCAGCAATTCAACAGAATGGACTCAAATTCGCTATCACCGGCTGGAAAACTATTTCCAGAATAAATTACAGTTACCGGTGTGTTTCATCCCGGTATCCACCTACGAAGAAACCGTAGATTTATTTCGAAGCGGGAAAATTCACCTTGGCTGGTTTGGTGGCGTAACAGGAATACAAGCACGGGAATCGGTTCCGGATTCTCAGGTGCTTGCCCAAGGCTTTGAAGATCAGTTTTTTAAATCACTATTGATCGCCCATCACAGCACAGGACTGAAATACAGCACGCAATTTCCTGAGCACACGAATAAAATGACGTTGTTATTCGGCCCTCAAGCATCAACATCCGGGCATATCATGCCCCTTTATTTTATGCGTCATTTGGGGAATTTCGCTTTAGATAATCAATTCAAATCCATCGGCAACAGCCACAATCATGTCGATACCATAGCCAAAATAAACAATCACGAATTTGATTTGGGCTTTGTTAACTATACAGTCTGGTTCAGTGAATTACAGAGCAACAATGTCGATCCGCGTAAGGTGAAAATAATCTGGGAAAGTCCGGGGTATCCTGATTATCACTGGCTCCTCAGTGGCAATGCTATACGCTTGTTCGGGACAAGTTTCCCTGAAAAGCTGAGACACATTATTCTCGATATGAATGCTGATGCGGGACTAATCAGCATTTTCCGCCGAAGTCACTTTATACGAGGTCAAAACAGCGATTACAATGATCTGCAATCCATTGTGCACCAACTGGAATCCGAAAATATTCTGACTCGAGCCACAGATTAATTGTAGCCAACAGGCAGTACAGCCAAAAAATGCGGACACGTTATGAAATATTGCCCGAAATGTGCCACACCGTTAACCTCCAAACCCCTCGATGGCCAAACACGCCAACTCTGCCCAGCCGAGCAGTGCGGGTTTGTCTATTGGAACAACCCGACGCCTGTCGTTGCTGCCGTCATTGAAATTGAACAAAAAGCCCTTCTGGTTCACAACGTGAGCTGGCCCGCGAAAATGTTCGCCCTGGTCAGTGGTTTTCTGGAAGCAAATGAAGATCCCCGTGATGCGGTGATACGGGAGATTCAGGAAGAAACCAATCTCCAAACCCACACAGCAGAATTGCTTGGCGTCTATCCATTCCAGATGATGAATCAAGTCATTATTGCCTATCGCACGGAATGCTCTGGCGTAATTCAGCTTAATGAAGAACTGGATGACTACAAACTGCTTGAATTTAACGCAGTCAAAACCTGGGAGTTCGGCACCGGCCTGGCGCTTAAGGACTGGTTGGCGACCAAGAACCAAAACACTTAACACCTCAGTACTGTACGGAAATAGACTATTTTCTGGTCAACCTCTCACTTACAATAGAGGAGCGTATTCCAATTCCGGGGGTACATTCCATGGCCATCCGCAAAAAGACAGGGATACTTGTTGGCGTTAGCCTGATTACCATCGGGCTACTCCTCGAACCCTTAGCCATTTCACTTCTTGGTTTGCCCCAAATGGGCAGTCATCACCCACTGGTTGTAGGTGTTCCGCCCGGCATTCCTGATTATACTCCACGGCCGGCATATACCGGTCCGCACCCGGCACAACTCTCTCGCCCTGCAGAAACTTATCCATTCCCGATTAAACTGGGCGAAGTTGGCCCCAAAACCCCGCTATTCTCGGGCCCATTGCAGTACCCCTGGATCTGCATGACCGAAAAGTCCGGACTCGGCCAGCCTCTTGTGGACAATCAACAGCGCATTGGCATTCCCGTCTATGAAGAAAACGGAAATGGTGAAAAGACTGGTACCGTTATTGGTTACAGCAAGGATTGTTTGATCGCGACCCGTGCCCGCTACTACTACAACCGGATCGGTACGCATAAATTCTATCCAATGCATGAGGCCCAGAACGATATCGCACAAGTTGAGGTGAATGGCAAAACCGTCGACTTTATCATTCGGGTTGAAATCGGCACCATAAACCGGTTTATCTACGTTATAAACGTATTGAAAGGTACCCATGAAACACTTGATCGCCCCAACCCTACAAACTGGAATCGAAAGTTGATCTACCAGTTTCGAGGCGGAATCGGTATCGGTTACAAGCAAGGCAAAAACAAACCAACCTATATTGCAGAACGCCGTTTTGATGCCCTGTCCAAGGGCTATGCCGTGATCTACTCCACGGCAAACCAGACCTCAAATACTTACAACATTAGCCTGCAAGAGGACACAGCCCTCAGGGTTAAACACCAGTTTACCGCATTGTATGGTCAACCGGATTTCACCATGGGTATTGGTGGATCCGGGGGCGCGATACAGCAGTATTTGTTGGCTCAAAATCATCCCGGCCTGCTGGATGGCATTATCCCCCTGTATTCCTACCCGGATATGATCACGCAAACCATACACGGCCTGGACTGTGAACTGCTGGAATATTACTTTGATGTGCAAAGCCGTAACCCACTCTGGCGGGACTGGGAAAAACGCCAATGGATTGAGGGTTTAAACGGGAACAATCAATCGTTTGACTATTTCCCATGGTACCAACTGGGCCTTTTGCTTCAGGGCCAGTCTCCCTTTAGAGCACAGGGCGTCACCGAGTGCGGCATGAGCTGGCGCGGTCCAGCTCAGCTGGTGATGAATCCACACTACTTTCACTACCACAAACACTTCCCGATCAATATTTTCAGCCAGTTTCACTGGACTTACTGGCAAGATATGCCAGATGTTTATGGTATTGACCAGAATGGATACGCTAACCGAACCTGGGACAACGTCGGTGTTCAATACGGCCTGAGCGCATTGCGTTCAGGCAAAATTGATATCGAAACATTTCTGGATATCAATCGTCGTATTGGTGGCTGGAAACCATCAGAGCAGCAACAACCCGCTCGTTTCTGGCTACTCAGTGGCTACAATTCCTCCATCTTTGAGTTTTCTCCCTGGAGTGAGCACAATATGACCCTCAATTCGTCTGACCAGCAAACCCCGGCACCAAGAACCACGGCCAATCTCGACGCGATCCGCGGAGCCTACCGGGCTGGCCATGTATTCCTCGGTCAAACAACGTTGCCAATCCTGGACGTTCGACACTACAACGACCCGGAACTGGATATGCATCACAGCTTCGCCTCACTTTCTGCTCGCGCCCGCATACAAGCCGCCAATGGCAACAGCGACAACCAGGTTATCTGGGTCACTCGAAAGCCGGATGAACCCCGTCCAGAGGCCATTGATGCGATGGCCCAATGGCTGCAGAATATGAATTACCATCCAGAGCGCAGCGCGGCAGAAAACAAACCGGAAAACCTCCAGGACAGCTGTTTTGACGCCCAAGGAAAGCTCTTGGCTAAAGGCCCACACGTATGGGACGGTGATTGGAATGAACAACCCCATGGCGCTTGTACAACCCATTATCCGCCCTATCAATCCAGCCGCAACGTCGCGGGCTCCCCCAGGCAAGACATGATCTTCAAGTGCTATCTGCAGAGCGTGGATTCAGCTATCCAGCGCGGCCTGTATAGCCCAATAGACATTTCTCACCACAAAGCTGAACTCAAAACAATATTCCCGGATGGCGTATGCGACTACACCCGAGGAGACCAGGGCTGGCCGTGGTCAAGCCAGAACATCGCGCTGCAGACGAAGCCTAATTAGCTGCATAGCGTGCGTAAAGTGCTTGAAAATTCGAGTGATTATCTCTAGGGTCTGGCCTATTAACTGAATCTTGAGTCCCCATGACAAAAACAAACAAGCGCTTAGGCATAGTTTTATTTTTTCTCGGCATTACAGGCATTCTGGCAATGTTGCCGGTACTGCCCGGTATAGTCTCGATGCAGGCTGAAGCACCACCTGTTCCGGTCTTTGTTTTGCAAATAATCTCAACGATTCAGTCTGCTGGATTGCTTGCGGGTATGATCTTTCTCGGCTTGGTTTTTGCCGAAAAGACACATTTGGAAGCACCTTACATTCGGGCCTGTTTAAAAGGAGACGCGATACCCAAGCCCCTTGCGCCCGTTTTGGTCATCAGCGCCCTGGCCGGAATATTCGGTGGTATGCTGTTGCTGCTTTTTTACCACGCTGTAGAAATCTATCTACCCAAAGAGTTTGTCACGAATGCCAACCAACTCGCACTCCCCTGGTACACCAGGCTGCTGTACGGCGGTATCACCGAAGAAATATTGATACGCTGGGGGCTGATGCCGGGATTGGTCTGGCTCAGCTTCAGAGCATCAGGCCCAAGGAAAAGCACAAGTAGGGATAACGCAATTCCATCGGGGCATTACGGTGCAGCGATCGTCCTGAGCGCTTTGTTGTTTGGCCTGGGGCACCTCCCCATCGCCGCCACGCTCTCAGACAATCTGACGCTGACGCTAGTCGCGTACGTTATTATTGGAAATAGTCTGTTCGGAATTATCGCCGGACTGTTATTCTGGAAGAAGGGATTAGAGAGTGCGATGATTGCACACGTTGTTGCCCATATTACTATGCTGCTGTTTACGGGATTATGGTGACGTGATTATAAACCTATCGACTAGCAGTGCGTGTCGTAAGCCATTTTTCTGTAATCTTGGCCAATCGCCCATCATCCACCATACCATCCAGTGCATTCTGCCACCGTCGAACAATCTCATCAGGGGTTGAGCGCGAAAACGCGATATACTTGGGTTGATCCCGAACAACGTAAACAACTTTCAATTCATTCGGATTAATACCCTGCAACTCAGCGGTATACGTTCCAACAACATCAACCGCCATCCACAGATCCAGAAATCCCCGTAAAAGATTAACCGGATTCGACTTCTGGTCTCCAGGATTACTCACCAGATTCGTGAACCCTTTTTGCTTGAGGTATTTCTCTGCAGAATAACCTTGTACCGTACCAATCCGACGTACCTTACGGGCATCATCCAAAGAATTAATCACGATATCCGCATCATGTTTCGCAAAAAGCACCAGCCTGGCCAAAGAAATCGGCCCCACCCATTTATAGCGATCTTCCCGCTCAGCAGTTCGGGTGATTGTAAACAATGCGGAACTCGTGTCTCCCTCTAGATACCGTAAGCCCCGCTTCCACGGCACAGACAAAATCGGTGACTCGAGGTTTAGATCGTTCATTATCGACCGCACCGCATCCACCGCCAAGCCTTTTGCTTCGCCAGCCTCTGTATAACAAAATGGTGGATATTCAGACATATACAACTTCAGACTGGCATTCTCATTCACCGAATCAGCACGCCCTATAAAAGAAGCACACAAAAAACACCAAACCAAAGACCACCTAAGCACAGACATACCGCGCCCTCAAAAAGCTGTAACAACGGAACCGTACTTAAGAGTTTAGCAATAAATGAACACTATGAACATTTTTCGTACAAGACTCTAAATCAGGTTATCGAGCAGGTCGTTAACAACCAAAAGCACTGAGCTGATACAATAATTTAGCGTATCATATGTATTTGAAAGCAAAATCATACCGAAAGACTACGAAGAACAATCTACAGGGAGTGCGTAAATAGCTAATGGACAAATATTTAGAATCTTCAAAATACATAAATTGGGAGCATCCCAAAGTAACCTCAATGGCTCAACAGTTGTCTGAAGGGCTGGTAGGTGAACGGGAAATTGCATTGAGGTGTTTTGAGTGGGTTAGAGATGAAATTAAACACAGCTCGGACTTCAAACTCAATCCGATTACATGCAAGGCTTCTGAAGTTCTAAAATATGGAACCGGTTTTTGCTATGCAAAGAGTCATCTTTTAGCAGCCTTGCTTAGAGCAAATAGAATACCAGCGGGACTTTGTTACCAAAGACTAAGTGTATTTGAAAATGGTGCACCGTACTGTCTACATGGCCTGAATGCTGTTTATCTAAACGATATTGGCTGGTACCGAATGGATGCCAGAGGTAACAAAGAAGGTGTAGATGCCCAATTCGCGCCACCCCACGAAAAACTGGCATATCCAATAACCGAATCGAACGAAGCCGACTTCAAAGAAATCTGGCACACCCCGTTACCCATCATTGTTGAAACGTTGGAAAAGTACCGAACCTATAGTGAGGTACTGGATAACCTGCCAGATATTGAAATAGCTCAATTAATTTAAAATACCCGGCACATTGAAGACACCTACGCCCCATTTCTGCGAACAGCAATAACGTGGTCGTAGGTGCCAGGATTATTTAACGTTTAAAACGTTTGCCTCAATACAATCCCTTGTAAAACTCTTTAAAGTCACTGAATTTAAAGTCATTATGTCCACAGCATCGAATTTCTCCGGTTTCGATGTTGTATACCCAGCCGTGGATTTGGATTTTGTTGGTCGCAAGTTTGGCGGCTACGACGGGGTGGGTGCGGAGGTGTTGTACTTGTTGAAGTACGTTTTCTTCGATGGCTTCATTCAGCAGGCCGTGATGGATGCATTCCCCATGAGGAATATCATTTCGTTCCCGTACGATTTCCATTGCTGAACGACAATGACTCAGCCATTCTTTGACGTGTGGCAGGCCTTCAACCGAACTCATGTCCAGTGCGCCTTTAATTGCACCACAGTCTGTGTGACCACAAATAATGATGTGTCTTACATTGAGCACAGCAACAGCATACTCAACAGAAGCGGTCATCCCACCGGTTTCATTACTATGAGGTGGAATGATGTTACCCGCATTTCGACAAATAAACAGATCTCCGGGATCGGTTCCGGTCAAAAGGCTCGGCGCGATGCGCGAATCAGAGCAGGTAATAAATAAAATATCCGGGTTCTGGCCAGTTGCCAGTGTACCAAACAACTCTTTGTGCTCATGGTAAACTTTCTCTCGAAAGTTAAGCACACCTTTTACGATTTTTTCCATACAAATTCTCCTCTAGGTCAGACAGGCCTAAGGGACCTCACCTCAAACCACTCACAGAATCATAAGTGAGCGCGTCATTCTACAACAGTTAAATAGAATACAGCGAGATTAACTGTGAATAAACTCCCGAACGAATCTGCACTTTCTGAGGATAAACTCATGCGGAACAATGACTGAAGGATCGCCATTCCAGATCAATACAAAAGTACCAGAACAAAGGGGGAAAGAGTATATAGTGGAGTGCCCGGAAATGGGTACTCCTGAGGGGGTCTATCAGGCAGCAGAGCGTGAACGTTGCGTCCTCGCAGGCAATATCGTAATAGTTACTCTGGACACGCACCGTCAACGATAACGCTCTCTAGTTGCGTTCGTCACCTCATGTAGAGCAGGCGGAGCAACAGTCGAATGCGATAAGAAAACGAGCAAAATCAGGCGGCTACTCTTAAATTTTTGCGATATTTTTCCTCTCAATATCAATGTAGAGTGGAATATCAAAAACTTGAAAACGTTCCAATAAATGTTCCGGCCCCCTCTCAAGCAAAAGTTTCTTCTCTTCTGGAAACAAAGGAAACAGCGTCAGAAATTCAACAAATTTTCCATCGGCATTACGCATCCGACCTTCTTCACCAAGACTTTGATACACAAACCAGCAAGAAAAGTCTGTATTTTGAGCCAATGGTTCTATATCATCACTACAAATTACAGCCGAACTAAAATTTATAGGACTCTTTCCGCTTATAATCTGATCCGCTATTTTGAACAACCATGCAACTGGCCAGTAAAAATTTTTCCCTTCTGAAGAACTAAAATCCAACGGCCAGTCCAATGGTAAATCAATCATAAATTCAACGTAGTCACCCTCTCTGTTTTCACCAGAAGGATCTAGACAAAAGTCACTCAAACCTACAGTCGAGAGGGTGATGAAGGATTCATCTTCATTTCGAATTACGACAACCTCAATAAACTCATTACCGATTATTCGATGAAGAGAGAGTGAATCTATAGGTCCGTATTCTCTTTCCAAAAAAGTTTTTATCTTAGAATGAGATTTATCTTTCAAACTCATGGGAACAGAATCACAACTGATTGATTTACCATCCCCCCTCTCTAGAAACTGAACTATTGATGCATGGCTGGCGCCGAATGATTTCGCAAATGAAATAGGCGTGAACTTTACTTCCCCCCAAGTAAAATCAACACTAGCCCCATTTTCTATCAGGAACTTTACGATTTCTAAAGAGCCTGAATGAATCGCTCCAACTAACGGAGGAGCGCTGAGCGGAGTACCATTTACATCAGCGCCATTTTCAATTAGCCATTTGATCGCATTAAATGCACCTTTATACGCTGCGGTTTTAAGTGGAGTATCACTCCCATTCCAGTCAACATCAATTGGTATACCGCTTTCCAGAAGAACCGCCATCATACCTGTATTGTTATAAGATGCTGCAAGGTTCAACCAAGACTCTCCTCGAACCATTGCGTTTAATAAGTTTGGTTCCTGATCAAGAATTTTCTTTACTTGATCAATATCTCCCGACTTTACAGCAATATACATTTCTTTTATGTTCAAAAGAGTTCTCCTGACCGATATTTCTCTTGTATTTTCTGAAGCAGCTCACGAACTTCTTCTTCTCCACCCAGCTCATCTGCCAGCTCTAGCTCCTCTGCAATACGCTTTTGTTGCTCTGTCGTATGTAGACCAGTCCAATTATGGGGTGCCCAGACAACATTTTCTGGCCCTTCAAACCAGTCAATTCCGTGCTTCTCAAGAATGCTTTTACTCGTCTCTGCATAGCTCCATTTATCTGTTCCCACCTGAGGGCTTTTATGTACGATATGATGGCCATGCCATCGACCAGTTGGAGATTCAGTATCCAATGGACGAGGGCCGTGATGGCTTGCAGCAACTTTGCCCCAATCCTTAAAGACAACCAACAATGGAGAAATTCCCGACTCCGCGGGGAAAACTAAAACATTCGACGTCCAGCTCGCATCAACAATAGGAAATTCCGTGGTCACGCCAAATTCAGGGTCATTAATAGGAAAGACGAACGGTCCACTATCCGACATAGTACTTTGGTCAGGGTATCCAATTACAATATCAGACGTTGAAAATTCCCCACCAACATTTGGAGTCCATGTAATATTAATACCATCAATAACATCGTCAGCAACAAAACGATTACCACTAGACTCAAAGTGAACATGCTTGATTTCGGTAGATCCCACCATTGCAAGTCGATTGTCGGCAATATTCGCACCTACAATTGCAATTTTCCCATACACTTCATTCTTTTGATCTGCCGTATGAACTCGTGGCTCAATGTTCCTTAGTATCATCAACGCTTCATTGTCACTTATCCAAGGCAGAGAACTGGGATCCCCTGTAAGGGAATAATAACCAAGACCAAGAGGATTCAAAATATTACGGAAAGATCCAATACTGAAGGAAGAGGTATTACCTCGGTATTCAGCTCCCCTGAGCTCATTCAGTATTCCGGTCCATGCTGTATCATGTGGTAATGACCCTGCTACCACCGAATGCGCTTGCTTAAGCTCAAACTCTTCAGAATCATATAAGATTTGGAGTAGTTGAATTCGACCTATGTGATTATTTTCCAGTGCATTCGAATAATTGTGTAAGTCTGATTCACTTGCACTTCTACCCAAGAGTTGGCTAAACGATTTTTCAACAAACTCCGAATTAGATAGCCTATTATCCATTCATAGGTAGAACATTAAGCCACCTAACAGAGCTGTAGACCCAAACTGAATTTACCCGAATCACAGTCTCTTTTGGGGTGAGCACGTCCAGCATAACGCCCAAGAAAGTTAATCAATTTGCGCGCATTGAGCTTAGTTGCTTTTCGGTCAACGCGCATGATGCCGAGCATCGTATCGCAAAAAGTCACTGTGCAGCACATCGCAGCTTTTCGAGTGGATAGCACTTTGCCGAGTATGCGTTGTGCGCTGTGGCAAATAAAACGCTTCATGAGTGCCGCCGTAATCGCCGCCCAGATTAGCCCGGTTGCTATTGATTCCTTGCCGGTATCAAAGCACCGTAGATTGGCATAGGATTTCCACTCTTTGAATAACAACTCGATTTGCCAGCGAAGCCGGTAAGCCTCACTCACCTCGTCCAGAGAAAACTGCTCTTGAGGAAGGTTGGTTATCAGCCAGGAGAATTTCTTTTCCCGCTTGATCCAACAAGCAACCAATCTTGCGGTGATTGTGTGCTTTCCTTTTTTCCAGGAAACAATTAATTCCGTACGTTGTCGCTTGAACAGCTTGCCTTGCACTGTTTTCAGCGGCTTTCCCTTCACGTGCTTCAGCATTTTTCCATCTTCTCGATAAGCAGCCTCGACGACTGGATTAATGTTGTTCTTACACCGCGCGATATAAAACCCTCCAGTATCCTGCAAGTTCTGAAACCACTCCAGATCGAAGTACCCCCGGTCAAGCAGCAACAAACACCCGGATAGCGTTTGGGGCTCAGGGAGGTAGTCCCGCTCGCTGGCGGTATCGGGGGTCAACGAGATAGAACAGGGCTGATCTGCTAGAAGATCCATGGTCACTTGAAGTTCAACAGCGGCAGGGCTGATGGTTTTGAAACGACCAGGAAACGATTTCTTCAACGAGTCCTTCACAGCAAACGAGCTGCCATCCTGAATCAGAATCTGTTTGAACTGATGAAAAGAGTGGCCTTCTGGAAAAGCCAGAGAGGGTTGCAACCAATCTGTGAGGAGTGATGACAGTACTTCGCGCATAAACTCAGGAAACTCGGGCTTCGAAAATTGATTGTGAAAGGCCCGATAAGAGATATTGCTCTCCGACCACTCGCAGTACCGCCGCTGAATGTCTGCCACACTTTCTATGGTGCTCGAGGCCATCACTGCAACCAGGCATGTGACTAGATTAAAAGGCGTAATTCGTCTCTGCCGCACACAGAAATCTTCTTGTTTAGCGATTTCAGTAATTTTTTCTGGGTTGAGGGAATGGGTGAGTTTTTCAAGAAATGTGGTAAATTTACGCTGATTCATTCTGCTTTAGGGTCGGTAGTGTGTTTGACGACTAACAATCTACCTTATTGCAGGATGAATCCATATTAATATCATCAAGTTACCCTGCTTTTTTGCTTAATGTTCTACCTATGATTATCCATTACACTAGGTTCTGCTGAAAAATAAGCGGCAAGTTCGCTATTCTTAGGCTCAGACAAGAAAAATTTAATATCCGGATTTATATTTGCTTCTCGAAGACTTTCAGCCTCGCTTGATGATTCAATAGCGTCTACAAACTGCCTTTGTGTTAAACGGCCACTATTCAACTGACTTAGATACTCTGAAAATGCGGGGTCATCAGGAGCTCTTCCCAAAAAATGAGAGTATGCAGAACTAATAAGCTCATCATTTGTAGCCCATCTTTGATCTCCCGATAGAGTATTAGCTGACAACTCCCAATTCACACCAATACTAGCGCCATTTGTATTCAACTGTACTATAAAGTCCGGCTCTACTGTTTGATTCGATTGCTCTCTCGTTTCCGCTCGGTTACTAGAATTGGGCTCATCAGTTGACTTGCTCGAATGAGATGAATGATCACCTCCAGATCTTCTGCTTGTTGATGTTACGTTATCTAGGTTGGCAAGCGTATTGTTTATACCATTGTTCACCACACTTTGTTGGTAATTTGGTTGATTAAATTGGAAGTTTAATTGGTTATTAGCTAACTGAATCAAGGACTGATCTATTGAAACTGTTTGAGAGTCAACTAAATAAACACCATCATTAAACTCTACTTCCACACCCCTTCCGTCTATTTCTATAATGCCAGAGTCGTTTTGCACCCGCTGTTGTGCTAATTCCTCAGGATTAGATTCACCGTTTAGTAATAAACGAAAAACAGCACCTTCATCACCACGTGTATCCATTTTGCTCATTAGAGCATCCAGGTGATGTCCAACTTCCTCAATATAAACTTGGCTTAGAATTTCCTTTGGAATATCCTCATTCAAAAATACAGTGTGTGTTTTGGCACTATATGCACCCGCTCGCCACCCTAAAACATCATTATCAACGACTTGAATATTCGGAAGAAAATTGAAATCATCAGCAGAAACTTGTTCTCTAATATTTTCTGCAATTGACACATCATAATTTCCTCCAAACACACTCCCCAATAGCTGATGAAATTTAAAATGATCTGCAGCCAGTTCTGAAAACTCGATTCTAAACTTTGCAGTCACCTCGTTAATTAACGTCTGGTGGCTATAGCTATGTCTTGGATGATGTAAATTCTCAGAACTGAGATTAGAAATCGGAACATTCAGATTACCCACAGACTCTTGAGTTAACGGAGTTGATGTGGCATTCGTCTGAGCGGGAAGGGCCTCTACTGACGTATCTTGACTCCGAATACGCGCTTCAGGTGTAGTATTCGTTGTAGATATTTTCATCAAAATTCCTTTTTGAGATAACATATCAAAATCAAATCCATGATCGGAAAATATCAAAAAGCTATTACTCTTTAAAGACCTGCAGAGCTTTTTTGTTAACGAATACCAACGTATGTATCACCATATAATGTTTTCACCTATCCTTTTCATGCCCGAATAGAGAGTGCGTTCAAATAGCGCGACTTCCAAAGCGAAGAGTTTAGTTACTCAATTCCTCATAAAGACAGTGTCCTGAATGCGCCAACATTGTTCTAGTGGGAAAAGTGAAGAGATTAAAGCGATATTGGTGTATCGAAGCAATCAGAGTGCCCGGAAAAGGGCACTCACGAGGGGGGATCAATCAGGCAGCAGACCGTGAACGTTGCGCCTCGTAGGCAACATCGTAATCGGCAAGATCGAATGACAGCAGGCGCTTTTTCAAGGTCGCCAATGACCAGGGCCATGCCGCAAAGTTACGGCCATTCTGGTCAAGGTAGTAGCTCTTACAGCCACCGCTGTTGAAAACAGTGGTTTGCAAATGCTTTTGCACTTTCTCGTTGTGGGCCTTGATCACATCGGATTTGATCTCGAAGCGACTGAAGCCTTTGGACTTCATTTTCTTCAGACCATCAATGATGTAATTCAGCTGGGATTCCGCCAGGGTGATAAACGAATCATAAACCAATACGTTCGGCCCCAACACCAGAAACGCATTTGGCACATTCTCAAGCGTGGCACCAAGATAGGCTTCAGGCGAACTGTCTTTCCACAGGTCCGAGACACGCTGACCGGCAGCATTGATGATTTTCTTGCCGATTGGCGGGTGCGATACATCAAAACCGGTACCCCAGATAATCACATCCACTTCATGACGCTCACCGTTTGCCGCGATGACCGTATTACCCTCCACTTGCACTAACCCGTGCGGAATTAACTTGGTGTTATCCGCCTGCAGTGCCGGGTAATAGTTATTGGCAAACAGAATACGCTTGCAGCCCAGGGTAAAGTCAGGGGTAACGGCCTTGCGCAAGGCTTTATCCTTGACTTGTACCTTAAGCAACTGCTTGGCAGCAGCGCCAACCGGCTTGAGCAAACCTGGATTACGCAGGCCTACGTTAATTGCCGTTAGAGAGCCCGCCACAGCTTTACGCCAGCCACGTTGAATAATGGGCAGTTTATCGATGACCTGCTTGCTGGTTTCATTCAACGGCATATCCGGCTTGGGTAAAACCCAAGGCGCAGTGCGCTGGAAAACAAACAATTCTTTAACTTTAGGCTGGATCTGGGGAATAAACTGAATCGCCGATGCGCCCGTACCAATGACCGCGACACGCTTGCCGGTCAGATCAAAGTCATGGTTCCATTTGGCGGAGTGGAACATTTCGCCCTTGAATGTATCCAGACCCGGGAGTTTCGGAATTTGAGATTCCGTAATCGGTCCTGTCGCAAAAATCACTGTTTTTGCCAGATACTGACCTTTTTGAGTATCCAGAACCCACAGGTGACGGGATTCGTCCCAGCTCGCATTTTCCAGAGCATTGTCGAATTCGATCAGGGAAGCGATATTGAACTCTTCACTGACGCTTTCGAGATAGCTCAAAATTTCGGGTTGGCGCGCAAACAGGTGGCTCCATTTGCTGCTCAGAGCGAAAGAGTAGGAATACAGTGATGAAGGTACATCACAACCACAGCCTGGGTAGGTGTTCTCTCTCCAGGTACCACCTACGCGTGAGGCTTTCTCGATGATTTTAAAATCGTGATAGCCTTCTTTCTTCAACTTGATCGCCGCCGCCAGACCGGAGATTCCGGCACCAACGATAAACGTATCGTAAACTTTTTGGGCAGATGTTTTTTTCTGCGAAGTAGTAGCCATTTAAAATACCTCTTTATGGTTACTGTTCAAACTTTTAATGCTTAACAAACCGCTGTTACTGAGCAAGCCACGATTACTTGACAAACTGGTAGGAAAAGCCCAGGAATTTTGCGTATAAGTTAGGTGCGGTGCGTTTCATCAACCAGAACAATTTGGCGTCGACTTGTGGCGTTGTGTACAACTCGCCTTTATCCAGTCGATCCAGCGTCAACTTGGCCACTGAATCACTGGTGGTCATGGCAAAATTCATCAAGGCATGATCCGCCAGTTTGGAATAACGCTCCGGAATGCGACCGTCCTTGATAATATTGGTTGGTACCAGTGTCGGGCAGAGACAATTCACGCGGATGTTATCTTTTTTCAGCTCGGCATAAAGGGTTTCAGACAGGGCTCTGACTCCGGCTTTGGAGACATTGTAAGCACTCATCTCCGGTGCAGCCGTGTACGATGCTGCAGAAGCGACATTAATAATCGCACCATAGCCCAGCGCTTTAAAGCGCGGTACAAAGTAATGACAGCCGTGAATGACACCCCATTGATTCACGTGTAAACACCAGCGCCAATCATCCAGTGAGAGTTCATCGAATTTGCCACCCAAACCCACACCGGCATTGTTGATCACCAACGTTACCGGGTGCTTCATCAGCTTTTCAGCTTCATTGGCCAAGTGCTCAACCTGCTCTGCCACGCCGACATCACACTGGATCGCAAAGGCGGTCGCGCCAGCTTTCTCGATTAGATCCACGGTTTCTTTCGCGGCATCAAGATTAATGTCTGCACAGACCACGGTACCGTTACGCTTGGCCAGTTCCAGCGCAAAGCTTCGACCGATACCACTACCGGCTCCGGTTACCACCGCGTAGGCTTTGCTACTCGGCTTAGTTTTATTTCGTTTCAAAAAACTCATAATCGACACTGCTTCAATTAGGGGTGCTCACGCTTTCTCGGATCACCCTGTATAGAATCATACACCCTGCGGTGATAACCGCAGGGTACCGAATGCTTTATGACGCTTTGGCTTGAGGCACAAATTCACGCACCAGATAAGGCGTCAACAAACCGGTTTCCGGGTGCAGTAATTTCTCCTTGTAGTACTCAAGGTATTCAGTGGTATCGTGATCGTTGGGATGGAAGTCCCGACGCAGATAATCCAGGATGTGATCCATGGTACCGCCATAAACACTGTCACCACGGCCAAACAACAGTCCAGCACTACGCGCAGCATCTTTCCAGAAGCTGCGTTTGAAAATATTTCTCGGCTTACGCAACACCGGAATCATCGCGCCACCCAGTGGCACCAGGAACAAGATAGTAAAGAAAGCTAAACCAAAGCCTGCCATTCGATTGGGGTAACTGCCCGACAATTCCTGATACACATCATAGGCGATATCTTTGTGTTCGGACTCTTCCAGCATGTGCCACATCCACAAAGCACGCTGCTTTTCATCATCGCTCATGTAAAAGATTTCTTCATGCTTCATCATGTACTCTGACAGTACTGCGGTAAAGTGCTCGATGCCAGCCATGAGGGACAATTGCATACTATTGGGCAAACGCTTGAAACCGTATTCAAAAACCTGATCTGCCAGGAAACGGTAAAGATTTACCGGATAGCGGTTATGAGCAAGCGAATCATTGAGAGCGTTATGCAATTTAGAATGAATCGCTTCCTGACCAATCAGGGACGTCACTCTGCGCTTGAGTTCCGGATCTGTCAGCAGATCACGGTGATATCGCGCAGTATCAATAACCAGGTCTTCCCCGAATGTCAGAAAGATAGACAACGCGTGAAAGTAAGCAGACCCGAATTCAGAGTGCCGGTAGAAATTTGAGTCGATCTGCTCGGAATCAAATTTGAGATCCAGGTGACGAATAGGTACTGCTGTCGCAGCAGGTTTACGGTTTCCCGTAGTTTGCTTCATAGAAGTAGTCATTTTCAAAGCCCATCTTTTACTAACGAAAGGTTGAATTAATTTCCTGATACCGGTTGAGCGTAAAAAACACTCAACCAACTATCGCTATATACAATGTTACACCGATCAATGTCACAATATTTTGTGTAATATTAAAGCGAATGCTTGTTCGGATTCAATTCGGTTATATTTCAGTATTCACATCAATCCCTGGCTTCAGTCTTTTCCTCTTCTTTCCAGAATCGCTGAAGTAGACGAGACGTTAAACGGGGCGCTTCAACCATGGGCATATGGCCAATTCCCTTGAGCAGTTTGGTCTTCGCATGGGGAATAAGCGCTTTATAGGTATCACTGCAGGTAATATGAATCACATTGTCTTTGTCGCCCCAGAGGATCAGTGTCGGCGCTTTGATTTCCGAAACAGAGGGGCGCGTCTCACACGGGGTATACTGCAACAGTTGCCGAAACATATGTTGATTAACATGCCGACGTGACACCAGATCCCAGCACGCGAAAGGCGTCATGATCAGGGGCAAGGCCGGGTTGGCCATTGTTGTTCCGAGCAAATCCAGCACGCCTTTCACATTGTGGGCAATGAGACTGTTACGACCCTGGGTGAGCCCTCGCTCGAACGGCGTAAAGTCATTTCCGGCAACGCCAGCTGCGTTCATCAGTGTTAATGTCTTGGTCAATTCGGGATGGCGGGCAGCCAGCAATGCCGCAATACCGCCCCCCATAGAACTGCCGACAATGTGCACCGGACCGGGCAAAACCTGCTTCCCCCAGGCATCAAGCCGTTCGACTTGCTGATCAAATCCATAGACTTTTTCGGCACAAAAATGGCTCTGCCCCCAACCTGGCAGATCCGGGACGAATAGCTGATAGTGACGCATCAGAAAAGGCAGCAGGGGGACCCAGTTTTCCTTACAGGAACCAAACCCGTGAAGCAATAAAACCGGCTCACCCTCCGGATTCCCCCCTTGCAGCCAAACCAGTTTACGGTTATCCACCATACAATGATGGGTACGCAAACCAGTTAACTGGCCATGCAAACGATGTAAAAGAGGGATATAACTACGATAACGCCAGGATTGAAGTCGCTTTTGACAAGGCTGTTTGGATTGACTGAGATAAGGTGCTGCTACGGCATTCGCGAAGCTTTGTTCAAGTGAACGAAGATCAATAGATTTACGGGTGTCACGCATACGGACTAAACCTCAAGCTGAACGGATACAAACCGCGCCCAATAGCCTACGAAGTGAATCGCAGCTAAAAAGCATTCAGAATTGACTTGATCGTGACATTGTATGAAGGAAATTTTAAACCGACCGCTTGTTCGGATTCAACTCGGAAGTCTTTTCCCGGAATGCCGGCTCAAACTCACCGTTAATCGTTTAAAAGTTGGTCAAAACAGGCTGAAACTTTGCTACATCCTAGCGCCAATAAGTCGAAACTGGGTCATCAGGATTGATGTAATGGGCGACTTGAGCCTGAAACAATTCTGCCGTTGCCAAAGCATCGGTCAATGCATGATGGGCGGTATAGCCCGGGAGCCCATAGCGAGTCCGGCAATTGGCAAGGCGCAGTGAGGCGACTTTGCCACCGGATACCCTATTCCACCAGGCACGCAATCCCTGATGGCGGATATCCGCCTCGATCTGCATGGTATCCACCAGCGGGAAGATCAGGCGTTCGTTCAAGCGGCGATGTAATATTTGATAGAGGAAATGCCGTTCAATATAGCGGTAATGAACCACCACCACTTTCCCTGCCAGATCCTGCAGCAGGGGTTCCAAGAGGTGGATGAGCGAAGGCGCTCGATTCAGATCGCTGTGGCGAATCCCGTGGATGGTGACCGATTCATCAGACAGCGACGTCTTGGGCTGAACCAGCCAGTGCCGGGCATGGCGGCAGTAAACCCGCTGCAGCGTGAACGGTACCAGACCAATACTGACGATATCGTCCTGTTTGGCATTGAGGCCGGTGGTTTCGAAGTCGAGGGCAACAAAAGGAACATCAGACAACGGCGTTGATCCGGAAATCATGCCCCCGGCATAATAATCCCGAACTGCGGAATGTCTTGCCTGCTCCGCCATCGAGCCAAACCAGCTGGACCAATCAAAATCGGGATCTTCGCCGACGGATAGTTTTAATTTATCGGCGATTTTCATTTCAACGGTCCGTTACCTTGATAACGAAACTTCAGGAAATTCTGTGCCTGGCTCAGAACCTGAAAGGCATCCTTCAAATTGCGTCGCTCAAACGCAGACAAATTCTCCGGCTCAATATTGTTATCCGCGACACGCCCGGCGATAAGATCAGACGCTTGATGACGAATTCGAACCATCGAGATAAATTCCATGGCATCCCGTAAATCCGGCCCGCGCCCTTCGGGCAGTATGCCCGCATCAATAATGTCATCCAGACGTTCGAATGAATTTCGGGCCACGGATCCCGCGGCCAGACTGTGAACGCGAATCACATCTGCCAAGGGCGCTGTACCACGCCGTTTCAGGTTAATGGAATTATTATGGCGGCCATCTTTTTCCATCACGAAGTCTTTGAAAAAGCCAAGGGGAGGCGTCCGGTTCAAGGCGTTACGGGCCAGACAAGCCAGAAAACGCTTGTTCCTGCGCGCACGCTCAACAATAAACGCATTCAGTTGATCGGCCCAGTGTGTATGTCCCCAGACACCATCAAGATCGAAAAAGATCGAGCTATTTAACAGTGCTTGCGGATCCGGATGATCAATCCATTGTGCAAAACAGGTTTTCCATTCTTGCAACGTTTTGCGCCATTGCGGGTTGGTTGCCATGATTTGGCCAGCACAATACGGATAACCACAGCGGTTTAAACCATCGCAGACCCAGTTGGCCAAGGCTTCGAAGTAGTCACCATGTTGTTCGGTTTGAAAAGTTTCATCCAGAATCAGTGCGTTATCCTGATCCGTAACCACCAACTGCTCATCCCGGGCCATCGACCCCAACGCAAGAAAACAATAGGGAATCGGAGGGGATCCCAGCGCTTCTTCGGCTAATTCCAGCAGGCGCTGTTTAAAAGTCCGCCCGATAATGGCCATGGCACTGCCAATCATATGGGAATTGGCATCTTCCTGAACCATGCGCACAAAACAGTCATGAACCTGATCAGCAAGCTTTGCCAAGTCATCCTGGGACTGTTGCTGCAAAATGCTGTTAACGATCAGTAAGCTGTTTTGAGATTCATAGCGGACAATATCCGTCATTTCCAATACCCCGACGGGCTTGCCTTTGTTAACAATCGGCAGATGATGAGTATTGTGCCTGAGCATCAACATCATCGCTTCATAAACGTAAGCATTGGCATCCAGGGTTTCAATCTCCGTGGACATGACCTCGGAAATCGGCGTAGACAACGGACGCCCGTCCGCAATGACCCGTTCACTCAGATCATGCTCTGTGATCATCCCTAACAACGACAGACCTTGCGCCCCCTTGCCACCAATCGGCTGCTCGGATTCTGACGCGGTAATCAGGGCATACGAGACCTGTTCGGCCACCATCTTGCGCGCGACTTGCTGCACGGTGGTATCAGCCGTCGCCAATGTCGGTTCGCGGGTGAGTATGGACGCAATGCGAACCGTGGCGAGGGAATGACTGTCAGCACTCGCTTGCACCGCATGGCGCAGTCGACTGGTATCCTCAACTTCAACAAAGTCGGAAAAGTGCTCGTACTGTTCACAGTATTCTGTAAAAAGGGACTCGGGCAGGCAGTAGACTAACGTATCTTCAATGGCTTTGACGGGAAAGCGTACCCGGTTTTGCATCAACAATCCGATTTGACCGAACAGGTCACCTTCTTCAAGTCGATTGTAAAGCTCACCGTTGCGCCGATATACTTCCACCGCCCCGCTGCGGACGATGTACAAATCGTGTATTTCATCGCCGTATTTCAGTACTTCACTACCTGAACGGAAATAACTGATTTCGACCTGACTGGCGGCCTGATGCAGCGCACTTTCGGGTAGCTCATCAAAGGGTGGGAAACGTGCCAGAAAATTCTGTATTTCGAGCATTTCAACAGTCACGGTGCCCCCATGGATTGATCAGGTCATTACCCTAAAACTAGTCAGGCTCTGTCAGGCCTGCAACCGGGGTAACCTGATTTTCGATTGCCGGGTGTGTCGAACCGGCATCCACCTCATCATCCGGAACCAGTTCAGCAATGGGCTCAGCCGCCAGAGACAGGCGCTCGGTTTCAAAATCAAGATGGGTTGCCTCAAGCGCCGGCATGGCTTTGCTGACCTTGCTGGATAACTGACTGAAGCGCTCCACCTTGCCATGTAAACCTTGCTGGCCAACAAGCGCTTTCACGGTATTGTTGTAGTGATTGCTGACGGTATTGAGCGTTCCACCCAACTTTTGCAAACGTTCAGCCACCACACAAACCTGATTGTAAATTTCACCGGCTTTTTCGCTGATCTCCCGGGCCTCTGCATTGCTGCGCTCCATCATCCAGAGGTTGGCTACCGTACGCAGAATCGGTATCAGCGTTGTGTGTGAGACCAATACAATGCTTTTCTCGTAACCATAACTGAACAAGTCTTTATTGCTCTTCAAGGCATCGATGTACGCCGGTTCAATGGGCATGAACATTAAGACAAAACTGGGACTGCGCATGCCAATCAGATTGGTGTAATCTTTAGACGCGAGATCATCTATGTGGCGCTTGACGGCTTTAACATGTTCACTCATGGCCAATGACTGTGCTTCCGGCGAGTCCGCCGATACCGCTTTATCGTAGGCGACCAGTGACACTTTACTGTCAATGATAATGTGTTTGTTATCAGGCAGTTTGATCAAGTAATCCGTTTGTTTCTGCTTGCCATCAAGGTCCTTGAAAGCACTTTGCGTTTCATAGTGTGCATCTTCAATCAATCCACTCATTTCCAGCGTGCGTTTCAACTGCGCTTCACCCCATGCACCACGCTGCTGGGAATCACCTTTGAGGGCCGAGGTCAGATTACTGGCTTCATCGCTCATTTTCAGGCCAATCTCGAGCACTTTTTTAATCTCGGCATTGAGCTCGGTATTACCTTTTAACGAGGCATCATGAATGTGATTGATTCGTTTCTGGAAGCCATCAATCTGTTCACGGAAAGGCTTGAGCAAGCCATCCAGACTGGCCTTGCTGGTATCGGTGAAAGTTTTGCCTTTCTCTTCAAATATCTTGTTTGCCAGATTTTCAAATTCCTGGGCGAGGGATTTCTTGTTCTCGGCGTGTTGCAGCAGTTGCTGTTGGTGACTTTTATCCCGTTCATCCAGACTGGTTTTCAGCTCGGTGTATTCCGAGAGCACGGTGTTAAAACGTTCCTGTAATCCATCCAGTTTTTCCTGTACCCCGGTATACTGTGTTCGGACGTCCTGATATTTGAGCTCGGTTTCCTCCGCTTTCACTTCAACGGCCCGAGCCCGTTTATCCAACGTGGCATTTTCCAGTTTTTGCTGGTCCAGTTGCGCTCGCGCCTCACGCAATTGATCAGCCAACTCATCCAGACGTGTTTGTAATGTCTGTTGATATTTCAGGTTCTCCTGAAGTTCCGTTTGCGTGGTTTGTCGAACGGTATCAATCTGGTGCTTTTCTGAAGTGAGCGACTCTAACACCTGTCGCGCCTCCTGGTACTGCGCTTCTGCCCGTTGCAACTGGCCTGTGCAATCCTGATACTTCTCCTGTTGAGCCTGAACCTGAGCTTGCAAGCGACTGGCTGCAATTTCCGCTTCGTGCAGGGTTTGTACTTTTTCTTGATACCGGGTTTCCAGCGCCCGTTGCTCAGCGATGGCCGCTGCAAGTTCGCTCTGAGTCAAACTCAATGACGTTTCCTGCTGCCCGATTCGCCGATTAAAACGCATGTAGGTCACAATAAAAGCCAGCAAGCCAGAGAATATGGCAACAGCCAGTAATGTCAGCGCTGGATAGGCGATAATAAAGTCACTCGTCATGCAAATTTCCCGGTAAAAATCGTCATTATGTCGTCAGCAATAGCCCCGACCAAGTGACCGAACTTTAGCACGGCAGGTTATATATCGGCAAAGCCTGTACACCTATCACATTAATCAACAACTGGCAGCCTCATGGCAGTCGGGTTCGAAATAACATACCCGCATATTGCGCCACAAAGCTGGCAAAGACGACAACCCAGAATAGCCCCACCGCGGTATACATCCACGCACTGTAGACGCCGAATGCCGGAAACCAGACCCGAATCAACGCCGCAAACTGAATACACACAAATGCGGCGATCATCCAGCCAGATGGCTGTAATGGCCGACCGGTATGGCCCAGAGAAACACGGGCAATCATCGCGATGATCAAGCCCCCCATGGCCCCCACTGCCAGCCCGTGGTAACCGATAGAGGGCGCGATGCTTGGCCACAACTGACTGAACGCCAGAAACAGCAAGCCGATGGGTATCCAGACATAGCCCAAAAACAAACTCCATAACAACGGCGTTGCCATCACCTGCCAGGGCTTCCAGCATAACCAGCGGAGCATATGAAACGTGGCGGCAACAATGGCACAAGTCACTATTAACATGCCACTATTCAGCACGCCATTCAGCACCACGGCCAAAACACTGGCTGCGGTACTGATCAACACCGCCCATTCCAGCCAGCGAATAACCTGTGGTGAAGTGCCCGGCTGGCCCCGCTGGGTGAAAAACGGGATCACCCTGCCCCCGACCACGGTCATGATCAGCACCACAACCATAATTCCACTGTGAATACCCGAAAGCGCATTATCCGCAATATGGCTGGCCAGGTTACACAGCATCAGTATCGCCAGTATCGGTATAAACTGCAGGTTCCGGGTGTTTTTTGTTTCAAGAATCGGCCGTGCAATAAGCCACGCCAGAGCCGGAATAAACGCCAGATCAACAACAACCCACAGTAAAGACCAGGACTCCGGTAACCCGAACGGTAACAGCCGGGCGAGCAACCAAAGCAGCCAGAGCAACAATAACGGCAAGCCGGATACCGGCTTGGTACCGGTCCAGTTCGGCACGGCTGTAAGCAGAAAACCGGCAATAATTGCCACCACAAATCCAAACAACATTTCATGGGCATGCCAATACAGCGTCGGCATCACCTCGATTGAAAGCGGAGCACCGTGAACAAAATGGTAAAGCCAAACCGGAACCAACAGGGCAGCGCACAAAGCACCAAACCAGAAAAATGGACGAAAGCCCAGGGAAAAGAATGGCGTGTCAGCGACACGGAGTCCGTTGAAATTAGATTTCCATTGCAGCATCAAAGTCCCTCCCGGCGCACCCGAGTTATAGCAAATAATAATCAATTTCACTATAACTTACCGGATATCCCCGGGAAGTAAATTGATCCAGGTCTGTTGTCGGGCTGATTATTCTCCAGTGCGAGAATTCAAATTCAGCTCACTGTAATACCTTGAATCGAGACTAAAGGGCCCTTGTTTGATATAGAAACTGTAACAGTTCTTCAATTAGGGCCTTTTCCACACGGCTATTACTGTGAGCGACATTGGCGTGAGTCACAGGCAGAGCCAATGAGTCTCCAATTTTCGCATTATTGAAGCTGTTGATCAGGCTCAAGACAGAGGGCACATTTAAAAAGTATTTCGAAAACCCATTACAAGCGACCAATACTTCTGATCCTTCACATTGATACAAAATGGGATCGGAGGATAACTTTTTCAGATGACTTTTTGACTCAAGAAGATCCTGATCACGCATTTGGCAAGGATCACGAAAATACATCGCGGACTGGCGTTGTAGCGCGGCTTTTTTATACTGTTTTTCCAGCAAATCGCTATCGAGACTGGTCATGAGTTTTTGTTTGGCTGCGTTAATAATTGCCAGTCGCTCTTCCAAATGAATTTCATTCGATGAACTTACATTGTTATGGAAGTATTCTTTTTGATGGGGCGAGATAAACAGTGCGGACACCATTTTCGAAATATCTCCCACCGAATTCATAAACTCGGAAGTTTCCCAAGACGCGGCTTTAGAATCGTAGTAATCTAGATTAATTGAGATCGAAGGTTGATTATCAAAATTTTTACCAACGTGCCAATAGGTGCTCGGCCAATACAAGAGGTCTCCCGCTTCCAATTCATAAGCTGTGGCATTGTCCGCTGTCAGTTCCTCAAACTTTAAATGACCTTCCCACAGATAAAGCGTCTTTTTCCCGGTCACCATAAATAAAAAATTATCTAGGTTATCTTTATGAGCACCAAAAGGCGTTTGCCGATAATTTCCGAGAAATACATCGGAGCCCAGGTTCTCTCGAGGAATGGGAATGTAATTAAACAGAAATCGAGCAATATCTTTAAGCCTTAACCAGATCTGCTCATGCAAAAACTGAGGCTCTCTTAAAAAGAATCCAAAGTTATGGAATCGGGGATTAGCAGCCAGTTGATTAAAATAACAAGAGATATCTTTATCGGCGCAGGTAGGCAACAAATCTTCCAGTCCGGTGAAAAGCCGACTTCCCTTGTTCCTGCCATCAAGACACTGTCCGTTTGTATCAAAAAGCAGTAATTTACAGGGCTCATTTTTGGTTAAGGTTTGTTTGGCTTTAACTAACAATTCCAAAAACCAGTGGGGCTCGAATAAGGATCCCTCAAATGGCGCTTTAAGATGAAACGGTGTTTTAAGCCAGTGCTCTTCAAGTAACGGCTGCCACTTCGGGTTACCAATGAGATCGGTCATCAATTATCTTTTTAGCTTTATCACACCCACCAAAGAGAAGCGATGCTGGGTAAAGGAAGTACATTCTGACTGGATTGGACGAACCTGATGGTAGCATGAGCTTGGAAACACGATCAATGAATTATTGGGCAAGGCCACTTTGGTAAAATTATTACCGAGTTTCGGGTCATTATAAGCATCCCGGGCTGAATAGAATGTATCATGCAACACTAATTCACCACCCTCAAAAGATTTAGGTTCTTGGTAAAAACAATAGGTAAAGTTTAGTACTCCCCCTTGTTTTGCATCTTGATGGCACCCAAAACCTGATTGATCAGGATAGTTCAGAAAATGATAATTGATAGGAGCCTCTCGAAAGTCACAACTCATGCCTACCAATGATTCAGCAGCCTGTTCTACAATTTTGAAAATTTGGTGTTGATACTCCAATCCAATCGAGTTTAAAAATCGCTGTTGAACTTCAGGATGTTTATTGAGGGACAGTTGAAAATTTCCCCCTTTCATGGATTGAAACTGGTGAGAATGAGTGGCTGTGAATTCTAGGAATTGTGAGTGAAGTTCTAGTGGTAATACTGCTTTTCGCAAGATAAATGGCACTGGGAGGGGCTGCTGAACCTGATCCGACTGCCTGCCACATAAGGCGTTAAGTGTGATTGTCGCATGGCGGTGCATCGGGAACAACTCAAGGATCTTCTTATAATGGTTTTTGGCCTCGTCCAGCCTGCCTTGCATACGATGTTGTTCTGCAATCAAATACAACGTATCCAAGTCGTCTGGATTAGCCTGCATACGCTTTTGTAGTAATGGATAGGCTCTATTATTAACTTTCTCCATCATGTCGATCGAATACATTTTTTCAATTAGCGTATCGAGTTGAGACATATCTAATCCACTTCGTTAACGTCACACCTGAGAGTCAATCTTATCCGTGAAAAGTGCTTTGAAAAACGCCTTTTGTGATGAAATTCCAATTGAGTAGCCAAATAGAGAAAGCAGTTTTTATACCGATTGTTGCTTCAGTCTTTTTTGATAGAAGGAAGCAAGCTCCGTTTGAAGCAAGGGTTGTTGGAGGGTCGCTTGTATCGGAAATGTTGCCCAACTGTAATTCCCTTCGAGCAATACTACTCCCTCGGGAGTCAAGGCTAGGTCCCAACCGATTGTCAGCAAATCCGATAGTTGTGCGTGTGCTTTCATACAGCTTTCGCATATACCAATCCAATCAGGAACCGTGCAATCAACGTGGCTCACTGAAATTGTCCCCGTATCTATATTGACGTTGTAATTTTGCTTCACCCCGTCTGGCCCGGTTATTTCCAGTACTCCAGCTACTAATTCTACCCTGCCTGAATCATTCGCTGTGATGATACGAAATACACAGAGCTCTGACGTTGCCACACAATCAAACCAAGGATGGTTTACCAAAAGAGGTTGTACAATATAGGGTTCTCCCATTACAAGTTTTTGCACAAACGCCTGTATCTCAGGCTTTCCATAATAGGCGTGTGAATTATCCCGTTGATAGTGCTCAAGTTCATAATCTTCACTGGATGAGTCAAAAGTGAGTTTAAAGCAGTTTTGAGCACGACTTCCGCTGACAGGCTTTAGAAAGAGCGATTTTTGCTGGAACAGTGGTGATAAATCAGATGCTCCGGAAGCCAAAAACACTAGCGTAGGTGTGGTTATCACACCACAACGCCTAATTTCTTCAGAAAAGCGCGCCTTATCTCTGAGTAACTCAATTGAGTCATTGTTTGCGCTGATGCTCCGTTCAAGTCCGCTGATGGGTCGTTCAAATCCGCTGATGGCTCTCTGTAATTGAAAAGTGTCATGCCATACTTTTCGCTCACAACAGTAGACATAATCCTCTATATCTGCAATGGATTGGAATAGCGAAAACAGGTAGTATTCTTCCGGTGGAATACCATAATATAGAGCAACGTATACTAGCTCACTAAATTGTTTCCATAAAGGGATATGGTACTCCCGGGAAACGTTTCGAGCATTAATAATGAAATGCCTGACAATCTCGAACCAGGATAGAAAGGCAAACCAGTTAATCCAAGACAGCAATTGAATCCAAAACCTTACGTCTTTGGTGCCGCAACGCCAACTTTGCATAAAAACGGCTTTGTGAAGTAGCGTGGTCGAGCTGATGTTCTTGGAAAAAAAGCGCAATGAAAAAAGCGTTTTGGGTTTGATGTGTAAGCCAACTCTCCGCTTAAGACGAATTAACGTTCGAAGCATGATGTAATTTTTTTCGATTTTCAGAAAGACAACGGAATAACTGAAGAGATTAGATGCGCTGGGAATTAAGGTCAACATGTGCCATTAAACAATGAGTCAAAACAATCTTATTTGGATTGCATCCTATCCAAAGTCCGGAAATACGTGGTTCAGGCTTCTACTCACACAATTACTCTCCGTTTCACGGAACGCATTACCTTCTGAAAACAGGGCCTCTCTGAACTTGAATGATATTTATGTGGATCAGATATCAAGTTCTCGTCAGCTCTTCGAAAATTATTTGAACGTAACTTCATCTGATCTTTTTCCAAACGAAATTGAAGGCTTGCGCCCTCAAGTATTCCGCAGAATGTCTGCCGAATCTGACCGTTTGGTATATCTAAAAACCCACGAAGCGTACACCCTCACCTCAAAACAAGAGCCGCTATTCCCACCTGATGCTACAAAATGTGCGATCTACCTGGTAAGAAACCCCTTAGATATTTCAGTCTCTTATGCGCATCATTTTTCATGCAGTATTGATGAAAGTATTGCTGCTCTTAACGACAAAAACCATGGCCTGGCTCAGGATCCAATGCACTTGTATTTTCAGCTTCCTCAAAAATTACTATCGTGGAGTGAACATGTACGCAGCTGGCTCGAGACTAAAAAGATACGGGTATTGGTGGTTCGATACGAAGATCTTAAACTAAATCCTGTGTCCACCCTCATGGAAGTCGTCGATTTTCTCAAGCTGCCAAGTACTGGCGAGAATATACGATTCGCGATCAAACAGTGTGAATTTGAAAAATTGAAAGCCCAGGAACAGAAATCAGGATTCTCTGAGAAGCTGAGCGGTGATGTGAATTTTTTCCGAAGCGGTAGAATGGGCGAATGGCGGGAAGTGTTGTCCCCCGGACAAGTATCCCGGCTTGTTGAGACACATCGAACAATAATGACGAAACTACATTACCTGGATAGTCAAGGAAACCCCTTCTGAATAGGCAATTGTTGTAGAGGTCTATGGTAAACGAATATATCTATCAAATTTATGGTCTCAATGTGTCATGTTCGTTCCCCTGGCACCAGCACAAACGAAGCACTCGTCCGGCAGATGTCACCATATCAATAATCTCTCGAAATTCATCTGATGATGTAGCACCGTTTTTGAATAAAACTAATTGGAATCAGGAAGGGATTAACTATAGGGTTTCATCAAATAGATACTACTGGGAGTTTGAAGGCATCGGCAAATTCTACATTGAAAATGGTAACTGCGTGATCATTGCACCTGATCCCGAAGTTGATATTAATAGTATCAAAACGATACTTTTAGGCTCCATTTTCGGCGTATTGCTTTATCAAAGAGGTCAGCTCCCTTTAATCGGAAGTGCAATCCTCCATAATAACCGGGCCTTTTTACTATTGGGCAAATCAGCTGCCGGTAAATCAACTTTAGCTGCTGCTCTCATGCAACGTGGATTTTCAGTACTTTCTGACCATCTGTGTAGCATTGGCGAATCCGCTTCTGCGCAAATCGGATACCCCTTTCTTCAATTATGGCAAGATGCGACACAAATGCTGCAAATAAACACGAGTCAGGCAACCCCAATTCGACCAGGGCACAACAAACTTCAACTCCCGATTGAGCAAAACCTTAACAGCAGCTCATTTGTCGTCGGGGGAATCTATTTATTGACACCTTCGAGCCAAACGCAAATGTACCTCCAGGATTTATACGGCTTCAATAAGTTTGAATCCGTTCGAGATATGCGTTATCTGGGGCACCTGTGTGAAAGTCCTGAGGGACGATTCGGCAGACACAACTATTTAACTCAACTCGTGCAATCTTGTTCCGTCAAACGACTTCATTTTGAAAGAACGAAAAAAACAATCAATCAAGTTGTAGAAATGCTAGCACGTGATATCAAAAATAAGAATCTGGTCTAAATGATGTTTGTATATGATATTTATGGACTAACTCTCGGTAGCGAAATTGAATGCCCGGAGCTTTTTTCATCAAAAAAACAACCCGATGTATTCTTAAGAACGCGCCCACTCTCTGAATTTCACTACGAACAATCAAACTATATACGTGTCGAAGTGCTTGATTCTGAAAACGTACTGGTGCGGGTAAGAGACTCTGTGTTGATCCTCGTTCAGGGTAACCACACCATTTGGATTGACAGTCGTTCTACTGCTCCGCTCAATTTGATTCGTCTCAATGCTCTCGGAACGGCTATGCTTGTCATCATGATGAAGCACGGCATCCTGCCCATACATGGAAATGGGATACTCCACAGAGACAAGTGTGTCATTTTTGCGGGCCATTCTGGTAGAGGGAAATCAACGCTGGCAGCATCATTCATGAAGCGCGGTTGTCCATTAATCAGTGATGATATTTGTGCAATTAAACTAGACGAGAATAATCAGCCATGGGTATACCCCGGAGTACATCAGATCAAACTTAAACAAGATTCCGCCGATAGTTTAGCGTTTGATTTGAAACCGAATAACTTGTTTTTAAAAAATGGGAAGTATGTCATTCCAATGGCTGCACATCTCTACGAAAGAACGCCGAAACCTGTCCAAGCAATCTACTCATTAGAGTTTCATGATCATCCTGAATTTTCTATTCTGCCATTGTCCCTGGTTGACTCAATTATTGTATTGAAAGAATACACCGCCAGATTTTACTTAATAGACCAACTCGGTCTGGGAGAACCGCATTTTCAAGTTTGTTCGCGCCTTGCGAATAAAATTAAAGTCCAAAAACTGCGCCGACCGAAAGACCTCGAAAAACTGGATCATTTAGTTCAACACATGCTTGATGATAACTTAACCTAAGCAGTGTCATGTCGATACGGCATGGATAAAGCCGTTAATGACAAAGCGACCCGAGTCAAAACCGCAAAAACTACTTTGCACGGGTGTCACTTGATGGAAGTATTGGCTAGGGAATACGAGTAATGTATTGTTTTCAGGCTCTATTTGAGTAAAAGCGGTGCCAGCAGAGTGAGCATTTTCATCCGTGTCATAGAGCAGTAACTCACCACCTGAAAATGCCTTGGGTTGTTTATAAAAGAAGTAAATAAACGTTAAAGTACGCGAACGAGTCTCATCCAAACCTTGATCTTTGTGAACCTGATAAAATTGACGATTCTGATAATGAAGCATGGAGAGTTCGATATGCCCGGTGGTAAACGGTGTAACATTTAACAATTTTTGCCAATGCTCACAATTTTCAAAAATTTTCTTTCGAAACTCAGCGAGGGAATTTCCAATCTCCGATTTTCCAAGGATTTTCGTGGATCGAATTGTTGTATCAACCGTTTCATAGGCTAAGGCACCAACTTTTGCATCGACAAAGGCTGATTCTTTCTCAATCGCCAAACTCAGAATAGATTGATTATAATCTGTTGAAACAAATTGCTTCTGGATTAAAAAGGGGGCGGGGCAATGCAGGGCATCCGTAGGCCGATCTACAGAATGTTGCCTTCCCTGGAGAATCGATGCGATGTAGCGTGCCCGACCATGCTGAGGGCATTTGTGTAACACCTGGCTATAACAGTCTATTGCGGCTTCAAAGTTTCCTAAAGCACGATTAATTTCGCCTAACTGCCAAAATAAATCGACATCTTCCGGATTTTGTCGTGTCGCGTATTCGTATTTTTGCTTTAACTCCACCATGAAAGCCAGAGGCGATTGAGCGATTGTTTGTAGTTTATTTTCTATACTATCGTGAGTCATTTTCTTCGCTTTAATCCTGTTGCTCACAGGTTGCTTTCTTATCATCAACTTTCTGTCAAAGGATGTTGTTTTATCGAATACGTTTACAATTAAGCAATGCCTGAATGCTATAACATCGTCGACAAAACTAACAGCAGACTCCGCTTATTCTAATCGGTGCTGCTCAGAGGCTAAATATGAAACTAGTGTTGTATATGGAGTAATTTTGGACAGTAAAAACAGTCATTCGAATAAAAAATGGATCCATTTCGTTGCACAGCTTACAGTACCAAGTAGTAGACCATTTTATATTCTGCTGTTTGCTACATTCGCCCTGTTAACCGGCTGGATTGCCAATCGTGTCCTACCAGACCTGCTTATTTTTGGCATTACTTCCGTATCAAATTCAAATATATTTTTCTGCGCCTTTTTCTTCTCGATTACGATTATCACGATAATCGGATTGTTCTCAGCTGCCAAGATTCGGGCCAATTTACTCTTGCTGATGTCGTCCTTGATCATCTCTCTGTATATGGCTGAGGGGCTCGTGAGTATCGTCAACGAAGTCCATCAGACTAAAGCCCAGATCGCGAGAAACCAAATGTCAGGCTTGGAGTATGAGAAGCTTGATTTTCGTCCACTTAATACAATTTTCTGGGATCTTCGGGACACGGGAGTGTTGAAATATCCCGCAATTGTTCGATTGCCGTCGGTTCTGAAATTGATTCGCGCTGGGAAACCCGTTCCAGAAGAATTATTAAATCCAGTCCCAATAAGTCAAATCTCTGGCCAGCCTCTTCTTGTTTGTAATGAGAACGGATCGCCAGTGATCGAAGAATTCGATCAATATGGCTTTAACAATGACAACGAAATTTATGCTCTTAGCCGTATTCCAATAGCAATAGTGGGAGATTCATTTGCTCAAGGCTATTGTGTCCCACGAAAAGACAGCGTTGCTGCGTTATTATCCAATCAACGTCCCACTTTGAATGTCGGACTGGCTGGAAATGGCCCGCTGAAGGAACTCGCCACCATTCGAGAATATTTAACGCAAATTAAGCCGGATATCGTGCTATGGCTTTACTATGAGGGCAATGATTCCTTTAATATGATGACCGAATACATGCACCCGGTATTGAGACGTTATCTTGAAGATCCGAATTTCTCACAAAACCTCATAGATCGTCAGGGTGAGGTGAACAACGCATTGATACAATATGCAGAGGAAAAGTTATTCTTTGAAGAGTTCAACCGGAAGTTGACTGCCAAGCGTATGCTGGAGAACAATTTTTTAACTTTGGGAAGTTTCAGAAATTTTATCAACCAACTACATCCCAGGCTTAAAGAGGTTGGCCCCGGTACGCTTTTTGGCCAGATTATGAAACAAGCTAAAGTGGAAGTAGAACAATGGGGAGGTGAGCTATATTTTGTCTACTTGCCTTCCTGGAAACGTTATAAATTAGACTATAACTTCCACAAACAAGATTTTCTGGATTCCGTGACCGCGGAAGGGATTCCTGTTATCGATTTTTCTGACTATACCAATACACTCGATGACCCGTTGGTCTTGTTTCCTTATCGCCATTACGGACACTACACCGCCGAGGGCTATGAAAAATTGGCAAACTTCATTGCATCACAACTGAATCTTAATCCCCAAACGGCAGTGGAAGCCCCCTCCACCACGTTAAGCATCAATTCAAGCAGTATGTAACAACCATTCGTTGAGGTAGAGTATAGGCGTCAAACTACGCTGTATATAAAACTTATTCCAAGCTGCATTCTGATCATTAGATCGTTCAAGTGCCTCGATTTGATCCAGGCTCTTTACAAGTTTCTTGTGATCAATCATGTCTTTCAAAACAGGGTGCAGATGCTGAAGATGATCCTGGAAATCCCATTGCACAAATGGGCCTATGCCACTGACTTGAGGGCCCATGTTCTTGTTTGCTTTCCAGGTAATTTTTTCAGGCACCACACCATCAATCGCCCGCCGATGGAGATACCGATTGTATCCTCGAAAATAGTTCTCATCTGACGGTATGGATAAAACAAGCTGGATAAGACGAATATCCAATAATGGCCATCGATATTCGATGTTGTATCCGGAAGCCATGAGCGAACAATTTTCTAATCGGGTCGGAATATAAGGAGACCAGCTTTTCTCAACCATGTATTGTCTTAGATTGGGAACCGGGGCGTTCCGGCCAATAAACGCCATCAATTGCTGCTTCAGTTGATAGCTTTCGAGAACATCGTCCTTGAGGCAAGTATTTGACCACATCAAATCAAAGTACCCCTGCATTCCCTTATCAAATTTAAACTTACGGAAATCTGCAGTTTGTTGCTGTTTGATCCACAACTTTAAAAAACGAAGTAATTTGAACAACAGATTGCCAGGTAAAATCCGGAACGTTTTGCTATATTGCCTATTTAGAAAAAGCTCCATCAGTACGATATCACTCCGGGTGCAAGTGGCAAATTCATCACCACCAAATCCAGATAACATCGTTTTTATATTAAACTGCTGAGCAATTCGAAAATAGGCATCCGACATATCAGCAATATTCATTTCTACGGGAAACCCCTGTAGCTGAATTCCCCTTTTAATGACATCTATTGATCTTGACTGTGTCCCGGTAATGACATGGTTAACAGGCACTCGATAGGCCTGACTGGTTGCCATACTGAATTCTGGCTCCAGTTCTGAAAACGCGGTAGTGAACGTGTGTAAACGGCTATTTATTTCCTCACCGGTTTTGGCAGCAAAAGCCAAAACCGTTGACGAGTCAATTCCACCACTGGACTCGACGCCGATGGGAAAATCGCTAACTAAACGGGACTGTACCGCTTTTTCCAGCGTTTCTCGGTACAAATCGACAAAATCTCTTGTTTCTGGAAGACGCAAACACGGGAGGTTTTGAAAATCAAAGTATTTATCTAGCGTGGCACTGGTCGTACCTTTCAGATGAAGGTAGTGCGCGGGAGGCAGTTTGAAGACTTTACGGAAGGGTGTTTCATCAAAACTGGAAGCCATTCTAAAGCTGAACTTTGCAATCCAATCCCGTTTTATCTCAATAGCGTTACCTAGCCACCATAAAATACCACTCACCGAGGTTGCACACAGAAAGAGTTCATTCGAACAAAAATAAAACAAAGGCCGTGAACCGACGGGATCTCGAATGCAGACTACTTCGTTTTTTTGTTCATCAAACAGTATAAATGAGAACTCGCCTACAATATGCTCGCCACAACGTTTTCCCCACTTTAGAAATGCCAATACGAATAATTCATTCTCATGAAGGAGGTGATATTCTGAAGCTCTGAGATCCAGAGCTTGTCCAAGTTCGTCCCGGTTGTCTATTCGAGCCCAGGACAATACCCGGATCCCAGTTGGTTTGTGATGATATGGAACCAGCCCGGGCGCTTGATCCTGAATAGACTCAGAAAGCTTCCCATTTGCAGACTCATATAGAAAGAAATGGGGTTTAGCTTCTCTGTAACGTTGATCCGGCGGGCTAACAGGATGAAGGATCTGCTCAAGGGAAGCATAATCCTTAGGCGGCAGGGCGCACTTGGTTCGATTTAGCGCAAAGAAAAACACAAAGTTTGGGCAATTAGTAGACTTGAATAAGTCCTTCGTTGTTCATCTTGTCCAGCACCTTTAACAACTGGCTTCTGCAGAGCTCTTCATCCACCTCAAAGATATCCAAGAGCTGATTCGATAATTCCGCTACGGTGACAGGCATTGCTATCAATGACCAAATTCGAGTCAACACGGCATTAAAACCGTAATAATTACCCGAGTCGATACCCATTAGAACCAGTTCACCATCCATTTCACAGCCAACCAAACTCTTTGACTGTGAAATCTTCGTTGAGAGCTGAACAGTGCTGATTTCCTGATTTGAAGGTGAAGTCATTAACAATCCCCGAAAAATATAGAATTAAATCACTAGGAGCCAGTGGTGACAGTCGGTTCACCAACCCCAGGGACCTTACCCATGGTTTCCGTCGCCAAGTCTTTTACAATATACATTGGCTCTTCCCATGGCAGTTTCTGATTCGAGTCTGTTTCATTAACTTGGGATTCATCGGATTGATTATTATGAGTCGTTGCCATTTTACTACCTCAAATCAGTTATGTTGCAAGCTGGTTCTTATCTGGAAAAATATAAATTATTCCATCACCGATCAATAGCCAAGTATAGGCAAAAAAAATTATTTAGCATATTGTAAATCAATCAATCCTGACCGGACCAGTATCCGTACATTCTTCAACCACCATTGCACATGATCTTTGTTTTCAGGGTTCATATTGAGTTTCAACAAAATGCCATAATTAGTCGTTTCACCATCAATGTACCTGAGAAGTGAGAAATAGTAATGCTTAAGTGTTCTAGCTCGCACCCCCCACCGGGTAGCAGGATATGTCACAACCAAGTCGTCTAAGTCTGGTTTTTTATAGCCATTGGAACTTGAACCGTGCTGCAAGGTATAGCTGAAACTATTTACGACAGGAAGCAAGTCCAGAAATGATGAATTTGATTTGCGACTTACAACCCTCCCGGGAAATGCACAAAACGCCAACGGCGTCTCAAGTAATGACCATAACGCATCTTCTGGCTGCTCGACAATGGGCTCTCCCATGATATTCAATGATGTATTCAACAACATGGGAATACCGGTCTTTTTGTAAAACCACTGAATCAGGTCATAGTAAGGCCCATTTTCGGGTGCAACGGTCTGGACACGGGCGGTGTCATCCACATGCAGAACAGCGGGTACCTGATTTGCTTTTTCGGGCTTGATTTCCATCACTCGTAACATGAACGGACTAACTGAATCTCTACCTCCGGATTCGAACCAGTCTTCAACATGCTCGATCAGGACTGAAGGTGCAAAAGGTCGGAAAGGTTCACGCCGCTTGATTTCCTTATTGATAAAATCTTTAGCATTGGGATTACGGGGGTCGCACAAAATACTACGATTTCCCAGTGCACGGGGGCCGAATTCGGATCTTCCGTGAAACCATGCACCGATTTGTCCACTGGAAATCCGGTCAGCAATTTGCTCTATACCTTCATCGGTGACATCAAAAACACTGGATTTTTCATTGATCGCTTTTTCGATCTCAGCCTCGGAATATGTCCTTCCTAAACCTTCATGGATGAGTTTCTTTCGTGTGTTTTGCCCAGTTAATTGAAACAATCCGTAATACGCGGCACCAATTGCAACGCCATTGTCTTCTGAAGCAGGCATGATATAAACCTGCTCATATCCGGACTCTCTGATAATTCGCTCGTTTAAAATGCTGTTCAGAGCAACGCCTCCTGCATAACAGAGCTTCGTGCTGTCGGAGGTCCTTCGATAGTGTTTCAGTAACTCAAGAACAGCGTGCTCTAGCGCACGTTGCGCGGACGCAGCCAGGTCGGCATGCTTTTCAGCATCCATACCCGTTTGAGACCAGTGACTGGAGGGAAAATGCTGGACAAACTGATCAAATATCTCCAAATGACCGTGTTCAACATTCAAGAATAATTCGACTGGAATCCGTGATGTTCCAAACGCTGCCAGTCCCATGACTTTTCCTGCGGATGCTGGATCCTGAAATGAAACCTCAGATATAAGCTCAAAAATTTTTCCGAGACTAGGAACCCACTTTTTACCCGTAGACTGAATCTGTGTTACCGGGGAGGCAAATTTCCGGCTCGGAACAATCTCTGTATCGTTGCCACGATAAAACGAGCAATGCTCCCAGGTATTGTCCACTCGATCCACGAGCTTTTGCTCCGCACTCAACAGATCTTCGTAATGGGAACCGAAACCATCGATAACAAGTATATCCGCTGTATCAAAACCGGAAGTTGCAAAAGCACTATAGGCGTGAGCGAGGTGATGAGGCATGCTCAATACCGGGGTGTTGTGATAGCCGACTCTCAGATCCGGATTTAAGTAAATATCATTTTTTCTATTCTTCAAACGTGTTTGAGAATTGATAACAACACAGTCCAGATCTCCAGCCGTGATACCTGCTACATCCAGACAGTATGGAATCGCCAGGGAAGGTTCATTCGCATATAGTCGATCCCGTTTTCTACGAGTAAGCCGTTCTTCCTGAATGGCGACAACAATCTCATCACCTTTCAAAAGACAGGCCGCGCCATTATGGGAGAAGCTAAGACCCAGAATCCATGGAGGGTTAGAACATTTCTTTTTCATTACTGCAGAATCCGCCCTTTTTTATGCTATCACTCTTGCTGCATTCTCCATTTCCCTGGCCACACGCCAGGACGGATTTGAGTCGGTAAATACTCCTCATTCGGGATTAGCCCTGGAGTTCAATATTTTCAAATCGGGGATCAACAAAACAGCCAACAACAGTAAACTGACTAAAGCTATTACCGCCCACCACCTGGATACGACCTGTGGCCACCCAGGCGTGGGCCTTCATTTCATGAGTATCTGGATCAAACATTAAACCAAAACACAATGCATAGGGTATGTGATATAAACCAAGTAAAGATCTTGCCACTATTGCTTGCGGTAAACAGTTGGAATCCCACGGCGTATATCTCGCAGTGAGTCGAACCAAACGGCCAAGTATCAAGGCCTTTTGCTCCTGCTCGCGGGTTAATATGGGAATCCAGGGCGCAACCCCCACATGAGTTCCCAGTTTGGGGGCAATCCTGGCAAATGGAATCTTTAACGTCACCCATCTGGCAATGCCCAACAGGAACCAACAGGGAATAAAACCCAGTTTGGTTAAAACAGGCTGCTTAAGAAAACTTTTAACTTTACGGGCAAAAACTTTTAACACTTTGATAAACTTTAAAACTCGAGTAGTACTATAGTTAAAAAATAGTTGAAAACCAGAGTAAGAACATTCGAGAGCGGGGAACATTCAGTACATGTCCAAACACCTTTACAAAAGCCCTAGCAACAGAAGCTTTGGCCTTCTTCTTACCACTGTCCTTATAATTGCAATCGTAGCGTCTTATCCCGCATCCAAAACATTGACAGTTTTTTTTGCAGCCTTGGCAGTATTGTCCCTGATCTGCTCTTTAATTATGCCGAATCTCTTCGCTTTGCCAAATCAAACATGGAATCGGTTTGGAACCTTGATGCAGAAGATTGTTAATCCGATTATCTTAGGCGTTATATTCTTTTTTATCATTTGTCCTATTGCTTTATTGATCAGAATCTTCGCAAAACGCCCGCTAGACCTCCAGTTGAAACAAAACCATGACTCATACTGGATCGATCGCACAACGCAAGTATCTCAACTTAGTATGAAACAACAATTCTAAATGAGAAGAAAATATGTCTATTTTTAGAGAGTTATACCAATTCGTCCGCGTAAGGAAAAAGTACTGGTTAGCTCCCATATTAATATCTATGGCGCTACTGGGAAGCTTGATTATCTTCACCCAGGGTTCAGTTTTCGCACCATTTATTTACACTTTGTTTTAGAAATTGCTTAAATAATATGATTATTTTGGGGATTTCAGCATACTATCACGATAGTGCTGCGGCCATTATTCAACACGGAAAGATTATAGCCGCAGCTCAAGAGGAAAGGTTTTCCAGAATAAAGCACGACTCATCCTTCCCAGTTCAAGCAATAGAATACTGCCTCTTCGCTAACCAAATAACCTTAGACCAGGTCGATCATATTGTCTTTTATGAAAAGCCCTTCCTTAAATTTGAGAGGCTCCTTGAAACCTACTTGAGCTTTGCACCCCGAGGTTTCGTGTCTTTTGCAAAAGCGATGCCTGTATGGCTGAAAGAAAAGCTGTTTCAACGCACGCTACTCGAAAATGAACTGAAACACATATCACAAAAAGAAGACTACCAGGCTCCACTCTTATTCTCGGAACACCATTTAAGCCACGCAGCCAGTGCTTTTTATCCCTCACCATTTACAAAAGCGCTGATCCTGACAATGGATGGTGTGGGCGAGTGGGCAACAACGTCATTGGCTGTGGGCGATGGCACGAGCATCAAAATAGTAAAGGAAATACACTTTCCGCACTCTCTGGGACTGTTGTATTCAGCATTCACCTATTATCTCGGCTTCAAAGTCAATTCAGGCGAGTACAAGGTGATGGGCCTGGCACCTTATGGCAAGCCTGTGTACAAGCAACTGATTCTGGACAATATCATTGATGTTAAACCAGACGGTTCGTACCGGCTCAACATGGAGTACTTCAATTATTGCACCGGCCTGACCATGACTAGCCCTAAGTTTCATAAACTGTTTAAATCCGCCCCACGAAAACCCGAAAGCGAGCTAACACAATTTGACATGGATGTTGCCGCTTCAGCCCAGGCTGTGATTGAAGAAATTGTACTCAAGCTCACGAGTTCTATTGCTAAAGAATTTAGAATACCCAACCTCTGTCTGGCCGGTGGTGTGGCGCTTAACTGTGTCGCAAATGGCAGAATACTGCAGTCGAATGAATTCGAAAATATTTGGGTTCAACCCGCTTCCGGCGACGCTGGTGGGGCACTGGGCGCAGCGCTGCTTGCTTATCATATGCACTGTGAGCAACCACGACTGCCAGCCCGCAGTAACGCAGACAAGATGCACGGCAGCTACCTCGGTCCCGACTTCTGCCAAGAAAAGATAGAACGAACTCTGACCGAAATCGGAGCTGTATTCGATATTATGGAAGACGACGCTTTGATTCAACGGGGCGCACGGCTACTATCTGAGCAAAATGTTGTCGGGTGGTTTCAAGGTCGAATGGAGTTTGGCCCCCGAGCACTTGGCTCTAGGTCAATACTGGCCGACCCTCGCTCACCCGATATGCAGAGCACACTGAACCAGAAAATAAAATTCCGTGAGTCTTTTCGTCCATTTGCGCCTTCAGTGCTGGCAGAACATGCATCTGCCTGGTTCGATATCACGTGCGCCTCCCCTTATATGCAGTTTGTAGTGAATGTTTTACCCAATTCGGAAACTGAACAAAACAATGGTCACGTTGAGCACCACAGAACCAAACTACCTGCCATTACTCATGTAGACAATACTGCACGGGTTCAATCCGTTCATTCCGAAACCAATCCACGCTTTCACAAATTGCTGACGGAATTCTACCGGTTAACTGCATGCCCTGTTCTAATTAACACCAGCTTCAATATTAGAGGCGAACCGATTGTATGTACGCCACTCGACGCATTCCACTGTTTTATGGGAACCAATATGGATTACCTGATTATCGGTAATTGCGTGCTTTCCAAATCTGAACAAACTCAAGACCACAAACAGAGTTACATCGATCGATTTGCTCTGGACTAGAAACCAATCAACGGATATTTCCTCTCAATATTCTTATGCATAGTGACTGCTCCCCGTCCTGTCGGGCAAGGCTTCCAACTTCTTAGGCTGCAACCGATGCGTGGCTGGATTTACGCAAGCCTCCATTGGCAGGAACCGACAGTCCTTCGGCACTTTAATCCAGTTATCCCCCGCGCTGATACTCGTGCAGTGGTAACTGGATTGTTTGCCGTGTTTGCGCTTGAGGTAACGATCGGAGTGCTTCGCGTCGAAGAAGTTCTGAAAGGCTTTATCCAGGTTGATACAAGCTTGCTGGAGTGCAATCGAGTCAAACTCCTTGAGCCAGTGATACTTGCGTGACTTTTTTGCCGCCGCGAGCAGGGCTTAATATCTTTCTTGGCCTTGAGCTTCAGGCCGTGGCGTTTGTACTGAGCACTGATGACATGCAAGGCCTTGTTGTACACGAACCGCGTAGCACCGAACTGGCGGTTGAGAAATTCCGCCTGTTCAGGCGTTGGGTAAATTCTTACTTTGGTCGCTCTCAGTATGCTGTAATTACATACAGCCTATTATGAAAAACAAGAAGTTCTCCGAACTTCCCGCTTATATCCCCGCCCGAGTGGGCGAGGGTTTACGCATGTATATGCTAATCACTACATGACAAAGCCACCCTCACGGTAATGCCATCGCCCGCTCAGCCATCCAGAACGACCCCATCAAAAAGATCCCGAACGCCGCGACCGGCATAGCATGCCGACGATACAGGTTTTGATTACGTAAACTGTAAATCAGCGGTAACACCAGAAGTACAATGGCCAGTTGCCCAAGCTCTACACCCAGATTAAAACTGATCAAGCTGGTGAGAAACGCCTCTTTAGGCAATTGCAAATCGCTCAACACACTGGCAAAACCAAACCCGTGAATCAATCCAAAGACAAATGCGACTAACCAACGTTGCCGGTGCAAAACAGGAAAAATAATATTCAATCCTGCCAACGCCACAGAAAAAGCGATAACCATCTCTACCCAGGTAATCGGTAATACAATCCACTTCAACGTTGCCGCAGTCAAGGTAATGGAATGGGCGATCGTGAACATGGAGACGACAATCAAGACATCACGGCAAGCCCCCTTAAAAGAATCATAGCTCTGCCACCGAAAATCCACGCGACGAAATACACCGGGAATCAACAATGCAAGCAGAAAGAATATATGATCCAGTCCAATCCAGATGTGCCAGACACCCTGGACCACAAAATCCTGAACGATTCCGAGCCAGTTTCCCTCCTCTGCGGTCCAGTCAAGCACCAACGTGCGTGATTCCGGGGTGAGCACTCGGGTTATCTTGTCACGAGCTTGCGCATTGCCTTGTTGCGAAAACTCATAAGTCACGAGTGCACGATGACTACGATCCTGATCAAACAGCAGATTATATTCGAGGGATATGTTTTCTAGCGGTTCAGGGCAGCTCAGACGAAATGGCAGCACCCAATACAATCCAGAATTCAAACGATCAATTTGTGCAGATGATGGTGTAACTTGACATTCCACACTTTGCTGTGTGAATCGCAAGCTCGGCTCAGCCCAGGCGAAAATCTCTGCCTCACGGTCTCGAACTTCAGCCCAGGTTACCTTTCCATTCCCGTCCCGGTCCAGGCCAAGACTGAGCTCTAAATCCATTAATCCAATATGCCAGTTTCCAACTGCCTGTCCTGCATCCTCTGCTGAATCTAACTGAAGCGCCAATTGGCTTTGACTCACCTGATGTGCAAGCACAGGAGAACCTGTGATCAGACCGAACAACAAGAATACATAAATTGCTTTAGCTCTCATGCCGATTCTCCTGCAATCGCGCAGATACTTTAGCCAGAAGCTGATCGATTCGGCTGTCCTGTAATCGAGTATCTGCCACAAACTGTAACACCGGCTGCAAGGCATTCATTCGATCTGCAGCTAACGCGGCTTCGAGCACCAGGCGTGTATCGCCGGGCTCTTTCTGTGTTTGCCAATTGCGCATTGCGGCCTCGAAAGCTTGTTGCGGGCGGTGGGCCAACCTCAGGTAATACTGGGCGATTGTTTTATCTGAGCGAACTATTTCCTGGCGTCCCGTAGCGAACGCTAATTGCTCCAGCTCAATCGCCTCATCCAGACTCGCCAACGATTCTGTCGCCCTTGAATCGCCCTGCTGTATGTACGCTTCGGTCAATTTAATCTTGAGCGACAGATCCGACTGGTTTTGCAATAAAGTAGTGAGTACGCCAGTCTTGCCACGTTCGAGTAAAAAATCAGCATAATGATTCAACACATAGCGATCATCAGGCCGATATTCGAGGCATTTGCGGTAAAGCGACTCAGCGAGGCGACTATACTCAAGCCGATGGGCCACGGTAGCCAATGTCACCCAAATCGGGTAGCGCGCCTCAACGCTCAAGGTGCGATTCGCTAATATCTGTTTCAGATACTCAATCGTCTGCTCGCCCTGACCCGTTACACCATCGACCTGTGCAACGCAATTGAGCGTAATATCCGCCGTGGTCAGTAATGCCAGGTATTTACAGTCTTTGCGGGCCAATTCAGAACGCCCCTGCAACAAGTGAATCTGAGCACGATTCAAGCGTGCTTCCACATGCTGGGGTTGATGGATTAACACCAAATCCAGCTCTTCCATTGCATCATCAAACAAATGTTTGTGTTGCAAAATTCGCGCTTTGAACAATCGAAAATGGTCTGGCACTAAGGCTGACTCCCACCATGGCATCAGCACTGATTGGGCCTTGCCATACCAACGCGGATCACCATCCAGCTCTGCCAGGTTCAAATACTGACGGGCAAGCGGTAATGCCTGGTCGAGCCTAGCGACTTCATTAATATGCGCTTGTTGCAACGCCCTGCCTTGGAGAAATGAAGGCGGCAAAACTAACAAGACTTCTGCGTCATCCTCCGGAATGTAAGGGGCAGCCAATGCTGCACTGCCCCCCCAAATCCCCAGCACGGAGCAGAACAGGTACACTAATCGCAGACCTGATCGCAAGGCACACACACCGGAGGAGACAACGCCCCGCCAGTGGATGTCTTTAAAACAAGCTGGAAAAGGCATCGTCATCCTCATTACTCATGTCTAAATTCAAACCATTAATATCCAGAGGCGCAGCGGTATCTGACGTCTGGTTTTGAATCAAATCCAGTACTAAAGCTGAAAATGTCCGCTCATCCAAGCTCGTTAACAGCGCTGTAACAGCAATGCAAGCTGCAGTCGCTGTTTCCGGATTTTCAGTCACGCTTGCAACGAGCATCGCCAGTTGATCCGCTGAGGGCTCAGCGCTCAAAGACAAACTGCGACGTTGCTCAATGTAGAATTTAGAAACCAGTGTGCGATTTTGCAGCACTTCAACATCGCTATTTTGCGCGCCACCGAGAATGTTCAACGTCACGCTTTGTAAGCTGGACGCCCCCGTATCCAATTCTCCAACCCAAAACGCCAGACCTGCATCATCCGGTGTACGCGCAAACAGCTGCTCGTATAAATTAGTAACCAACACACCGTTATCCAGATTTCCAAATCGCTCGTCGAACTCCGAAGACCTGCCAAACGCATCGATAATACTGTCGAGACGGCCACCCTGGTTTTCCAGAATCTGAGACCAAAAAGCCAGTCCGTCCGGATCTGCCGGACGCCCGTAATAGCCGATGTACGCTTCTAACACGGTTTCCTCTGCCATTGAAAATTCAGAGCCGACAGCACACTGTGCTGATGCCTGAACTGACCAGGCGGTAAAAAAAATCGCCGTTATCAAAGTGCAAAAGCCGGAAGTATGATTATTCATTGCCCAACTCCCTGATTATTGCGCCGATCCGGCACGGGGTGAATTCAAATAGGGAAAGTGGGACATAAAATCATTCACACTAACCGTGGCACCATCCGTTAACGGTGCATTTTTATTCGGTGCCAGACTTTCATCCGCGATCAAGGCCCCCATGGCAACACGCAATACAGCATCAATAATGTCATCCCCCGGACGCCGCCCGTTGGGGAATCCCGCGAAATCACCACCGAGTACACCCAGATTCGCCTGTGCATCGACAGGGGTTACGTCAATGCCGGTATTGAGCCGCAGCATTTCCGAGGCAACCACGCCCGATGGCTGGTTCAATCCGGGAACACCTGTTAGAAAGGCTTGAATCAAATCCTCACGAGGGAACAGATTTGGCGCAACAGCGGTTCCAGGAAAAAGGATCTCAAGCAGTTCAGGGAAGGTTGGATTCGTCACATACGTGGCAAATTGGCCATCGTCTTTAGGTTCACTGGCGTTAAATGCATCTTTATCTTTCAAACCAATCACCACTTCATTGACCAAAGGCATACCCAGACGCGATACCTGTGTCCAGGCCCCGCCTTTGACTGCTGCACCTTTACTGGCATTCGGACTTGGATTGAGAACCCTTGCCTGACGAATACTCGCCGTGGTCCAGCTTCCGATCACTGTTTCACTGCCATCTGTCAAACAGGTAATGGGCACCTCCAGCGCAAGCGTAGTAACATTCTTGTCTGCGAGCGTATTACTCGCACTATCCTCTGCAGCAAGCGGATTTAAATTTACCAAGTCAAAAATCGGCCCGATATTAATCGCAAACCCTTCAGCACGCTGGCCCACAAATACTTTCCCTGTGCTATCACAGCCCGGGATTCGGGTGTTGTAAATATGGTCGTTGGCATATCCCTCATAATCGGGAATGGACTTGGTGCCAATGTAGTCCAATGGCTTACGGAACGACATTGAGCCCGTATCCGCATTCACGACAGAATTATGCGAGCCTGTGCGTCGATCGCCATAGATCATATTCAGAGCATAGGTCTGTCGAACATTAACGGCGTCCGTATCTATCGCCATTGGGCCGACCTGACCAATGTTTTTAAGTGGGACAGACACAGAAACACCGTTGACAGGCACTTGTAAATCGGACTCAACGGTTTGAAACTGGAAACTGAACGTGACATCTTCAATGCCATCGCCATTGTTATCGACATGAATCTGATACAGCGCTTCATTGGCCAAATCAAAATAATTGGGGCCACCGTAAGCATCCTGCAACGGTAAATAATTGGCTAAAAACGTGACATAGCCATCCCGCCCGGACTCGTAGCTTCGGAACATGTAAAAGTCCGTCGCATCCACCTGCGGCATTGTGGCAATGAAAGGGGCTTCCCGGTGGCTTGATGCCTGGGTACCCGAGGCCAGCATAAGCGCCATAGTCAGCGATGGCAGCGCCACCCGTGTACTCAGGCGCTGTTTATTTTTGGTATTCATCATCTCGCTCCTTCTCAATAAGCTTCGGTTTGTTTCAGACCCGAGGTACTGCCATTTACCCTCTTGAACAGGTCTTCTGCGGCATATACGAGAAGGTTGCGAGCTTGGATGCAGGAAAAATTAATTTATTTTATAAAAACGGAAATACCCTTTAAATTCAACAAGAAAGACATTCTACCTAACGACTACTTACGATACCAGCAAAGCAGCCTTGGACAAGATTCACCTCCAATTCAGTTGAAATCAGGGGCTGTTTTGAAACAAAAGCACACGTTTGCGCCACCGGGGCATTTCCCTGCGGAGATATTTGTCTTTAAAGGATTGCCGGTTGGTAAAGCTGAATACTTCATCCAGTTTCAGGTTAAACGGCGCTAACCGTAAATCTAACGGGCGGAACTCGCCATCATTGATGTTCTGGTTTTCTGTTACGCCGGAGACATTAATACAGTTGGTAATAAGTGCATACTTATAACGACTTATAAGCGGCAGGAATGCCTGGACATTTTCGTTGCTCCAGTGCTGTAGAACATCTTTAGCGATCAACAAATCTGCATCGGGCAGTGTTTCCGGTTTACCGGAGTACAAATGAAAGGCAACATTATTCCGTGTGAAGTGGGCCTGATTCTGCTCAATTACTGACTGCACAACATCAAAGCCCTGGTAGGACGCACCTTGCCAATTTACATACCGGGAGAATTGCCAGTCACCACAACCTACATCAACGATGGACTTTATATTCCGTGTCTTAATAAACTTTTCAAGAAACCGGACATAACCACCAGTATGCTCAGGAAAAGAGCCCTCTCCAGACCCTTTTCCCCACTCATTGGTCTCATAAATCGTTTCAAAAATTGCTCTCATTTCGGTCCCTCTTTTATTAATTATCCCTACTTCGTCTGGACATACCGCTTACGCATGCCCAGGAACGGTTTCTCAATGGTTTGATAACTCAAATGCGACACAAACCAGACCAGCAGGAACAGCACAAATGCATTAACCAACGCATTGATCTGGTCAATCGCAAACAGATTAATCGGCCCCAGGGTATTGAATACCAGGAATATAACCATGCCATGTAACAGATAAAACGAATAACTGACCTCACCGACTCGGGTCATAAACTGGTTCAACAAGGCAGGTATTTTAAGGGGCAACAGCATGTAACCGATGACAAAAAATCCCCATGCCAGCGCTTCCTGAAACGACCAGGTTACCCAGAAGAGCTGCTTGGGATTCTCATGGAAAAAACTGAAGTACTTCGCCTGAATAAAGCTGTTAGCGTATACGGCAAGAATGGCTATAGGAAACAGCACGTACCGGAACCGGTACAATAAATCACGATAATGGAACAGGACATAGGCGAACACCATACCCAAGACAAACTGATCCAGACGACCGATCAGCGTTGAGTACAGCATATGGGTGGAGCGCTCCGAAACGTAGTAACTCGAAAACTTGATCAGAAATAATATCGCGAACAAGCGCACCACGTAGATCAATCCGGCTTCTTTGAAGAATCGGGCAATAAACGGAAAGATCATGTAAAACGTAAACTCAACGGAAATGGTCCAGGCCGCTCCCGTGATAAAACTGCCCGATGTCGGTGCCTCACCAATATTCGAAAACAGCGTATAAAAAATATAGTAGCCCTTGAAGTCATCCCGACCGACGGAAATCGCAACGAAGAATATCACCAGAAACAGGGGCGCAATCCGCAAAAATCGGTTGGCCATGAATTGTCGGTAGTTAATTTCGTTACTTCGCAACGCGATCTGCATGAAGATAAATCCGGACAGCACGAAAAACAGACTGACCCCTGTATGCCCTTCAATAATCAACCCCATCCAGGCATTTTCTTCATGGGCGTGCCATTTCAGATAATAGAAATGGTAAACATGAAATAAAAATACGATTAAAGCGGCAAGGAAGCGCAAATGATCCAGTTTAGGCTCATACGGGAGGTTGGAAGACTTCATAAGACTGTGATGTTCCGATTGGCTGAGGCAAGTAAAGCCGGCAATGATATACCACGTTCTTTACAGATTGAATGGTGGCAGGGGTTTATCCATTGTTGAGCTGAATTTTCAATAATAATCAAGACCTGTGGACGGTCTTACGGTTTTGCAACTTAGAGAAATACGTTTTCACCCAAATACCAAACCATCAGATAGAGCAAGAACAACACGACTAAAAAAGCCAATGCTTTCAACGAAGCAAGCATGCCACGTTGCCAGCCGAATCCCCGCACAAAATAAACAGGTATGCCAATCGGCGCAAACAACGCAGCAATAAACGCAGAACCACGGGGCTCTCGTATATTCTCAATGCGCACATGGGCTTTTACCCATAGGAAGATCAACACAGTCATGAGCAACGAGTGACCGAAACCAATTTCACGACTTGCCTGAGGCCAGACCACATCGGCAATCGCACTCAAAACCATCGATACTGTGATACAGATTAAAATAATCTGTGCTTGATTCAGCGTTATTCCATTCAACATACACGACTTGTCCTTCTTGAATTTTTGAGGCCTACAATACCGTTTTCATAAACCTGCTTAAACCTACTCATGGTTTAAACGAGCTTATCCCTACAGCGCAGGGTGCGCGGAAAGCAAGGTAGTGCTTTCCTGAATCAAGTCGGGACTCATGCCCGGTCTACCATCAAGGCGAGCCTCAACGGAGTAACTAACCCGATTCACACGACGAAAGTGACGCCAGCCACTCAGAAAATCTAATGATTTTTCGAGTGGTTGGTACCAACGCTGAAGTTTGTGGTAATACTGATAATCCCCGAGCGCCATCCTTACAGGCGGATGCTCGGTCTTAACGGTACCCTTCGCGTTAATACCAATGAGTTGTTTTGGCGGCTTTTCTTTAAAGCCATAATGCCGACGACCAATCACTAATGCGGCGGCATGGTGATCTGAGAAACCGTGTCGATCGCGATATTTCATCCGCCCCAATAATGAGGTATAAGCCGGATTGACGTGATAAAGGCGTATGCCGCGTTTAATGCTTTGCGTTTCAATCAAGTCCTTGATCTTGCCGTAAGCAAAGGCATTCAACATGCGGGCATACTGAGGGTGATCCTGCTTTTGGTATTGCCGTTTTTTCTGCTGAAAATCCAGCTTTTCAATCACCACTGCTTTACTTTGCTGTGCGGCAAAGTCCATCAGGTCGCGTACGGCATCCCCAATAATAGCTGCCCGTTGAGCATCATTCTTATAGTGTAACGGTAAGTCAAACGTTCGGTGTTGCAGTGGGTTACCGTTTCGATCCAGCTCGACGACCGCTAAGTGATCCGGGTTGACATCCACACCAATGACACCTTGATCAGCATCGATCCACTCTGCTTGCTCTGTTGGTCCTGCCACTTCCACGCTAACGAGTAACCGCCAACCCTTTTTGTCTCGCTTAAATCGAAAACTCAGGGATTGCCCTTTGATTGATTTATCGTGCTTTTTAACCTGATTTTGCCAAACGGCTTGGGCAATCATCGCCTTACCATGCTTGAATTGCAGGCGATCAATGTTAATGGTCGTGCCGAACGTGGCGCGTAATTGATGGGGCACCAAGAGTTTTAGCTGGTAAGCATCTTCTTGCGCACTGGGCGATAGCTGGGCATTTTGACAGCCCCAGGATTCATCATGAGAACCCACTAATAGAAATTCACGGTGGCGCGCTTCGTGCCAGCGACATTGCCAATCCCTGATCCCTTCATTGGATTTTAGTGTTTGTCGCTCTTTCAGCAGCTTTCGACCGCCGAAACAAATCGGTGTTTTGTTTTCCTGTTTTTCGGCCACCAAGGCGGCCTGCTTTCGCTGCCAACGACGCAGTTTAACTTCCTTCTGTCGTAACCTGTTGCGAAGTTGTTTCGCCTGTTGCGGGCAGCCTTTCTCTGCAACATGATCACAGCGCTTATTTAGCTTGTTGAGCGTCTTCTCCAGCTGTTTGATTTTAACGTCCAGCGTCACCAGTCGGTTGTTTCGATTGGTTTGGTAAGACTGGATTAAGCCTTTAATGCTTTGCCGTACGCCTTGAAATACCCGATAGCTGAACGGCATCCCCATTTCATGCATAAACTGGGTACGACTCAATTGCTGGGCTTTAGGCTTTTGTAAGTTAGCAAACCAACGAAACTTCACTTGATTCCACAACTTGGCATAGTGGCACAATGCCGAATCCTGCTCATGAATCAAATCAAGCCGGGTTTCAAAGGTGAGTGTTTTCGTTGGCGTATCCATTAGGCGATGGCTCGTTGATTTTTAAGAGACGCGTGCATAACAGATCGTTCGGCGTTGCTCATCAGCAGTGGACCGACCACAAAGGGCTAAAAGTTTCTCAAGCGCGTAACGACGATGGCCACCAGGCGTACGGAAATCTGAGAAAAATCGTGATTCTTTTTCCCAGCGACGAAGGGTGGAAACAGCCACACCCAGCAGAAAAGCGGCAGCGCCAATCGATAGAAATTCAGCCATAATCATCACCTCCATCCATGAGAAAATAATACTGTACAAGTTACTGTGTATGAGTAGGTTTAGTCAAGTATTTCGTTAACTGTTAAAGCCCCGTGAATCTGCCATCCGTCTAGCGAGTACTGCAGAAATAAGGCATTCGCCCCCCTCACTTGATGGCTCGAGTGACACTGCATATACTCAAGAAAGATCACAAAAAGACCACCCGTTTTTCAGCCACGAAGGCAGGGTAATCATGATTCTGAATTCAAACCAGTTCGCTACAGTTATTCTTTTGTGGGCGACGCTTTCCCAGCCCTGTACCGCTGCCAACCTCTTTATTCCCGAAAACGGCAGTTTAAATGTTAACTCGGAAGCTTTGGTGTTTGGCGCAGCTGGTACAGAAAAGGTCTCAATTGCCAATACTTCGTATGTCCAGTTGGACGGTAACATCGAAATACTCGAGCTGACGGAACCGCTTGCGAGTTATCAATTCTCGGTCACTGGCACCATTATCTCGATTTATCGCGATAATCTGGTCAACGCCCAATTCCTCGGGCTGAACCAGTCAGTTCAGGTAATCTTCTCGGACGGATCAGCTACCTTGACGCTCACCGGTTTGAATCAAGCACAACTTGGTACCCAGTCACTAAGCATGAATCCGCAAGCCATCGAGACACCGCTGGATGATCCAGAGAACACAATCGATGCCAGTTGTCCGTCTGCCACGGATGAGACGCCTATTTCTCCGGGTCCATATGACCATCTGCTCGCTGTAGCCACTTCCACAGACGGATTGAACTTCAGTGGCGACCAGTCTGTCCTGCTGGAACACGCTTCCGCACCGGATGCCGTCATCGGGCCGGATGACAAAACCTGGATTTACTATGTCAACGGCTCACCGGGCCAGCACGCTATTTTCATCGCACAAGTCAGCGACGATGGCACTGTCACGCCGTTCAATTGTGTCAGAATCAATGGCCAAGTCGATACGCAAGCAGTAGATCCGGATGTACTGCGTTTATCGGACGGGGGTTACCAGCTGTTTTTCAATCCTTTAGTCTCGGCAAGTGGGTCAGAAAATGAAGGCATCTACTACGCAACATCCACAGACGGAATTCATTTCTCCAGCGCCACACAGATTATCGCACAAACCGGGGCACTCAACCCCAGTGGCATTCACCTGAATGATGGTTCCTGGCTACTCACGTTCACAGACGAGTCTCGCACTTACATTGCCAACAGTACCGATGACGAGTCCTATGAAATCATCGCGGACTTCCCCCCCGGCATACCGGAACTCAACTATCAATCAGACAACAACGAAATACGCCTGTACAACGCAGAACTCACCGGCCTGGAAGTTCGAGTCAGCATCGACAACGGCCTGACCTGGAACGAACTCCAAGCCACCGCCCCGGGCGTACAAGACCCATCAATCCTCAAGCACTCATCTTCGGAATGGTTGTTGTATTACCGGTTTACCGATTGAGGCACTTTCTAACACTGCACTATGCACTCAATCTATCTCGTGATTTCGAAAACCCTCAATGAAAACCCTGGACAATCACGGCCTAAGCTCTCCAATCGAAACCCCCTTTCTATCTCTCGCCGATCAAGATAGGAAAGGCTTTGACTATCTCCTCACGGAGAGCCCGAAGTTCTCCACGTTTAACCATCCGATTGGATGAGTCCTCGATATCGCATGTGCAGAATACCGGTTCTTAAATATTTGAGTTTATAATTTGATCGAGTTTTCAGTTATGCCTGTCTGGGATGTGTGCGGGATGTGTGCGGGATGTGTGCGGGATGTGTGGCGAGATGAGGCCACCCTCTGGATTCTCATTGTAACAATGTTCACTGATAGATATAGGAGGATTTTTGAGTGTCGCAGGTTATTACTCTCCAGATTTTACTGTTTAGTATATTCATCGTCTCTTTCTCCGCAGAGACTGTGTCAAGTGAATTTGAATTAACACGGTTTAAAGAAGCTATTTATCAAAGAGATATCGTTAGTCTTGCAAACCAGTTTTACTTTGATCAAATTTCTGGTGTTGTTAATAAAGTTCGTTTGCAAAGGGAGCTTGATATAGTTTTCACGTATTTTGGGAATGTAACAAATTGCAGGCAAACGGATGAAGATAATTTTGCAGCAATTGTATTGGTATCCTCAACTCAAGAGATTACTGCAGAGCGGGAGTTCAAGTTCCAATGTGAGTTTTCCAAAATTGGTCATGGAGCTATATTGGTGAAGACAATAACAGTGGAAAATCAAAAATTAGCATTTTCATTTTCAATTGGTGTTACGGGTGATGCTTCGAGGAGTAAAGAGCTTTGGAGGATGTTGAAATCTCCAATGGCTCAAATCATGGGTGAAGAAAATAGAGATAACGTATATTTTTTAGAAAATAAGTACGCAGTTTTTTTAGAAAGGGAAGAGTGTATTGATGATCACTACAGTGTTCGATACAAAACATTTCATAGACTTTTAGATCAAACTAATGAGGTAAAAGATGAAGTCGGTTATCTGCTTGCAGATGTATTAGCAGAAAAATTGATGAGCTGTGATGTTAAAAAGATTATCGTCATTGTTTCTGAGGTTTATTCTGGTCAAGATGAAGTGTTGGGGCGCTTATTATTTCGATTCAATGAATCTAAAAAAGAATGGCAGCTCAGAAGTGAATGATTGACAGTGAAACATCAAGGACAGGCATGCCTATCACGTTGAAAACCCAATGCGGGGGAGATCAGGTGTTCACTTGCCGGAATACGCGATTTGATGATACTAAGTAACTAGCAGTCGCCTAACAGCTCGATATTTCACATGCTTCGCAGATAGCTTCCAACCCTCCAGATTTCTCATTTCTATCACTTTTTTGACCGCAATCAACAGCTGCTGCGCCTAACATTAACTACGAAAGCACATGGATGTGCCTGTCCACGTTGTGCCAATCACTACCTAAAAATGCAACTAACTAAGCCGTGCTACAATCATGACGCGGGAACAGCTCGATATTTCACATGCTTCGCAGATAGCTTCCAACCCTCCAGATTTCTCATTTCTATCACTTTTTTGACCGCAATCAACAGCTGCTGCGCCTAACATTAACTACGAAAGCACATGGATGTGCCTGTCCACGTTGTGCCAATCACTACCTAAAAATGCAACTAACTAAGCCGTGCTACAATCATGACGCGGGTGTTCCGCATACATGGATAAGACAAGGATTAAAATCATGAAGATTAAACAATTGCTGCTAACGGCTTTACTCTCCACTTCAGCCGCAGTGTTCGCGGTAGAGGATTCGGGGGAAGTTGAGGGGTGGAGATATCAGATTAGCAGCGACCCAATTACTGATGAAGACAATGCCTTTATTGAAGTCGATGGTGACTGGGGCTCGATTTTGACCGTTTATTGCGAAGGCGAAGAACTGATTATATATTTTGGCATGAATGACTATATTAGTGAATTTGAAGGCGCAGAGGTTGATTATCGGCTCGATAAGAATGCACCAGTCTCTAAATTCTGGCAAACGTCAAGATCGCGTACGGGTCTCATGTATCCAAATAGCCCCGACGCTGAAAAGGCTTTTCTAAAGGAATTACTATCTTCAAGCACCTTCGCGCTTCGCACCTATAATGATAACGACAATCCGATCACCCGAGTTTGGGATCTCTCGGGTATGTCTGCCGCCTACCAAAAAATTAAATCTTACTGCAAAACTGAGTAATGCCACGGGACTTGCGAAACATCAAGGACAGGCATGCCCATCACATTGCATTTGCAGTTTACCGATTTTTGCACTTGTAAGTTTAAAATTTGATACGATTTTATGCCTGTCCACGTTGTGCCGTAGCAGGCTCCAGTGCATTGTTTTGTTATACTACGGCTCCGAAATCCAACTTATGAAGCTTGCCAAGATTTACAGACTTCTTGGCAAGCCATAAATCGTAGCTGTCTTGCATAATGAGCCAGCTTTCTGGATTGCGACCTAAAACCTTTGAAAGGCGTAGCGCTGCGAAACATCAAAGACAGGCATGCCCATCTCTATATCCGGAATCGATTCCGGATCCCCAGACCCAGCAGAAAAATGAAGATGACGGCCAGAATCGACTGGGAGACCGCCGCGAGATGTACAATCCAGGGCACATCAAACCCACCTGCCGCCGGATAAAGTACCGCCAGCGCTTCCGATTTTGCCGTGCGATGCCAGGTCAGAAACGGGACGGATTGTGCCAGCGATAACAACAGGCCGGCACTCCATTGCCCCATGAAATCCGACCGCGAACTGCTGGCCGCACACCCCATATAAACGAGGGAGAATAAGATCCAAAAGATAAACAACCCCACAACCGGTCGGAGTAAACTACGTCCATAGTCACTGAATAACGCATAGAGATCATAGGGAATACGTGCCCACCATTCTGCTTTTAACCACCTGGAGGCCTTCAACTCCAGGGCGAACATATCCAGTTCCAAGCTATGGTTATCGGATTCCGCAGCAAGCTGCTTTAAGCGTCGATAAGATCGGGCATACTCAGCAATCTCAGCAAGTTCAATTTCGTTATGAGGCTCAGTTTCCTCCATAAAAAAGCGCTTTTTGATACTGGATAGGGATTGACTCAGTGCGGATTGAGTGCCGAACTCGCCCCAACCGATGGGATCCCCAAGGCGAATACCGTCGATTGCCACTGGGTGCGAAAAGCTACAGCCGTTGAAATCGATATAGGTTTTTACAGCGATATTGTGAAAATCTGCATTTCTTTCGAATTTTGACCCGGCGCAGTCCAGTCTCTTGACCACGAGATCACCGAGCATAAAGTTCCCATTGAAATCGCAATTTCTCATACTGATATGAAGTGCAGTAAGATTATTCAGCACACATTCCTGATGAACTTTCACACAATCAAATCGCAAATGGTCGATTAACACAGGGGTCGGGACTTGAATCTGAATCTCATGGAAAGTGGAGTTTGAAAAGTCTATGCCTGAATTGCAACTTCGAAAGCCGAAATAGAACTCGATACGCGCGATACCTTCTGAATCCGTAAAATTTAATCCACCGACTCTTGCACCGTTAAATGAGACATCTCCTTCTCGAAGCCATTTCGTTTTGTCAAATACTCCTATTTCAATCTCAGCTTCAGAAAAATCTGCACCGCCTTGAAAACTCGATAGACTAAAGACTGCAGCCTGCTTAAAACACGCTCCGCTAAACAAAAGTTTACCGACAGGAAACATCACCCCGCTAAAATAAGCGTTCCCCCTGAAAATAGCCTCACTGAAGTCAATCGTGCTAAGACTATCGAAGTTCAGAGTTTCAAAACGTACTTCCGGGAACACAAACCCCCTGAAGCTGATCGATAGCACCTTCAATTCCAAAGCCCTCGAAAACGTCACTCCCCTAAAATCGACTTTCGTCACGTCCTGTTCATCAATAAAGCAGTTCCACGCTTCTTTGCCCTGTTGAAAAAGGTTGAAGGCTTCCTGGCCCCGTAACGTCCTCCCCATCATGTCTTCCTTTTACGTTTTTAGTTGACCTAACAGTCGTTGTATAAGGCGAACGTCTTTTCCATGGTGGATCAGATTACTCGCAAAGCTATGTCGCAACATCGAGGACAGATATGCCCATCACAATCTCAACTCTTGCGGACTGACAGTATAGTTCGTTCAGCATATCTGCAAACTCGCTTATCGCCCAATAGCAAAAAGAATTTTGCCATGAATTTACCCGGAAATCGCCTAGTATCGGTAACCGATACGCCTTACTACCGCATCGTCGCTCGATTGGACAGGCATTGCCAAACTGCAAGTCTCAGTCACTTGTGGGATTGCCAGTAAAGACCCATGGCGCAGCTCTACGCCCCCCCTGGAATTCAACAGGCTCAATCGTTGAAATCTCTTAAATCTGAGGGTCATTATGTTCTGCATGATGGTTGAACGGGGCTTCACGACCCTGAGTGAAACGCCCCACAACACCACGCGGGCATGCAAGGTGTTGTGGGGGCTGGAGGCTAGATACCTCCGGCTACCCGATTAGGTGAACCTTTTGATCATTTCTTTAATTTTAGCTGCAAATGCAATCACGGTTACTATTAATACATAAAGAATATAAGCCCACGTTGGGAAATTGTGGTCATCTATCAAATACATTAGTGGTAATGGTATAAGAACATACAACAATATAAGTTTTGCTATAAAAGTAATTTCACCACCAGTTTCATACATACAAATCCCGCAAAACGCGCATAAATGTTGCGTTTTTAAATGCCTTACTGGTATGAAATATATGCCACCTAGAAACGGACTGTAATTCCATAATCTGGGTATACAACTTTTTCCACAATCTTCACAAACAACCTTGTCCATACTTGTCCCTTTTAAATTTTATACCCTGCTCACAACATTTAAATGAAATGCTCGACTTCGCGCCACCCAGCGTGCCCGAAAATTCCACCCGCTCATTATTCGCATCTAATGTAACTGCAACGGACTGGTAAATAACACCCTACGCTGGCTTCCTGATACCTGTGATGCCATGGTATCGCCCTGAATAACAAACTGGAACCCGAATTTTTAGACACTACCGTGTGAGATATCTCTGCAATTCATGTAAGAGATTGCTGCTTTGCAGGAAACCCGGTAGCAAATTCGCCCGTATCGGCTAGTTTTAAACGCATTATCAGGGAAATAGAACACTATGAAAAAACTACTCATGATCGTAGCATTGATCGGCGTTGCGCTCTGGTACAAAAATGGTGGATTGACGTCCAATAATGCGGGGGCGTTCAGTGCTTCGAATACACCGGAGATTTGGCTTTTTACGTTTAACCAGTGCGGTAAGCCCTGTAATGATGCGGTGTCGGATCTTGAGAACCGGGCAGCGGAGTATACACATTACAAATTGGATGATGGTGAAGAGGTTCAATCACTATGGTCTGAAATGGGCGGTAAAACACTGCCTTTCTACGCTATTGGTAACCAAACCAGTAACGGTTTTTTCCGCTCGGATATCGCCTCCAAACTGGCACAATCATTTGGTGATGAGTACCTGACCCGGCAGGAAAAGCAGTATATGGAGAATCACTTTTACAGTGATGGGCAAGCCAAAGTATATATTTACGGTGCCAGTTGGTGCCCTTACTGTAAGAAGCTCAGAGAAACCTTGGAAGCGAAAAACATCGACTATTATGAGCTCGATGTGGAAAAAGCGAGCGACCGAAAGGCCATCATCGAGACCATGCAGATTGCCGGTTATCCAACGGTCTATGTAGGCTACAAGCGGATTCAGGGCAAGCTGGACCGGATAATGGATCAAATCGTCGAAAACATTTAGTTTGCTCTGAGTTTATTCAAACTCATCATACCCCGGAAGGCGCTCCGCCGGATCATACCAAGCCGCTTTCTGAGAGAGCCAGATATGAGATCGAGCTTGCACTTCGGGGTTGGAATCCAAAGACCCCAAGCGCAATATAATGTGCTCGGTGTTTTCCCGCTTGGCATAAATCTGGGTACCACAGTGCTTGCAGAAGTATCGTGTTTTACCCGGGGACGATTCGAAAAACGACAACTGATCCGCGCCTGATAACCTGAAATGTTGATCCTGAACTGATGCGACACTGGAAAATGCCGCGCCGTGGGCTTTACGACAGGTTTGGCAGTGACAGTGCACAATATCGCCCATGCCACCGCTTATCTCGTAAGTTATCTTCCCGCATAAACAACTACCTGTAATCATCACGAATTCTCCCCTTAAGGCGGTGATCTGAGCCGAACGTCCTGAGACTTTTTTAGTTTTTCTGATAACGAAGTCATTTTTTAGACTGCGTTAAAAAACACTTGAATTTTAGCAAGCACCCGTGCCACGGGCCAGACAGGATAACCCTATTGGCAGAAGGCAATTTCGTTTCACTTATATGACAATAACATCATATTTCTGAAATACGACTGCAACATTCTTTCGGTAGGTTGCCGACTCTGATCACCACCGAGAGCAGAAAAGTGAAAGCTAAATATCTAGGTTCAGTCTTATTATCAGCCGGGGTTTTATCAGGCAGTGCCTTTGGGGCAGATGCTGACTTGGCCTCGTTAGAGAATATTTCTCAGGAGCTCGTGGAGATCCGCCAGGACATCGCCAAGCTGCATGACGACATTCGTTTCGAAAAGAGTCGCTTCAATGACCAGCTCCGCTCCTACTCCAATCAGAAAAGTGATTTGGAAGTCAAAATTAATCGTTCCGAGCTCAATTTAAAAGAACTGCAACGAGAACTTGGGATACTCAAGGAAAAGAACGCCGAGAAATTTGAAGCGTTTGACAATGTAACCCCCGTACTGGAAGACGCCATTGCGCAACTCCGCACAATCGTAGAAGGCTCTTTGCCTTTCAAATTGAGCGAGCGTTTACAGGCACTGGATGACATCAAACATCGTTTGCAAACGAATTTGATTTCACCAAACAAAGCTGCCAATCAGCTTTGGGCTTACATTGAAGACGAGCTCATTCTGGGCCGGAGTTCCGGAATCTACAATGAATCCCTGGAAGTCAACGGTGAAGCAAAACTGGTTAAAGTGTTGCGAATCGGCAAAGTCGCCATGTTCTACAAGAGCCAGGACGATGGTTATGGCGTTCTCAAGCAACAACAGGGCAACTGGGTGAAGCAGGCGGTTACGGATAAACAACAGGTTATCGATCTGGATGGATTGTTCGACGCGTTCAACAAAAACATTCACAACGGCCTGTTCACAGTACCTAACTTTATTCCACAAAGTTAATCACTTACCCGTTAACAGACGAAAGAGTTAACATGCATAATTTACTGCTTCTCCTCATTGTTTCGGTTTCTGTTCTCAGTGTCTCGCCCCGCGGCCAGGCTGATGAACTGGAAAAAGCTTACCAAAAAGAATACGCCTATCTGGTTGCGGAGAAAAAGGCGCTGCAAAACCGGCTGACGGAATTAAAGACGTCACAGCAATCGGTATTGCGAAAGATCAAAGGTGAAATTGATCAACTGCAAAGTCAGTACCTCGGCCAACAAAATCAAGTTGATCGCACCAACCGCCTGATCGCCGACGCATCCCGGGATGTTGATTTCAATGAAAACGACAGCCTGATACTAGATACCACTTTGATTCAAGCGAAAGAAAGCTTGAGCAAACTAGATCAGGATCTGGATGAATCTGCCCCCACAGATCAGCAACTCAACGCCGCGATTACCGCTGCTGCAGAAGTTATTCGCAAGGATGGTACCGTTCAGCAGCAAGCCGGCGAGTTTTTCGCAGAAAACGGGAAACATGAGTCCGGCACCATTTACACCATTGGCCGAATTGCTCGCTACGGTGTATCCGATAACGCAGCAGGCGCGTTGGCCCCGGCAGGCGAAGGCAACTTCAAGATTTGGGATGCCAGCACCTTATCCAGCGCACAGGCACTTTCTGAGAATACCCAGCCCGAATCGCTTTCTATATTTCTGTTTGAAAGCCCGATAAAAGCCATCGAAAAGCAGGAAGAAAAAACCTTTATGAAAGAAGTCGATGCCGGTGGACTGATCGGCATGATTATTCTGGGTCTCGGTGCTTTCGGTGCACTTCTGGCGATTGTGCGCGTCATATTGCTGGCCATGTTCAGCGCCAATATTCAGGGTATCACACGCAAAATTGGTGATACGTTGCAGACCGGCACAATTGAAAATGCCCTCGCAATCTGCAAACGCAATATGAGCAGTGCCAGTCGCGTCATCGCTGCCACGCTGCGCAATCTCGACAAGGATCGTGACCATATCGAAGATATCATCAGCGAATCCATTTTGTCCGAGAACGCAAAAATCGACCGCTTTGCCACCACAATTATTGTGATTGCAGCGGTATCGCCTTTGTTGGGACTGCTGGGGACGGTCACCGGGATGATCAGCACCTTTGACATTATCACGGAATTCGGTACCGGTGATCCAAAACTGCTGTCGAGCGGGATATCCGAAGCACTGGTTACCACCAAGTACGGTTTGGTCGTGGCCATACCGATGCTGTTAATTGGCAACATGCTGACCAGTTGGGGTACCCGAACCAAGAATGATCTTGAACGTGCGGCTTTGCACATGATCAATAAACACAAAACTTCGGCCGCTCACGCCTGATACCCGAGCATAACGCGCTATGAATATTTTTCTGGAGCAAGGGACTTTAATGGAATATGTCCAGATGGGTGGCTTTGTCATGCCGCCCCTGGTACTGACCTCCGTGGTTCTGTGGTATGCCCTTGTTTATCGGCTGTTAACCATTCGCAAAGGTCGCCTTTCCCCCCGTGAGTTGGTTCGAAAGGGTCAAAAAGGGGAGATAACCGAAAATTCCATTACCGCCCGCGCTGCGGTTTTCGCACTACAGCAGGCGGAAAGAATACAAGATCGCCAAGCGCTCAAGTCTATTGTGAAGGAACAATTCAGCGAACTGCGGCTGGAAATCGCCCGACACAAAAAGCTGGTGCGCTCACTGGTCGCGGTAGCGCCGTTACTGGGCCTGCTGGGCACGGTGGACGGCATGATCGAAACCTTTGATTCACTGGCAGACATGGCGTTGTTCAGTCAGTCCGGTGGTATTGCGGGCGGCATCAGTAAAGCACTGTTCACCACGCAAATGGGATTAGCGGTATCCATACCCGGCTTATTGCTGGGCAGAGTCATCGAACGCAAAGAACGCAACATTTACCGTGAGCTGGATCAGATTCGCGATCTCGTTTGCGCAAATAGCACAGCAACAATTAACCGGTAACACATCAACGATGTGTTATGGAAACCATGTGGTATAGATACGATGCGGTATAGAAACGAAAGCGAAGACGAAGGCAATATCGATATTTCACCTTTGATCGACATGGTGTTTATTCTGCTGATCTTTTTTATGGTCACAACCACCTTCGTCAAAGACATGAAGCTTGAACTGGATCGCCCCTCCGCCTCAAGTGCAAGCGCAGCCTCCACCAAATCCATCCGGATCTTTATTGATAAATTGGGTGATGTATACGTGGACAATCAACCGGTTCGCATCTACAGCCTGCAGAGCAAACTGCGCGATATGCTAAGAACCAGCACCGACAAGTCCATTCTCGTCGTCACCGATGAGAATGTACCTGCGAAAGTGGTGCTCGAAGTGATCGACCAGAGCAAACTGTCCGGAGCCACCGATGTGGGTGTCGCGACTGAGCAGGAAACAGGAATTTAGAGTAACGCCATGTTGAAACGAACGCTTGCCGTATTCGCCGCACTGGCACTGCCCTACTTCACTTTCGTGTTGGTTATCGGGCTGAATGATTCCGACTTTGAACGGGACTTACAGGATAACCGCGCGGTAAATTTTGAAGTTGAAAAAAAAAAGCAGCTGGAAAAACCGAAGCCGAAGCCTAAAAAAGAGCCCCGCCGTCCCCAGACGAATGAAGCGCTACCCACACTCAAACCGGGTAATCTGGGGAACTCCCTCACCGGTTCGGGCCTGAGTTTCGGTGTCCCCCAATTCGATGAAGGCGGGTTCGCACAGTTCAAAGACAATGATCTATTAGGTGGTGGCACCGATCAGGCGATGGACAAAAGTACCGTAGATACCCCGCCCAAAGTCACGCGACGTTCACCCATTGTCTACCCCGAATTGGCACGAAAACAGGGGATTAGTGGTTACGTCACCATGAACGTCCTGATCAATGAAGATGGCAATGTCGAAGACGTTGAGGTCATCGATTCAAAACCTGTGGAAATTTTCGACCTCCAGGCCGACAGCACTATGCGTCGCTGGAAGTTTGAGCCCGCAACCTACAACGGGAAGAAAGTAAAAGTGTGGGCCACTCAAAAAATCGTTTTCAAGCTGAACTAATATGAAAATACCACCGATCAAACCGATTCTTATGGCCAGCGCACTCATCGCAGCAGTGAGTGCCCAGGCCGAGCAAAACGGTCAGGAAAAAATAGACTATGTCCAGCTGGGTGCGACACTGTTGCAGGACGGCTACGTGCAGCGGGCTAAAACCGTTCTTGAAAAGGTCGACATTCGCAAACCTGATTTTGACTATGTGACTTACTACACCTTGAAAGGTGTCATGAACCACGAATTGGGTTATCCGCTGGTATCCAACCGCTTCCTGGAACATGCAATCGCGCTGGGGCAAAGCAAAAAGTCGATTTATCTCTACATTGCCCGAAATCACTGGCAGGATTTGAATTACACCGGCGTGATTGAAGCTCTGGACAAAGCGGGAGAGGCTGCAACCAACAGCGAGCAGATGTTCGCGATAAAAGCCGAGGCCTATAAACAGCTGGGCCAGATGAAGCAGGCCTGGGCCACTTTGGATGCAGGCATCGCACACTTCCCCGATTATGCCCGTTTTTACAGTCAGAAATTTTATTACCTGCTGGAACTTGGCTATTTTCAAACTGCGCTGGAATATGCACAGCACTACCTGCAAAAACAGAACTATTCTGCCAAAGACTATCTCGCCATGGCGTTTGCATTGCGGGAAAACAATCGATTAATGGATGCCGCAGTATTACTCGAAGAAGGTGTCATCAAACATCCCGCCGATGACAAATTATTGGAAATGCTGGGACAGGTCTATATCGACCAGGAACAATACCTGATCGCCGCACTGGTGATGGATTGGGCATCGATCCAGTTTCCCCGTTTTGCCCACCGTGCCGCGACACTCTACCTCAAGGCCGGTGACCCGATTCGGTCTCTGCAGTTAAATCGACGGATCGGAGATCAAAAAGAGAAGTTTCAACAACGGCTCGGTATTGATATCGAACTGGAAGACTATGAATCACTTGTGGCCAAAACAGAGTCCCTGAAGCGCTACGATTTACTCAAGGACGACAACATTGTTTATGCCCTGGGCTATGCCCATTTCATGATCCGTAATTTTGACACCGCCAAGCAATATCTGCAGCGGATCAACGATAACCAACTGTTTACCCAAGCCTCGCAATTATTTCAGCAAATAGAGAAGTGTCAGGATGAGCCCATTGAATGTCGTTAGAGCGCTCCTCACTGTAATCCTGATCAGTCTCACCTCAGGCGTCAGTGCGGAAGATAATCTGTTTATATTCGTATTTAAAAATGGTGTGCCACAACCGCAAATTACCGTGCGGGTCGGTGATCAACAAATCGATACCAATGACTTTGGTCTGGCGAATTTTGATTTGCCCGCAGAGCATTATGAGGTCGGTTACTATCAAGGCAATGAGCTGTTCGCCGTGACCGAAGTCAGCCTGTTGAACAATTTGCAGAGCCAGATTTTCCTGGATCTTACTTCAGACAGTGGCGCAGAGGTTGATCTGGATTTGCCGCTGGGAAGCTATCAGCAGGACTTCGAGCAAGCTGAAGTCAAAGAACAGACGGGCCCCAAAGGCACCCTGCGACTGAAAGTCATCGACAGTGAGGGCAACGCCCCCGTCACCAAGGTCAAACTGTTCTTCAAAGGCTACAGCATTGACGCCGCCACCGATGAAAACGGGGTTGCCGAAGTGGAGCTTTCCGAAGGCAGCTACGATGTCTCCCTGATTCATCCAAAATATGTTATGCAGGTCATGCGTGATATTGAAATCCGTGCGGATGCCACAAGTGATCAAAGTGCCACACTGACTCAGGCGGATATCGTACTGGATGAATATGTGGTGAGCGCGCCCTTTGTTGAAGGCAGTCTCGCCTCCACTTTCACCGACCTGAAAGACAGCAATGTGCTGGGTGATGCGATCTCCAGCGAACAATTCAGCAAGTCCGGCGACTCATCCGCATCCGGAGCCCTTAAACGCGTAACCGGCATCACCATCGTCGATGGCAAATTTGTTTTCGTCCGGGGCCTGGGTGAACGCTACAGTACGGTGTTGCTGAACGGCTTGCACATCCCCTCTCCTGAGCCGACCAAGCGGGTCGTGCCACTGGATATCTTTCCGACCGGCGTTATCCAGAGTATGAATATTCAAAAAACCTATTCCAGTGACCTGCCCGGCACATTCGGCGGCGGTACGGTGTTGATTAACAGTAAGGATATCCCGAAAGAAGATAACTTTATTCAGGGTTCTTTCAGTGTCAGCATGAATGACTACACCAAAGAAAATGTCATGGTCAACACCGAGAATGACCGCCCTCTACCCCAGATTATCCTCGATCTCAGTGAGGATTTCGGAGTGCTGACGCAAGAGGTGAAACTCGGGGATCGTGTACTGGCAGAAGGCTTGACGGCGGAAGAGAAAGAACAGCTGAACTCTGCCATGGTCAACTACCGCGACTACGGTTTACACAAGAAAAAGCTGCAACCCGGCAAGAGCATTTCCATTACCACCGGACAGAGCTTCAAAACCAGTAACGGCTTGAAATACGGCTTCGCCGGTTCGATTTACCATAAGACCGAAGCAGGCTCCTCGGAAATTACCCAGGAAGAGTATGAATTCAATCAGGATTCAGGCGAGATACTGCACACCGAATCCAACAGTTTTAACGTCACCAAACTATCCGAGAAGTACGGTGGCCTGTTCAGCTTTGGCCTGGATAATCTCGATGGGCAGAAAGTGAAGTACACCTTTCTGCGCCTTAATCAGAATGACGACGTTAACAACGTGGGTGTCGAGGACGAATTGATTGAAGACCGGATCAGCCAACGCACCTTTTTGCAGTACACGGAAAAGACACTGACCAGCCACCAATTCAACGGTGAACATCACTTTTCAGGCTTCCTGCCAGAATCCTGGGACAGCAAGCATGATGGCTACTTCGATGATGTGGTGATCAGCTGGGGTGCCGAAACCGCGGATGCAACCCGCCTCGAACCGGGCACCTTTGAATACGAATATAAAGAAGCCAATGACCAATTTTTGCTGGATGCGAAAAAGTTATTTTACCTCTATTCCGATCTGGAAGATGAAGTGGACAACTATCGCGTCGACCTGAAACTGCCCTTTCGTTTGAATGGCCGGGACAACTATACCCAAATCGGCTGGTTTGACTATGAGAAAGCGCGAACGCTGGACAACAGACGCTTCAAAATAAAGTACTCCAACACCCGGGATCCCAGCCTGATCGACGAAGCGCTGACCCAGGTTAATGTCGATAACGGTACTATCGATATCTTGGACTCTTACAAACCTGATGATTTTTATACTGCGGAACAAACGGTTACAGCGTATTACATCAATCAGTTGATCTCCCCTATCAATGCCCTCGATATCAATTTCGGTGCACGTATGGAAGAATCAACGCAATCACTTCAGGTGGGCGCTGAGCAGGAAGCCTCAGAGCTGGAAACCGATGATGTTTTACCCTTCCTCGGGGCGACCTATCGCTTTGACGACGAGCATCAATTGCGCCTCGGAGCCAGCCAGACGCTGAGTCGTCCGGATTTCCGGGAGTTCAGTCCTAACCGGTTCAAAGACCCGCTCACCGGCAATATTATTTTCGGTTATGACAAACTGGAACCGACTGAAATCACCAACTTTGATATCAAATATGAATGGTTCCCGAGCTTTGATGAATTTATCTCCTTCGGCTTGTTTGCGAAGAAGTTCACCAACCCCATCGAAACTGTTCGAACCGTTGCCGACGTGGATATCGAAATCTCCTACCGCAATGCCAAAAGCGCTGAAAGTTTTGGTTTCGAAACCGGGTTCCGGAAGAACCTCTCCCCCTATTGGGAACAGCTCGAAAACTTCTTTATGGGCGGTAACTTCGCTTATATCAAATCCGAGATTGAACTGGATAAAGACTCACCGGAAAACGAAAACGATCAGTTTATCCCGTTCCTGACCAGTGAGAATCGCCCGATGCAAGGTCAGTCTCCGTATGTGGTGAACTTCCAGTTTGGTTATGACAATTTCTTCACCCGTCGCAGCGCGACTTTGCTTTATAACGTTTACGGAAAACGCATCTCCAGCCTGGGCATCAATGGTAATCCGGATATTTATGAACAACCGTTCCACCGCCTTGATTTTGTGCTCAAGTGGGGGTTGAACGATACCTACGATGAACAGGAAAAACGTATCGGCTATACCCTGACGTTCAAAGTGAAAAACCTGCTGGATAGCGAAATCGAAGAAATGCAGGGTGAGGAAACCACCACCAGCATCGAGCCTGGGCGGGAATACAGTTTGACCTTTTCGATGAAGTACTAGATATGATATCCACGCCATACCACCAAAGCGTTGCGAGCACTCGCACACGCTCGAAAGCAATAAGACCATTGCTCAGCAGCGTCCTATGGGTTGCCTTGGGCTGTGGCTCGGTTGCAGCGCTTGCGGCCTCTGCACCGGGCGAAAGCGAAACCGCCATCACCAAGGCACCTGCACTTGAAAACGGGAACATCATTGGCCGTCATATCTTTGGTCTGGCCCGTGATTTTCAAAATGATCCCTTAGCTTATCAGGGAAAATCACTGTTTTATCAGGCGCAACCTACAACACTGGCGGTACTGAGTGGTGATCAAAAACACGCCCTTTCGATATTCGATCACGAGATTGGCAGTGTCTATATTACTCATTACGACAAAGAAAATACCCTTCCTGTCGACACTGAAGCATTGCCACTTGAGGATATCGATGGCTTAAGCCGCCCTTCCGCGCCACAAATCACGCCGTGGAAAACCACAATGGTGAGCGAAACCACGCTCGTGAACACGGCAGATCCGGCATCATTTATTGATGAATTCAAATACTACTACAAAAACAAGCCCGATCTGGTTAACCCGTATAACTACGGCTGGCCCGCTGAAATCATCGTCCTGAACGCTCAGGGTGAAGCAAAAGTTATCAAGAACTTTGCAATGGGACGGGTATCGGCATCCCATATCGTCATCCTGCCGGATCAAAAAACGGTTTATATGCTCGACACCCTGCATTCCAACCATTTGTACGCATTTATCGCGAAGAATGCCGAAAGCATGGCGGATGGCACATTGTATGTCGTAAATACCCAGACGGATCAACCAGAGCTGGTTGAGCTCGGCGACCGGTCTGCACTCCGGGTTAAGTTCAAATTGCGCAAAGCTGACTTTTCCAGTTTTTTCCAGAGCAGCCCACCGGAACAAGGCAACTGTGCCACCGGCTTTAACGCCATCACGACCACCTTCGGTAACGAATGCGTAAAAGTGGTTAAAAAGAACGCCAAATACACCGGCTTTATGGAACCCATTCGCATGGCTGCAGTAAAGGGTGTGAACGGGTTGCCCGGAGAATTGCTGTCTATGGCTTATGACAGTACCAACAACCAGTTGATCCTGGAACGGAAGAACAAACCGGCAGTAAAATTTCCGCTTTTTGACAACCCGCAACGCAACACCCGCTTCAGCATTGAACCCGCGCAAGCGCAATAGGAGGCTATCATGCACAAGTATCTCATCACTCTATTGATGTTGATTTTCGCCTGTCAAAGTCAGGCACGAGATCAAATCAGAATCGTCGGTAGTTCTACCGTCTATCCGTTTGCCAGTTTTGTGGCAGAAGAATTTGGCAGTGTGTCCAGATATCCAACGCCAATCGTGGAATCCACTGGCACCGGTGGCGGTATGAAGCTGTTCTGTTCAGACAACAGCATGGATTCACCGGATATCACCAATGCCAGCCGTCGCATTAAAATCAAAGAGCTGGATTTGTGTCACCGTAATGGTGTCAAAAATATCACTGAAGTCATGTTTGGCTATGATGGTATTGTTATTGCCCAGGACAAGGACAATGCAGAGATGCCGCTGTCCAAGCTTGAACTGTTGCTGGCTGTGGCGAAAAAAGTACCAAATAAAACCAATGACGGCTTAATCGACAACCCCTACAAATACTGGAACGAAATCAACCCGAAGCTGCCGAAACGGGAAATCAAAATATATGGACCACCGGTAAGCTCCGGTACCCGTGACGCATTCGAAGAAATCGTACTGCAATATCAAACAGAAGAAATGAAAGTCTACCGGGATGCCGGACTTAAAGGCTATCGTTTCATTCGCACCGATGGTGCATTTATACCAAGTGGTGAAAATGACAACTTGATCGTTCAGAAATTAACCAAGGACAAAATGGCTTTGGGTATCTTCGGCTATAGTTTCCTGGCTGAAAACTCCGACTCCATCAAAAGTGTGGATATTGACAGCGTTACGCCAACAGCAGCAAACATTGCCAACAAAAGCTACCCAATCTCCCGCAGCTTGTTCTTCTACATCAAAAACGACCATAAAGAAACATTGCCCGCGATGGAAGAATACGTCGCAATGTTTATGGATGAAGCCATTATCGGAATGGACGGCCTGTTGACTGAAATCGGTTTGATCCCGATGGATACCGATAGTATAGAGCTGAACATGACCCGAGTTTCAGAAAACATCAATGTCTCTCAAGATGAGCTTGAAAAAGCAGCTGCGGCGCATTAAGCACAGCACCACGAGATATTGTGTTGGTTTGCAACAATCTGTGGACAAAGGGGGCTAAATGCCCCCCAAGATTACCTGATCTATTATTTGGTGACATCAATCTTAAAGTCGCTCTGAAGCTTTCCCCAATGCGCTCTAAGCCCGGCTTTGTGTGAGTCATCCATTGGTAGTCCAATAAGGGCTTCAGGCCACAATTTCCTGGCTTTAGCCATGGTGTCATCCAAGTGCGGCTTGATTGCCCTCCAGGGGATACCTGATTTATCCGCCCAGGTTTGAAAATGAGCCATGGTGACCACATACCACGCTTTAGTTTTGCCAAGGTTTAGCGCATATTGTGTCTCGTTTTCGATATAGACATTCGTGGTTACGATATCGTACGCAGGAGAAAGACGTGGCGTGGTCTTGTCTGGATACCAAAAGCTCCAATTTTTGAGATGCGCATCACCATTTGCCAAAAGAATATTCACCAGTAACCGCCTTGCGAACTGTTGAGTGTCAGCTAGCCCGTCACCAGAAAAGTTATAAATAACTTTACCGATAGCTTCATAATTTGCGGAAGTGTATTTTTCATGCGGATACTTCACCAGAATTTGCGCGAAGTCTTCCATGTGAATGCGCTGGCCGTCATCACGATCAAATCGCTTAATGGCAAAGGCTTGCTGTTCATCTGGAAGATTAATTTGAGGTAGATTATCAAGCTTATCGAGATCAACAAGCTTGATCTCAGGAATATCAACACCAACCAGCCCGGCAAGAGCCATGGCCGTGTATTCGTTTAGTGGTACAAACTTATGCTTTGTTGAAGGTGTTTTGATGATCCAATCACCCAACACACCACCTTTGGATATATTGTAACGCCCATCCTTTTCCTTCATCGAAAACTTCATTTGCACGCCAGCCAAGGAAAATCTGTTGTTTTGGGCGAGGTTATCGAATTTAACCGCCGCGGCCTTTCCGTGTGTGCTCAGTACATATTCAGGAACATCCTCTGGTTCCATGGGTATGGCTTCAATAGCCCCTGGCAAATCTCTACCAAGGTACGAGAAGATGTAAAACTCATTATCAACATGCACCTTCAAGCCCTGCGCTATCAACTCACGCAAGGCCCCCTCAGGTAACAAGTTTGATAGAACAGGATGCAGCCGCTGATTCCGTGACCACGGTTCTGCCATGATCTTGGCCGCATTCGGAAACTTGGGGTGAGTGATCAGACTGAAGGTCGGGCGCTCAGGGGTGTTCTGGAATGTATCCGAAATACTCAAGACATTGCGCCCATTTTTATAACCTGCGAGATACCCGATCAGCACTCCATGTATGGAGAGTCCTAATACACGCACTTCATCTTTTGTATTCGAGCTCACTCGTTTTCTCCCAGCAATCCTTGCCATGGATCATCGGCTAATGACTTACTTTCTTCTTTGACCGACTGACTTGGCTGAGTTGATGCCATGGTATCGTCAGCCAATACTGCCAGCACAGCATTTAACTTTTCCTGTGGTATCAGCAGCAATTCACTTTTCAGGCCTTTAGCAACCAGTTCAAGGGTGTCTAGGCGTGGATTGCCTTTCGATTCCAGTCGCTGATATTGTTGCCGCGACATACCAACCCGCAGCATCATATCGTGCTGCTTGAGTGCTAGCGCTATACGACGCTTTTTGATCTGTGCGAGTAGTGAGTTCATAATGAAACTAATACGTTGCTATTTAACAATAAGAAACATATTAGTTTCTTTTTGGAGATCAGGCAACATATACGTTGCTTTTAGGCTCCCCCCTGCCCTCATGGGGAGGGAGATAGCGCTCTAATAAAACTGACAATGCAAACCTCGCAACTTTGGACGGTGGCTCAGTCCGTCTAAAGTTTAAAGATCAATTCACAGACCCTAGGGTCTGTTGACGTTTCATATTTAGCCTCTGCCAGCGCTATTTTTTTGTCCAGTCAGGCGCTGCGAGTGTCGTGTAGTTATTCTACATCAACGAGCAGCAACGCATCGGGGCGAAAAAATAGCGCTGGCCCGAAGGGTTGAGCCTGAAATTCGCTCACTCCGCGTCACTCGTCGTTCATTTGGAATAACCAAACCACTCTCCTTATTCCTTGATTGAGCGAATTTCAGGCTCAACAGAGGTTAAATATGAAACGTCAACAGACCCTAGCCATAACTGAAATAATAATCGGCCTTTTCCACTTAATATTCCCACTCTTAGCATTCATTTCAAAACTGTCTATTTATCATACAGATAGTCCCATCACAAAAATGACACCGGGTACAAGTTTTAGAAAATCATTCACAGAACTGTAAAGCCAATGTAATAAACAAACGTTAGCGTGATGCCCCAAAACCCCATTCACTAGATTAGGATTCAGTAATGAACACAGAACTGCCGAAAAAACGATTGTTTAATTCAAGGAAACGTTTGCTTTCCGCTCTGATGCTTCCCCTGATGAGCGGCATGGCAAATGCAGAATGTACAACAGGTGATTTTTCTGCAGCAGAAGAATCGGTTCTGGGTGCGTACATCGCTTACTACGGTCGTCCTGCAGATCCAGCAGGATTGTCCTTCTGGGCAGGTGAACTGCAAAATAACGGCGGTGACCTGAGCGGCATTATCGAAGCGTTTGGTAACTCACCTGAGTTTGAAGAGCGTTTTGGCAGCCTGGAAGCACGTGAGCTGGTAGACAACCTGTTTGTTCAGTTGTTTGGCCGTTCCGCAGATGAAGCCGGTCTGAATTTCTGGGTAGAGCAATACGAGAATGGACTGTCTCTGCAAGCGATCTCTCTGGAAATTCTGGGTGGCGCACGTAACGATGACCAAACCATCATCAACAACCGTCTGTCTGTATCACAACACTACGTTGCAGGGCTGGACGGCAAAACCGTTATCACAGCGCCTTCCGGCAACGATCTGGCAGATCTGATTGCAGGTGTAACTGTCGACACAGCAACATCCAGCAGTGCTTGCTCTTCAGTAGATACCCTGATCGCACAAGCCACTACCGGCGGCGGCACGGGCCCGGGTACCGCATCTTACGTTGCTGAAAACAAAGAATTGAAAGGTGACTTCACCGAAAGCGTAACCCTGGAAAGTGGTGAAATTTACGGGATCGACGGCGAAGTAAACTTCCTGGAAGGCACGACGCTGACCATTCCAGCAGGTACCAAACTGTTTGGTATGTCTGGCAGTTCTTACCTGGCGATTAACCGTGGCGCAAAAATCATGGCGCAAGGTACCCGTGATAACCCAATTGTTTTCACCTCGGCAGAAGACATCGTTGGCACTGCAGGTCAGAACGATCAGGGTCAATGGGGTGGTTTGACCATTCTGGGTCAATCGACCAACAACAAAGGTGAGCGTACTTACGAAGCGGGTACTCAGAAATACGGTCCTAAAGATGGCGTAACCATCGAAGACGACAACAGCGGTGTACTGGAATACGTGATGATCAAGTACTCCGGCTTCGAAGTTGAAGTGGATAAAGAATTGAATGGTCTGTCCCTGGGTTCTGTGGGATCCGGCACGACCCTCAACAACATTGCAATCATCGGTTCTGCAGATGATGGTATCGAACTCTGGGGCGGCACGGTCAACGTAAATAACCTTTACGTTTACAACGCGGGGGATGACTCACTGGATACAGACCAGGGCTACACTGGAACGCTGGACAACGTATTGGTTCAACAAGTTGTCGTTGACGACGAAATCGACTCTCGCGCCATTGAAGCAGACAGCTTCGACGAAATTGAAGCAGGCGACCCAATTGCGATGCCAACGCTGCGTAATGCGACGCTGGATACCATTGGTCGTGCGATCCGTTTGCGTGAAGGGACTGGCTACGTATTCGACAACGTTCAGGTTAACGTAAAACAAAGCTCTGCAGATCCAGCATCTGAAAGCTACAACCAAGACATCGCGGCAATCCGTATCAGTGACGACGTCACCTTCAACGGTGCCAACATCATCGTTCTGGACGGTGGTCTGGGGATCAAAAACGAAGCGGTTGAATTGTCTGTAAGCGATTCAGCGGCCGGTGACATTACTGCAAACGGTCTGATTGCAAATGGTAAAGGTCTGTACCGAGACCAAGCGACTGCCGACTACTTCGCGGCATTGACCAACGTACACGCGACCGTGGGTATCTCTGGCGATATGGTTGACGAAGGTCTGTTGGACAGCGACGGCTCAGCATTCCAGGCAGAAGTGGCTTCCGACAACATTTTGGCTGGTGCTGACAAAGCGCAATTCGATTGGGCGATTCAAAGCTCTGAAGACAAGCCTGTTGAATTCCTGGAAGGTGACATCACTCAGGACATGACTCTGTCAAACGCAAACCAGTATGCAATCAACGGTGAAGTAAACGTTATTGCTCCAGCGACCCTGACCATCGAAGCGGGTACAACACTGTTCGGTGTGACCGGTTCATCTTACCTGGCAGTTAACCGCGGTGCGAAAATCATCGCTGACGGTACAGCTGCACAGCCTATCGTGTTCACGTCTGCACAGGATGTTGCAGGCCAGAACACCGGTGACGAGCAAGGTCAGTGGGGTGGTTTGACTATTCTGGGTCAATCAACCAACAACCGTGGCGAGCGCACTTATGAAGCGGGCACACAAAAATACGGTCCTATGGATGGCGTAACCATCGAAGACGATAACAGCGGTATCCTGCGCTATGTTGTCGTGAAATACTCCGGTTTCGAAGTTGAAAAAGACAAGGAACTGAATGGTATTTCTCTGGGTTCTGTAGGTTCTGGCACCATCATCGAAAACATCGCATCGATCGGCTCTGCTGATGACGGTATCGAGTTCTGGGGTGGCACGGTTAGCGTCAACGGTTTGTACATCTACAATGCCGGCGACGACAGCCTGGATACCGACCAGGGTTACACCGGCACAATGGAGAACGTTTTCGTTGAACAGAACATCGTTGATGACGAAGTTGATTCCCGTGTAATCGAAGCTGACGGCCTGAACGAAACGGACGTTGCTGAACTGATGTCCAAGCCTGTACTGGTTAACGCAATCCTGAATGCGAAGGGTCGTGCGATCCGCCTGCGTGAAGGTACCGGTTACGTTTTCAACAACGTTCAAGTCACCATCACCGATTCAACTGATGCAGATACTGCAGCTATCCGAATCAGCAACCAGAACACCTTCGATCAGGCTCAAATCGAGACTGCAGGTGCAGGTCTGGCCATCAAAAATACCGTTAACGCTTCTGCAATCTACCGCGATGCAGACACTGAGGCTTACTTCAATGGCCTGAGCAACGTATTTGTTGATGACAACACCACACTGGATGTAACGGAATACGATCGTAGCTGGATCCCTGGCTGGACCAAGTAATCGATCCCTTGCCAGTGTTCATTCACTGGCATTGAGTTCCCCGAAAACCCACCGTTAAACCGGTGGGTTTTCAGCGTTTACGGCAACAGCTAATTTTTACCGTATTCTTCAAATCAGTTTAAAGACGTTTAAGTGTCTTTCGAGGCTTTACCTTGTTTGATATAGAACCTGCACGATACCGGCAACGACACCGGGAACGCCTGATTATTGGCCTTTTGATTATCGCCTCGGCCATTTCCATCATTACCACCATCGGTATTTTGTTTTCCATTCTGTTTCAGGCCATTGAGTTTTTCCAACTGAAAAGCCTCTGGTATTTCCTGACAGGCACAGAATGGTATGTCCACGGCGGAGACAGTAAATTCGGTGCATTACCGATTTTCGCCGGTACGTTTATGATCACAGTTATTGCACTCCTGGTTGCGATACCGGTCGGCCTGGGCAGTGCGATCTACATGAGCGAATATGCCAATGCTCATTTGCGCAAGTTACTGAAACCCATGCTGGAAGTACTGGCCGGTATTCCTACAGTAGTGTATGGTTTTTTTGCCGCATTAACTGTGGCTCCCGCCATGGTGGAGTTCTTCTCATGGTTCGGCGTTGACGCAACATTTAACAGTGCACTTGCCTGTGGTGTAGTCATGGGCGTGATGATTATTCCCGTTATCTCATCGTTGTGTGATGATGTATTACGCGCGGTTCCCAATAATCAGCGAAATGCTTCTTATGCGCTGGGACTGACCCAAAGCGAAACGATTCGCAGCATTATTCTACCTGCAGCCATGCCGGGCATTATCTCCGCTTCACTACTGGGCTTTTCCAAAGCGATTGGAGAAACCATGATTGTAGTGATGGCAGCGGGTTTACGACCCAATCTGTCCTGGAACCCTCTGGAAGACATGACGACCGTTACGGTCAGAATTGTCGACGCTCTCGTCGGCGATCATGCTTTCGATTCACCCCAAACCTTATCGGCGTTTGCGCTGGGTCTGATATTGTTCACCATCACCCTGCTGCTTAATGTGGTTTCAGTAATCCAGATCCGCCGCTTCAAAGCCAAGTACAAGGTGAATACACTATGAACGAAAACCCTTTTTACGATCCAACCCTGCGAAAACGTCATCGTTCGGCACGTATATTCAAGTGGTTGGCCCGAAGCTCCATACTGCTGACCATGGGCTTCCTGCTATTCTTCCTGTTCGATATGCTCCGCACCGCCGCTCCGGCGGTACAACAGGCGTACGTGCAAGTCGAGATTACCTATTCAAAAAAAGCCGCTCGATTCTCCCAGTTTGCCGTCGAAAAGGACTATCGCCCACTGGTCAGTCGCGCCTGGTTAAGAACCATCCCAAAACAAATGGAGGACAATCCAGCGCTCCTGGGTACCAGCGAATTACGCTGGGTACTCGCGGATGATCAGGTGGACCAGTACCTCAAAGGCCATCACCACAACCTGAAACAAAAAGAACTCGATGCCCTCGCCACACTGCAGGCGGAAAATGCGGTGGAATTGCAACTCAACAATATCTTTTTCAACAACGGTGATTCCAAGCTACCCGAGTTTGCCGGGATACAGTCTGCTATCGTTGGCTCAATCCTGACCCTGCTGGTGACGATGGTACTGGCATTCCCGCTCGGCGTAATGACGGCGGTCTATCTGGAGGAATTCGCGAAAGATAATCCGATCACCCATTTTATCGAAGTCAATATCAATAACCTCGCCGCGATTCCGTCCATCTTGTTTGGTCTGCTGGGTCTGTCTGTGTTTATCAATCTTTTTGGTTTACCAAGAAGCTCACCATTGGTCGGCGGTATGACCCTGGCACTGATGACCCTCCCCATTATTATTGTCAGTTCTCGCGCCGCCCTGCGCAGCGTGCCGGATTCGATTCGCCAGGCGGGTTATGGACTGGGTCTCACCAAGCTCAACATCGTTAAGGATCACGTCTTGCCGGTCGCCATGCCGGGGATTTTAACGGGCTCCATTATCGGCCTGGCTCAGGCCATGGGAGAAACGGCTCCGCTGATCATAATCGGGATGATTGCTTTTATTCCAGATTCTCCAGGCTCCATCACCGAGGCGGCAACGGTTTTACCAGCGCAAATCTATACCTGGGCAGGCATGCCGGAACGGGCTTATATCGAGAAAACCGCTGCTGGCATTGTTGTAATTCTAACCGTATTGATTGGCTTGAATGCCTCTGCGATTTACCTCAGGAAAAAGTATGAAATTAAATGGTAACCCGGGTAGCAACGGCCAGAATGGTGCCGTAACCAAAATCGAAACCCAAAAACTCAACCTGTATTACGGAGAGCATCGTGCTCTGAAAGATATTGAGATTGCAATCAAGGAAAACCAGATTACTGCACTGATTGGCCCTTCGGGCTGCGGTAAATCAACGTTCCTGCGTTGCCTCAACCGCATGAATGACTTGATTGACTCGGTTCAGATCAAAGGTCAGGTGGTGATTGACGGCAAGAATATCTATGACAAAGATGTCGATGAAGTGGCGGTCAGACGGCGCATCGGCATGGTATTCCAACAGCCTAATCCATTCCCCAAATCGATCTATGAAAACCTGACCTATGCACCTTTAAAACACAAATTAGTGAAAAAAGGTGCGGAATGTGATGACTTGGTGGAACGCTCTCTCCAAAAAGCCGGGTTATGGAATGAAGTGAAAGACAAACTGCACTCTCCGGGCACCAGCCTGTCTGGTGGTCAGCAGCAGCGTTTGTGTATTGCCCGGGCAATTGCTATCTCGCCAAATGTAATCTTGATGGATGAGCCGACCTCGGCACTGGACCCGATATCCACCACCACGATTGAAACACTCATGCAAGAGTTGCGTGAAGACTACACGATCGTGATCGTAACCCACAATATGCAACAGGCATCCCGGATATCCGATAAAACAGCCTACTTTCACATGGGCGAACTCGTGGAATTCGACGATACCGAAACGTTGTTTACCCAACCAGAAAAACAACTGACACAGGACTACATCTACGGGCGCTTCGGTTAATTCGCCCAGCCACTGCCGATTGCGCTGAAAGGCAGTTCAAGCTCCAGTTCCGGAACCTGTTGTGCAATCCAGGCCGGAAAGGTGTTGCTGGTAGATAAATAGCTCAGTTTTACAAGTGGCTGTGACAATTCAGGTTTTAAGTTAATCCTTATCAATCTGAGAAATGTGAATTTATACCACCATCAACCCCACCAAGACGATTATAATCACTCAACTTATAAGGTGGAATTAGTTGAAGGAACCAACATGCCTCGTCAGGTAGATCTTCGTCTTACAGAAAATGGATATCAAATTACTCGATCTTGTGAATCAAGAAACACAATCAATTCGACACCTCGGGATATTACAGAAACCCTTGGCTACTATTTGCCCTTAGATGGTAGGCACAAACTAAAATTCAATGCCAAAAATTTTGTCGGGATGGATGTTGCTACTATACCGCTACAGAGTGGAAACATATATAAAGCATTTGATGGGAAACGACTCATCTATGAAGTAGGATGCGAATCCGTCGTATATTTGATGCTTAACCAAACATCTCCAAATCACCTACGTTTTTATTTACAACCCATTCAAGCTTTCCTTTGGGATATCAGCGGTAGAGATCTCGCTTCCAGGGTTACTAACTCAACGAGACATATCGAAACTATCGTAAAATATGAAATGTATTTTTTATTGGGCATGATCTCAACGATTAGTATTCCTATGTTAGTTATGGTTACGGGCTCCGACATTACTGTTAGTGCAATTCTTGCGTCGAAAAAGGCTAGAGCAGCAATTAAGCTGAGTGAAGATATTTCTTCACAAAACGAGGCTCTCAAGAAATGCGCTCCAACGTTACAGAAAAAACTACAAGAATTTATCACCGCTGAGTCAAAAATTAAGTGGGGAGAACTGGGAAATCGCTTACCTGAAAACATTATTACCGATGAAAAAACTCAGGCACAATTTGCTGGGGTTTTAGCAGGAAAGGCAACTCTCTCACCCAACGCTTTTACTGCGTGGACAGCTGTATTTACGGTGCTTTCAACTGCGGCAATTAAATCAGTTACTAAATCCCCTGAAACTTATGGAAAATTCGTCTCGGAGCGATACGGACCTATTACAAACGAGCTATCTAATACGAATTGGCAAGATCCTCGCGAAGCAGAAATTGCGACTATGCAATTGCTTAAATTGCTTCAAGAAGCGGGGGTTAACGTTACTCAAAGGGAGATGCTCCTTATCATTCAAGAAATCACTACAAATCCACTTTGTGTGTCCGAAACCATGCAAGAGATGAGCAAGTCTTTCACAGAGTTTAATAAGGCTATTCAATGAATATAATCTTTCCCTATGTAACACATTGTATTACGTGCAAGATGTGGGCAAAGTTCATTATTCAAAAAATTCTGATACTATGTTTTGCGCTCAGCATAGTAGGCTGTGACAACGATCATCTGGAGGTCATCAGGGCAGACGCCCATACTTTCTGCGAGATCCACAACCCCACCAATTGGAAATCTTATTCAGAAAATAATTCCATCGAGCATCTTGATCAGGAATTAAGCAAACGAATCGAAAGTAGCCTTAAAACTCATGAAATGAAGTCAGTAGTCGCTGAACTTTCCAATATTCAATTTTTCAAGGAACTTTATCCCGCCGCAAAAGAAAAGATCACTGCATTAATTCAATCAGAATGGAATTGTGAATACTATAAGATGTTTTATTCAATTACATTCACGAACGAAGCGTATCTTCCGGTAACACCCGCAAAGGATGTTAGCTTAGAAATTCGAATTCTTGATGACCATAGACTAGTTCTAGGCAATAGAGAAGCACTTATCGCAGAAACTAATTTTCGAAGTGTAGTCGGCAACATTACAAATACAGAAAATTTAATCGTCGTGACAATTGAAACGGGAGTAAGTGAATCAACAGTTGAAAACATCCTGCAAGAATTACAATCGCTAAAAGTTGCTAACGTGCGATTAGTATATTTGTAGAGCAAAGATTCATTGCTCACACGTTTTCCACAAAATTACCACGGGATGGTATACGTAAATTTCGGTTAATTAACCCAGCCACTGCCGATTGCGCTGAAAGGCAGTTCAAGCTCCAGTTCCGGAACCTGTTGTGCAATCCAGGCCGGAAAGGTGTTGCTGTTTGGCCCTGGGAATACACGATACTCGTTTACCCAGGGGTAATCCGCGGCTGCCGATTCTATTTTCGCGATTAATTCACCTGCCTTATCACCGCGCCGGTCCAGAATGAGTTCCGGGCGGCTACCAAACCAGTATCGGTCAGGGATATCCTGCTCGATCCGCAATACGGGTAAGCCTCTTTTGGCGCGCCAGCCAATCACTTCGTACACCGTATACTGACTGGCGTCTTTTGGTTTGACCGAGATCCAGGTATGGACTGCAAAAAAACCGCGCCATCCCCAGGCATCTGCGCCGTAGACCTGAATGACTGCGTCCGAGTACAAGTCGGGACTTGGCGCGATCCCGGCAGATTCCCGGCTGGCATCCCGCCAACTACCCGAACTGCATCCTGCAAGGATGAAGACCACCATAACCAAAAAGGACTTATTCCACCTACGCTTGCGTTCAACATTCAAAAACATAATAAGCTGACCCGTCTGTTAGCACTGTCTGTATCGCTCATTTTTCGCACGGTATGCAACGATATACCTCGACCTTTTGAGTACTTTCAACCATGCCACAGACGAAAAAATTCAACAAGAGAGGCATGCAAACAAGCTGATCAAATTGGGCATTACCGTCTACACTGATCAATATGAATACAGTCTCTAGTACAGATAATAACGCCTATTCGGTGACCAAAGCGTCGTCTCTGGAGACTATTTATCTCGCAAAAAGAAAACGCTATACCAAGACCACCCTCATTTCTTTAGCGGTTTTAATGGTGCCGATCACCATTCTGGCGTTTCTTCAGAACATCATCATTCGGGAAGTCATTAATCTCACTGTGCTCCTGATGCTTTTGTTCAGTCTTTATGTGGTCAGCACATCGCAAGCCACTAAAGTCTGGCCGACTCATCTGGCACTGTTTTTTCTGCATGTTATCGCAACCAGCGGAACCATAACCAATGGAGGCCTGCTCTCCTATGCCGTGAGCTCGCTCCCGGTTCTGCCGCTTATTACCGGTATCCTGCTCGGTCGCCGTGCCGCCTTGTACAGCTGTCTTTATGCGGTGTTACTGGTGTTGGCACTCGGAGGATTACTCTTCTTTGGTATCGCCCCCGAAAACCTCACACCGGAGCAAAACCGGACGGTTTTGGCAACCTTTATTTTACTCATTTGTGTGCTCGCAGCCTACTCCACCTTTGCGGCACTGTCTGAAGCCACCCAACAGGCAGAACAGCAAGTACGTGACTACATCACCACCATGGAGCACGAGATACAGCAGCGTAAGCAAGCGGAGGAGAATCTACTCAAGGCTAATTCTGCCCGCAGTCAATTCCTGTCCACCATCAGCCATGAACTGCGCACGCCTCTGAATGGCGTTATCGGGTTTAACCAATTGCTTAAAAAGCAGACCCTGGACGACAAGGCCCGGAATATCGCACAGCGGATGGGGGACGCTTCACAGGTCTTGCTGGACAAGATCAATCGATTGCTGGAATTTACCGATTTGAGCTCCGGGGATCACAGCTGCGAACCTAAACCCTTTGCGCTCAATGAATTAGTGCACTGGCTGGAAGGAAATGTGCCGGAATACTATCGAGAACACAACAACCAGCTCAGTTTCGAGTTCACGGCTGTGGAGGACTGTATTGTCGTTTCGGATATGGCCAAAATCGGGAATATTCTATTGGCGCTGATCGATAATGCCCTGAAGTTCTGCAATAACGGCACGATCAGGGTGCTTGCGGAAGTCTCAAACGAACATAACCAAACTGCAGTGTTAAACTTCAAAGTCGTGGATACAGGTCCGGGAATCGACGAGGAACATTTCGATGACCTTTTTACGGCCTGTACCCAGGCGGATATGAGTACCCGTCGCAGCTACGAAGGTATTGGCCTGGGCCTCGCCATCAGCCTGCAATACGCCGCCCTGCTCGACGGCACGATTGAGGCGAAAAACGATCCGTCAGGTGGATGCACTTTCATATTGACCGTTCCAGCCCGGCTTTACAGCCCCCCGTCGTGCAATTGACATTAATCTTGCCCCCACAGGTGGCCACTAATGACAAGTGTTTTGTCCCCCTTGAGGCTATCTACGATATCGAGAAGTAGTCTAAGGTAGTTGTCATTAGCGGTCATCCGCTTTGCTGTTGTATCACGAAACGACCTTAAAACAAAAACGATACCTTTCACCAACGAAAGTACCCGGGGAATACACATGAAATCACTTGCAAACAAAGTCGTCGCACTGACCGGTGCCGGCTCAGGAATCGGTCGCGCGCTGGCCATCGAACTGGCACGAAAAGGAAGCCACCTTGCACTGGCAGATGTCAATGCTGACGGACTCCAGGAAACGGTAGAAGCACTCCCGCCTGGCGCTACCGTCTCAACCCATATTGTGGACGTTGCTCAGAAACAGCAGGTTTATGACTGGGCAGACACTGTCGTCAAACAACACGGCGGTGTTGATGTAATTATCAACAATGCAGGTGTTGCGTCCCAATGCTCCATTGAGGACATCAGCTACGATGATTTTAACTGGGTATTCGACATCGTGTTCTACGGAGTACTCTACGGCACCAAAGCTTTTTTACCCTATCTACACCAGCGCCCCGAAGGTCATATTATCAACATTTCCAGCGTGAACGGATTCTTCCCGTTTCCCGGGAACTCCCCCTACAACTGCGCAAAACATGCGGTTAAAGCCCTGAACCAAACGCTGATCCAGGAGCTGGCCGGGGCCAACATTCATGTCACGTCCGTACATCCTGGCGGCATAAAAACCAACATCGTTCGTAATGCCCGACATATCAAGGCACTCGATGGAACTCGCGACGCTGCCGAAGCCGCAGCCCGGTTCGACAAGATCGCGTCCACCACACCGGAAAAAGCGGCACAAACCATTGTTTCAGGTATACTGAAAAACAAACAACGTCTGCTCGTGGGAACCGATGCATACCTTCTCGATGGTTTGACACGACTCTTCCCGCAACGATTCTCGAACCTGGTGGGGCGAGTCATGCTACGCGGAGCCAGACCAGGCGATAAATCCAGCCCGGCACATCGTATCTAAAAACCATCAACTCGAGACGTGGGATACAACGATTTAGGAGCCTAGTTAATGTTTGGCACAGTATTGTTTTTATTGCTGGCAGTTGCCATAGCCTACACACTGCACCGGTACCGGGACAAGTGGATTAATCAAACCCAGATTTACAGTGAAACGACCCCTTTTGCCGGTGAATATTATCAACTTGAAAATACCGATATCATAAAACGTCCGGGGCCCGAACATTGCGATACTACCGTGATTTGTTTCCCGGGTTTCATGGAAAACCAGCATTATTTCATGGAGCTCTATCAAGACGAGCCCGTAGAGTTTATCGCCGTGAACAACGCCGATTACTTTTCCGGTTTTGTCGCGGATACCCAAATTAAGCAATATCAAAATACGTATCAACCTGAATGGGGCCAACATAACCCCTATCCAGTGGGTACCATCGAACATGATGCCCACCTGTTGGGCCAGGTAATCGAACACCTTGCCACCGGCTCCCGTGTTATTGTTCACGGTCATTCCCGTGGCGGGGCGGTGCTGCTGGAAACCGGTCGCCAACACCCTCGGCTCACGGCAAATATTACAGCCGTATTAGAAGCGCCCGTACTGCCACAGGCGCGCATTAACCCGACGATGGAGCGCATGCTTCGGTCCGGTGGGCATTATCTGTTTCCCCTGTGGATGGCACTGCTCAGACGTGCTCCGGGACTTAACATTGTTTCAGAAAAAGCGTACGGCCCACTCACACCCCGAAAACGCGAGTTGCTGGAAAAATCTCACCTCTTTCCCAAGCACTATCGGACCGCCCTGCTGAATATGAAAAACATTCGGGAGTGGCAACGCAGATCGGGTTATTCCGTGTATGACCACTACAAGGAAATCCGTATTGTAATGCCGGAGAAGGATTCGATTTTGTGCCGCCATGCAATGAATGCCAGCGCAACCCAACGAGGCCATGTGAAAATTATCGAAACCCGGGGTACAGATCACTTTATTTCGGTCGAACAACCTGAAACGATGAAAAAAGCACTTGGCCTCAGTCCTGCATAACACTGAAAAAAAGCCAGAATGACAGATCCAAAATCGAGCAAGCGAGAATCGTTCTGGCGGCAACTCCCAGTCCAGAGCATCTACCCCCAAACGTACCTGAATATCGCTCAGGAGCGCGGTGGTAACATTGAACGCATTTTCGCCAGGAGTAGCTTCCCGCAGGAAATCCTGCAACGGCAAAATGCCGAGATCAATTTTCTGCAAATGCATGATCTGGTTCAATGTGTTCTGGATGAAGTCGGCAACGACGGGATCGGCATTGAAGTCGGGCTTCGCTTGCCACCCACTGCATTCGGCAATCTTGGCTATGCGATACTCTGTAGCGCCACCATGCAGGATGCCGTTGCCTTGTGCGCCCGGTACTGGTATCTGCTGGGCCGCGGCCTGTCAATATCTCAACAACACACTGACCCGTTTTACATCATCGACCTAACCCCCACAGTACCGTTTCCCAAGCCGATGACACACTTGGTATTTGAATCTACGATGGCTAGTTTTTACCGCGGGTTTCAGGTGTTAGTGGACTGTACAGACGACGACATGGAAATCTGGTTCGCCGCACCCAGGCCAGACTACGCCGATAAAGTCGAGGCAAAGATCGGCTGCGTCCACTACGGCATGCCAGCTAACCAGTTCCGGTTTCGCTCCGAATTGCTCTCCCGCTCACTGGCCATGCACAATCCGATTGGCCTGAAGTTCGCGCTGGAACAGTGTGCACGGGAAGAAGCGATGATCGAGAAGAGCAGCTTCAAGCTAAGGGAGAAAGTACAGCAACAGATGGTCTTCGGGCGCGAAGGCTATCCAACCCTGCAGGATATGAGCAACCAATTGAATATGACCAGCCGCACCTTGCGTCGACGTCTGGAAAGCGAAGGAACGAACTTCAAGAATCTTTTGGAAGAAGCTAAACGGCGGGATGCGATTCAGCTCCTGGACGATGACAAGATGGAGATCCAACAGATCGCCACCTTACTGGGCTATCAAGACCCGGCCAATTTTACCCGGGCCTTCCGCCAATGGACGGGACAAACCCCGAGTCAATACCGCACGACCCGGGACCAATCGCGGCTTTAGTGCAATGCCTCTGCCGTGGTTGTGCCACGGTGCTCTCCAGAAGCAGAAGCAGAACCAGAGACGACAGCCTGATTTTGCACGCCATAGTACGCTTTGTTATGTTGCAGCGGGTTAGAAAAAACCAGTGCTTTGTCTTCGACCCGGCTGAATTTAAAGGCCCGGTAATCGCGCAAATAATTCTGATATAAACGCCACGGGCGCTGATCCCCCTGCTTTGGAATCGTATCAATTATACGCTGAACATAGGTGGAAGAGAGATTCAGGAAAGGCTCACTGTGCTTGATCGTACCATCATTACGGGGCGTACACTGCTGGTATCCCTTGCGATCCATATGGTTGATCACTTTACAGAAATACTCGGAAATCAGATCCGCCTTCAAGGTCCAGGATGAATTGGTATAGCCGAAAATCATCGCCATATTGGGCACATCTTCAATCATGGCCCCTTTGTAATAGTGCTTATCGGAGAAGTTAACGGGCTCACCGTCCAACGCAACCTGCATTCCACCCAACAGCTGCACATCAAGTCCGGTTGCCGTAATAATGATGTCAGCATCCAGATGCTCCCCGGACGTTAACTGAATCCCGGTTTCTGTAAACCGGTCAATATGATCTGTAACCACCGAGGCATTTCCCCGTCGGATTGCCTTGAACAAATCACCGTTTGGCACGGCACACAAACGTTGATCCCACGGATTGTATTTTGGGCTGAAATGGCGCATGTCAAAATCTTCACCCAACTGCTTTTGAATCAGCCCCAAAATCATCTTGCGCATGGTTTTCGGGAAATGCTGACAGGCTTGATAGATCGCCAGACTCAAACTGACATTACGCGCCCGGGTGATCCGGTAAACAATTGTTTCTGGCAGTACTTTGCGAAGCGCGTCGATCATGCCATCACGCTCAGGCACACTCATCACATAAGTCGGAGACCGTTGCAGCATCGTAACATGCCCGGCCCGGTCAGCCATGGCCGGCACCAGGGTAACCGCCGTTGCACCACTGCCGATAACCACAACCTTTTTACCGGTGTAATCCAGACCTTCTGGCCAGAACTGTGGGTGTATGACCGTTCCTTTGAATGCTTCGCGCCCCTTGAATTCAGGGGTTAAGCCTTGATCGTAACGGTAGTAACCGGTTCCACAAATCACAAAACGGGCATGAATCACGACAGGTTCAGCTTGCTCGCCTTTGGCAACCGTCACCACCCAGTGGGCATGCTCGCTGGACCAATCCATATTCAAAACTTTATGCTGGTAACGAATTTGCTGGTCTACGCCATGTTCCCGTGCGGCTTCGTTGATGTAAGCCCGAATATCCGGACCATCAGCAATCGACTTCGGATTCGTCCAGGGTTTGAAACTGTAGCCCAGCGTATACATATCGGAGTCAGAACGAATGCCTGGATAGCGAAATAAATCCCAGGTGCCGCCCATCGCATTCCGAGCCTCCAATATCGCATAGGATTTTTCGGAACACTGCTTTTTAAGGTGAATTGCTGCACCAATCCCGGAAATTCCGGCACCAATGATTAAAACGTCAACAAGTTCAGCTTGAGAGACCGCTGGATTTACTTTTGCATTCATACTTACTTTCCCCGATAAACCAGGTGATTGCCTGGTATAGTCAAAGTTGGAATCAATCCGTTCTCGCGATTATTGTTGTGCTAACTTGAGATGAGCGAGATTTACCTTGCTGCTGGCCAATTCACATTTTACCCGTTAAAAACTGCTTTCGAGCCTTTTCCAGTGTGGCCTGTGAATCGTGTTGCATGGGATGATAGTCCCGTTTATAAAAATCCTTATAGTCGGACCACATGGTTCGCCCCATCTGCCCGAGCATCGAGAACGCTTCCCGCCACATTTTTCGATTACCCATTTCACCTGTTTTTGTCATCAAATGCAGGGCGTTGAAGGTGTTCAACAACATGATAAAAATGGTTTGTTCAAACATCGTACGTCTCAGTAGCCCTCGATCCGCGACCAACTGATCATAGACATCAAACGCAACGGCTTTATGTTCGAGCTCCTCAATCGCATGCCATGCCCAGGTCGTGCGTAATGGTTCCGCAATTGTTTCGAGCATCCCCGTATTATCCGATAAAATATAATCCGCCATAAGGGCCGTAAAATGCTCGGCACAGACCGTTTCGGCCAATTGTTTACGGGCAGACCGCTTCTTCATAATCTTGATCAGTCCTTTCAGACGATTTTCCACACGATCCAGTGGAAAGCCGCGCTTGACCATCGCTGCATTGAAGTCATCATGTTCCCGGCTGTGGTGGGCTTCCTGGCCAATAAATGCACGCACCTGTGCTTTCAATACCGGATCAGTGATTTTGTCCTGAAACAAACGCACACTGTGCACAAACTGCGCCTCGCCTTCTGGTAAATTGGCCGAGAACGCAGAAAACAACATCGTCAGATAAGCATTGTTTTTAAACCAGAACGTCGGAAAAGACTCATCATAGGTCTGCCCCAGCTTTCGAACCGGGATGCCCACATCCGTACCCTTAAGCTTCTTTTTACCGGCAGGTTTGGCAGTATTGTTAAACGTAGTTTGATTCATCGCTGTACTTGTCATAATCGATTTCCAAAACGATTGAACATGGAGTAATTCCATAGTTTCATTTTTCGTACAGCAGGCGTGAGAGGCTGTCAGGTCAAATCACTTGTCATTAGTGACCACCTCAATCCCCTTAATGCTCCAAAGACGATGCTCAAACCAGCAACGAATCACAAGCGCCATGGCTCATATCCAAGCCAATCTGGAGCACGTGTTGGAGTTGAATGCAATCGCCCGGGAAGCATGTTTGTCCCCTTATCACTTTCACAAGATATTCAAATTGATCACCGGAGAAACACCGGGTGAATACGTGCGCCGTTTAAGGCTGGAAAAAGCAATTAATATTTTAGGCGCGCATCCGGAAAAGAGCATTACGGAGGTATCGGCTTACTCTGGTTTCTCCAGCTCGCAAAACTTCGCCAAAGCCCTTAAAAAGGAATTTGGTATCAGCCCTTCAGCAGTGCGCACAGCAAATGACCTCCAAACCCGAATTGCGCAGCACCGGTCAAAAACGCGGCACACTAAAGCTGCCCTCGGAATTTGAAGGTATATGGGATCGCATGATGGCCACCATTGTACAAAAACAATGGACACTGGATGACCGACCCTGTTTTAAGGTACTTCATAAAGATGTCGAAGCAGAAAAAACAGGTGCATTCAATGTCAGTTTTTACATCCCGGTGAAGTAAACTTAATTCCCCGATATCACGCCAGACTCAGCGATATATTGCTTGAACTCGGTAATGAACGTGGAGACTCTTGCAGACAGGTATTTCCGATGCGGGTAGAGGATATGCACTGGATATCGGGTTTGATGTTGATCTTCAAGTAACAGCACCAGCTCCCCCTTAGCGACCGATTCTCGCAGCGCAAAATCAGGGCCGAATGAGATGCCTGCCCCGGATTTCGCAAGATTCGCGGCAGCCAGTGCACTATTCACGCGAATAACCTGATTCAGGTCGACCTTGAGTTTACCGCTGTCGACCTGAACCGCCCAATTGGATACATGACGCGTGTTGCAATCAAAAATACAGGGGAAACCACTCAATTGTGCCCATGTTTCCGGCTGACCATGTGCCCTTAAAAAGCCCGGTGCCGCATAGAGTTGCATATCTACATTGCCGATAAAACTGGCAACCAGTGCGGAGTCTTCCAGATCGCCGATCCGAATCGCGGCGTCAAACCCTTCTTCAATGATATCCACATAACGGTCATTCAGTACGATATCAATTTCTAACCGTGGATACCGTTCGAGAAGTCTGGCCATAAAGGGCATCACCACCAACTCACCATAGGTCGTCGGTACTGATATCCGCAGCCGCCCCACCAACTCATGATGTTCAGACCGGAGCCGGGATTCAAGGTTGGCGATCTCATCCAGAATTTGTTTTGCCTGTTCATAATAGGCAACACCTGCCGAAGTTGGCTTGATTGTCCGGGTGGAACGCGTAATCAGCCTGATCTGAAGATAGTCTTCCAATTGGGATACTTGCGTACTGACCAGGGCCTTGGTTTTACCGAGGCGTTTCCCGGCTGCCGTATAGCTCCCCGCTTCGAACACCGCGATATACGCTTCCATCAAATTAAGCTTGTTCATTGTTTAATTTTTCTAAACTATAAGTCAAATAATACAGATATTGTTTAACTTTATGCCATATTGAATACTGTCTGCAAGCAATCAATTAGAGGAGCTTGCAATGAATCAACAACACGAATATGCCGGTACGATATTACGAACCGCTCTGGGTATGATGTATCTGGCACATGGTCTGACCAAACTATTTATCTTCACCCCTGCCGGAACAGCTGGCTTTTTCAGTTCACTGGGTCTTCCCGGCTTTTTGGGCCCCATGACGATGGGCCTGGAAATAATTGGCGGGGTGGCACTCATCACAGGCTTATACGCTCGCTGGGTTGCCGTTGCCTTGATTCCGGTTCTCCTGGGCGCAATTCTTTTCGTACACGGCAGCAACGGCTGGAGTTTCAGCAATGAAGGCGGTGGCTGGGAATTTCCAGCATTCCTGATCGTTGCCTCGATTTCCCAGTTTTTCCTGGGCGATGGTGCATTTTCCATTCGCCACCCGTTTCAGTCCAAACTGGCCTGATTTGACGCAATGAAACGAGCGGCAGCCAAACATCGAACATTGTGGCTGCCCATCCATCACAAAAAATTTTTACACTGAGGGGAGAATACTGATGCTGGTAAAAGGTCAGTGGCACGGTAAGTGGCATCCGGTGCAACAGAAAGATGATGCGGGTCGATTCATTCGCCAAAGCAGTACCTTTACACAACGTCTTGAGCAAGGTGCGGCCGAGGCATCCGGTCGATTTCAACTGTATGTGGCCTACATCTGTCCCTGGGCCACTCGAACGTTAATCGCGCGGACACTCCTGGGTTTAGATGCGCACATCGACATCAAGGTTGTCGATCCTGTTTTAAGTGATTTTGGCTGGAAATTCGGCCAGTTTCCCGGCGGCTCCGCAGTAGATACAATGGCTGAAAATACAATGGCCGTTGAATACATCCACCAACTCTACACACAGAGTGATCGCGAATACACCGGTCGCGCCACCGTCCCGGTACTTTGGGATACTGAAAACAACGTTATTTTCAACAACGAGTCGTCACAGATTCTACGCATTTTCGATGAAGACCTGAGACCACTGCACCAATCCAAACTGGATTTGTACCCGGAAGCACTGCGCTCTGAAATTGATGCCTTTAACGAGCGCATCTACCACACCTTTAACAATGGGGTATACCGAGCCGGATTTGCCTCCTCTCAAGCGGCGTATCAAGAGGCCTTCAATGATGTTTTTACGACATTGGAAAAACTGGAACATCATTTCACAGAACAGCCCTATGCGGTCGGAAGACAATTAACCGAAAGCGATATACGGTTATTTGTGACACTGGTTCGTTTTGATATCGCCTACTACGGCTTGTTCAAGACCAATCTCAAACCAATCCAGGCGTATCCACGACTTTCGGAATACCTTGAACGCTTGTTGCAGATGGAGGCTTTTGCCAAAAATACGCGAGTGGACCATATCAAAGCCGGTTATTACTCCGTCAAGGCCCTGAATCCAGGCGGTATCGTCCCTGTGGGCCCGGATCTTCCCTGGTTCAGATATCTGGAGGCATATCAATGAATGCAAAAGCGCCAGTGATGTTTGTCGGCCATGGCTCCCCAATGTACGCGCTCAATCCCGGGGTAGCGGGGGCCTTACTACAAGCTCAAACCCATCGTTTCGACGAGGTTGAGGCTATCCTGGTGATTTCCGCCCATTGGCTTACACAGGGTACCTACCTTACGACCGCCTCAAATCCGGCAACAATTCATGATTTCGGCGGTTTTCCACACAGTCTGTATAAACTGAGCTACCCGGCGCCCGGCTCGCCGGAACTGGCTCGGAAAACGATTGCAACGATTGGTGCCAAATCGGGTGGACGCCAATTCGATGTTAAAGCATCGCCCACTCGAGGACTGGATCATGGCGTCTGGGTACCACTGCGTTTCCTGCGACCACAGGCGGATATTCCAGTTCTGCAACTCTCGCTGGATGCCACGCTTTCCAGTGCTGATTTGGTACAACTGGGGGCTGCACTTGCATCCCTCAGGGAGCAGGGTATTGCGATCATTGCTTCGGGAGGTGTGACGCACAATCTATTTGATTTACGGATGCACAGCACCACTGTCGCCGGGTACGCGACGCGCTTTGAACAATGGACCCGGGAACAGGTGAGCCAGCGCAATATTCGAGCTCTGGAAAACCCGGGCAAACTGACCTCCGACTTTTCCCGGGCCCATCCGACCCAAGAGCACTACCTGCCGCTGCTCATCGCAATCGGTGCAACCGATGAATCGGATCAGCTTGAGGTGCTGGAAGGCGGAATTATCAATCATGCGCTATCCATGGAGAGCTATTGCTGGAACGATTAGGCATTTACGCACTTCACAACATCAGAACACCAGATCATCCCTGACTATTCTGATCATAGCTCTGGCGAGACTTACGTATTTCCTCATGGTTAGTCTCTGCCCAGGACACCAGTCCCCACACCGATTTAGCCAAGCCTTTACCCAGTGCCGTTAATTCGTACTCCACCTTGACCGGAACTTCGGGGTAAACCGTTCGTTCCACATAACCATCTCGCTCCATGTCCCTGAGCGTCTGCGTGAGCATGCGCTGAGAAATACCTTCGATTCTCGATTTCAGGGAATTAAAGCGATCCGGGCCCTCTACCAGGCAAAATAGAATCAATATCGACCACTTATCGCCAATCTGTGCGACAACATTACGAATGGGGCAATCTTCGTTCTGCAAGAAGATGCGTTTCCCCTGTTTATTTTTTGCGACCATGTTTGTGCTATCTCATAGGTTATCAAAAGGTAACCAGGCAAGCTTTTGGTACCTTCTTGTAAAGCAATACTCATTTTCGTATCTTAGTATACATTAGTAACCCAAAAGACACGAGACAACCCAAGCGAGGCATTGCCATGACCCATTCTATCCTCAACAAAGCCCTTTCAGAATACGCATCACACCTACCCGAGCCAGCGATCGATCTGTTTGTCCCAAAATACGTACCGGTTGGCAAATTCAACGTACGGTACCTGCGCCACAAAAAGGCGAATGCGCCTACTTTGGTTTTACTTAACGGCTTGCCCCAAAGTATTCGCATGTGGGAAAGTGCCTGGGAGACACTTTCTGCTCACTTTGATTTGCTCGCATTCGACATTCCGGGATTTGGTTTGTCGAAAGCTGAAGAGAGCGATATGTCGCCAAGAAAGCTGAGCCGTGTGGTCATTGAGGTGCTGGATCATTTTGGCATTGATAAAGCCCATCTGGTTGGACCAGATGTCGGTGTTCCCATCACATTGGCAACCGCGATCGATTTCCCCCATCGCCTGCACAGTATCAATATTTTTGATGGTCCAGGTACCTATCCACCCAAACTCTCTCCAATTCTCAATGCAGTGATCAAATCAGGATTCGTGCGCTGGCTGGCCAAGGGCATTAACAAAAAGCCGGTGATGAAAACGAATTTTTTAACCGCGGTTAAAGAGGGTTATCAACAATATCGACCTTCTAAACGCGCAATTGAGGAATACTACAAGATCACCCATAACGAACAGGCCCACCGTTGCGCAATTGCCTTTTTCGGGACTTACAAGGAAGATCTGACCTGGATTGATCAACGCCTGAGTGAACTACAGGTCCCCGCATTGATTACCTGGGGAAAAAACGACCCGTTTGTATTCGCCAGCAATGCGGCGCAACTGGCAACGAGAATTCCAAAAAACAAAGTGGTCATATTCGACAATGCTTCACACTTTTCCTCTGAAGACGCCGGTCAGGACTACCTGGATACAATCACCCAATGGTGTTTGAATGGATTAGGTTACCGGGAAGAGTCCAGCCAGCAAACTGAACTCAAGACTGTAGCTTAGCGATGAAGCCTTTACGGCTTCCTGCTTAATTAGAGACTTGCCGCGCCTCACCAGACATAAAACAGGGAGGCGTTGGTCTGGTAGGTGTAATGGGAATGCTCCGCTGAGTTAGGTGGGGGAGAATGTCAAAGGACTATCAATTTCCTGTAGAGCCTGATCACTTATCAGACCGATGAATAAATCAAGCTTGAATAGTTAACAAGCCCTGTTGTTGCACCAGTGCAATGGCTACAACGACAACCATGCTCACGGACATCGACACTCTGACAATACGGGACTTTTTCGGGCTTGATAATACAGGTCGGATCAACCCGCCCATCAGTAACCAGACAACATCGACAACTGCTGCCACGGCAAGGCAGACAAGGCCGGTTAAAAGCTCACTGGAAAATGCATTATTCACAGGTAGTTGGAACTGGGAAAAGATCGCAAAGAACGCGGCATAGGCTTTGGGATTGAGAAGATTTAAAATAAAACCATCCCAAAATGTCGGTGCCAATTCCGAGCGATCTGAATTCAGTGCCAGAAAAGGTGCCGTTGCGATCTTGTACGCGATATAAAGCACATAAATTGCCCCTAAGAGTTGTACCGCATAAGCAACTTTTGGAAAAGTCGCGAGTAACAGCGCCAACCCGACAGCCGCCCCGATGATCGCAAAACCCAATCCGGACAAAATGCCACACAAAAACGGGGCGCTATTACGCACGCCATAAGTCGCCCCCGACGCCGACAACGCAATCGGCGCCGGCCCCGGAGACCCCAACAATAACGCAGTAACTGAAACTAAAGTAATAACCGCTTCAAACATATAAATCCCTTTTGATCAGTGTCCATTTTTATAATTCGCAGGAATTGAACACCCACAAGGCGTTGTTTGCAACATTAACGGTCAATATTGATATAAAAACCCAAGAACAATTGGATTAGAAAAGAGAAAACTGTCTTGAAAAACGCCGCCTGCTTGATTTGATTGTTTTGTGATTCATCAAAAAAACAGTGCTGGTAAAAACATGCCAATAAAACTTCCCAAAAGATAAAACAATATCCTTACCCAAACAGGATAATAAAGCTCGTTCAATATTTTATGATTTGCTTGCTCTAATGATAGCTGATGCCGAACACCGTTTATTTTCTTGAACGATTCAAAACCGATCATGAAAGTAAACCCAGAGACAAAAAGGTACACGATCGAAAGTAAAGTCAAATTCTGAGAGCTGATTTCTAGTGGCCAGAACTCAGATTGAATCAACTCTTGTTGATAACTATCCAAGCCCCAAAGGAAGCCAAACACTATACCAGCAATAAATGAAGTGTATTTTGTTGCCTTGATCAAAACTTTACCTCATGACTTGACGAACAAAGTATCGTAATTTGCGACTATCGATATGATCTAAATAGCCCCGCCCCGAGAAATGTTCTTGCCCTACGTAATAATCCCAGCAACCTTTCTCAACTAAGAATTTTCCGTACGCGATATAAGTACCTATTATTTCGAAGGCACTTTTTGCGACACGACTATCATGTGGTCGCAGGGAATAGAAACCTGAAATGCGCTCCTGAATCACATAAACAATCTCAGCAAAAATTTCTTCTCCAGTGTTTGCTCCATAACTTAAGAGTATGCCTTTGTTAAATCTTTCAGCTTCTTTAACAGTAACGCCATTAGACAACTCTATTAAATGAGTATAAGGAACATCCCAACTCTCGCCGACTTCAATAGCTGATTCCGGTAATGAAAACATAGTTGAGAGAAAAGATTTCTTCGTGTCGCTTAAATGGAAAGAAAGAATACTTCCAGTGAGTGAGATATCAGAGCTAACTTTGTGAATCCAAAACTGGTCTCTGGCTAATTCATTGTAATTCCTCTCAAGTTGAGTAACCGGATTGGAATACCATGTTAAATCCGATGGTAAAACGTCAATTTTAAGTGGCGCAAATGTAGAAGTTGAGATTGAAACGGTAAGTGGAAATGCCTTTGGTGGAGCGATACTTGTCAAGTTCAAAATATACGCGTCTAAAACTGCACGAGTTTTCTCAATGTTTTTCCCTGAAAGCGCTCTGTTAAGCTTAATAAGATCAATTTCGCCAACGATTGGGGGGTCGACACTCAAGTCTTCAACTGTCCCTTTTAAAACATGTTGCGGCATTGGACCAAATTTCAATGAATAGGTCTCTGCTTGTACTTCATATATACAAGCTGGGAGCATTACCAAAATCAGATGCGTCCATTTTTTGAAAAAATTGAAATATCGAAGCACTATTTGGTCTCGATTGCTAATGGCTTCAATAGAAAAATTTGAGTTGAATCTTCCATTTCCAAAATTCCACCTCCATCAGTCACTAAATAACCGATGTAACGTTCCCAATATCCTTTGCTTACATTAAATTCACCTAACGCGATATATTTCTTAATCAAGCTGAAGGGTAAAAGTATTTCATTACTATTTTGAACATAGTAGCGCCCAGTATTTCCAGAAACACTCTCATCCAAATTCATCATAACTTCAACCAGAATATCACCACTATCCAAAGTTCGTTTTGATAACAGAACTGCTTCATTTCTTTGGTGGTAATCTGTTACGTCGTAATCGATTTTTGTATTTATCAGAGACACCGGCACATCCCAACAATCCCCAACCTTTACTCTTGTATATGGAAGATCAAATAGTAAGGAAACTGTATTCCTCTGGCCTCGTTGAAGATAAAATGACTTAATCTTCCCCTTGCTATCTACAATTGAATGAAGTAGGAGATTGCCCTGCACGTAAGAGCTGTTGGGTATCACTTGGTATTTGCTAACCACTTGTACTTCTAAATCATCACCCACATGCCTAAGCTTGGTAATACTGTTAGTTTCTTTAAATTTCAGTGACTTTAAGAAATCGGCAATTTCCCGATATGCATCTAAGCTCTCATTACCGCATGCCAAATCAGCAAGTGGGGTAAACGTATCTTTGTCGATCGAATATCGTTTATTCAATGACAGATAAATCTGCTCCGCACCCTCAAGTGGTAAGTGCCGTAAATCGACACTGACCTGAGTAGTACATGCAGAGATTAAAAACAAAACAAAGGCGAGAGCAAATCTATGCATGCGCCAAATTCATTCTGTAAATCAAAGAGCTCATTGAAATCGATGCAGAATCAGTGGACCAGCCCAGTCCTTGAAAAAAGCCGACAGCATAGATTGATTCGACCGCTTTAATATTCATGGTAACGGGATTCAATAATAATGCACCATCACCAGCGGCCTTAACAAAGCTACATTGCTTGTTCTTCAAAAAACAGTCAGTAATACCATTCCTTAGCCAAATTGCGGCGCCAATGTCCTGAGCTGCCCCCATTAAGCTTGCTTCGAGCCTCGTAACCAAGACAAAACCAGCAAAATCTTCTTTTTGCACGCTCCGATCTGCACGGGCATAAATATTTAAAATTCCACTGGCAGGCATTTGATCGATAGTCCAAGTAACATTTGCCCAATCTGTAAGAGGGTGCTCTACAGATAAACCAATATCAGCCCCCAATCCTTGGCCATTTAATACTATTTGCTGATTCGACACACGGTTTTTAATAGGCATTTTCATTTTACCGCCAGCTACTTGCATCTGAACAGTAGGAGTACCTATGCTAACCGTTAAATCTGATGAGCCGAGAATAGACCAGTTGGTCTCACGAAATGCGATCATTCCTTTTGTCCTTTCAATCCATGATCAGAGACACCATGTCTTCTGATAATAATCCGTACTTACAAACTAACCCAGCGGAAATCTATCATATATTATTGAAGAGATACCAGTAGAGTTTCTTCACCTATCAGTTTTATTGCACCGTCTAATAACTCTCCCAAGGCCAATCAATACTGCTTACAGTCAAAAATCAAGATACCTGAGTACATCTGACTCTTTTCCGGGTATTGAACCATCTCGGTTCTGGCCTGAAGTAGACCATCATTCGACCCACTCTTGGAACGAACAACCAGCCCAGAAGCATCATGATGAATTTCAACCTAAATCCTGCAATCTATATGTCTGAATCGATTCGATACGACTATAGCGACATTTAGTGTCGATGGATCACCGTTTTGCACACCATGCAACTGAAACAAGCGTAATTCACTTGATTGGACTGTTTAAATTATAATCATCTTTATCGTCAACCGGAGCAACAGGCCAAAGTCTGCCTGACTCCAAATCTGGAATTTGCTTAGTCGAAGAATTTAAGTATAGGTATTTTGGTCAATGAATAAACGACAACTTTAACCAGTCAGCCCACGGAGTTGGGTGAAGATGGTTGCTCGGAACGTTGACCTTAAGCTGATTCCCACCACGCAAGAGTTGTCCAGCAGTACGTACCAGAAAAGTTCGGATAGTTTGAATTTCCCATCGTTTCAATTCGTCATTATCGCTCAGTAGTGCCATCCAGCGTACCGTGTTATACGCCAGCACAGCGCATTGGAAAATTAATGAGCTGGCCATGAAATCATGGCTCTTGATTTGCGCCAGCCCCATTTGGTTCTTAGCTTCATCCAACCAGGTTTCACAAGTTGCGCGCTTTCCGTATGTCGTGTGTGCTTGCCAAGGAGACAACCGCTCTGTGGTTACATAGCAGAAGTAGTCGTAAACGGGCTCATTCAGCAAGGCTTGTTGAGGGCCTTTGGTGATGAAGGCCGTTTTACGCCGCACAGCAACAAAGCGACGTGCCCGTTCCCATTGACCGCATTGATGGAAAAAGTCGCACTGTTCCCAACCGGTATGACCAGGCACTCGTTGCCAAGCTTGCTTGTCCAACAAAGCAGCAAGGCCTTTGAGTTTCACTTTAATCAGGTAACCATGGCGAGCCTGATCCAGCCAGTCCATGAGCTCTCCAACAAAGAATCCTGAATCACCTCGGAATAGCAGCCGCATTCTGGGTGGCATCTGCGCAGAAAGTTGCTGCATGAAGCCTACAATGCCATTGCTGGTGTAGGTGCTGCCACTGCGCAACCATGCTTGCAAAATTTCTTTCGTGTGGCTGCAAAAGGCAACCAGTGGATGATAAGAGTTAGAGCCTTTTTTCGTTGGGTTGTAGCCTTTTTCGGCACCTTCCTGTTGACCGTAAACGGTTTTGACAGTCGAGTCCACATCAATCCAGCCTCGATAGAGCGTTCCGGGCAACCAAGTACCGGACTTCAATGCTCTGTGCCAAACCCCCTGACGCAAGATGTGATTAATCTGTTCGAGCTGAGTGACATGCTTGAGCTTTCCACAACGGAAAATACGACCCAATGTGCAGTCATCTGGAATCGATAGCCACCCCCCCACTTCACGCAACACCTGATCTGCCCACACAAAAACCACCTTCCTGAGCGAAGTGGCACCGGCGATGATGCCGATAATCGTTAGGTAGATCGAGTCGCCCAAACTGTAACGAGCACTGTTGCCGCGTTGCAAATCAAGGTGCTTCTGGCAAGCCTCGGTAAAACCGATGTGATCGAGGAAATGCATGGCAGGGATAATTCCAGCTTGACTGGTCAGCTTTTTTCCAGTGTGTTGATAGCGAATTTTTGCGGCTGGTTTTTTGGCACTTTTATGGGTATTCTTACTCATGAAAAAGGTGACTCTGATTTGTTGATTATTTGGCGATAACCAATTGAATCAAGTCGCCTTTTTCTTTTCAAGTACAATGTTATTTGCAGAATTTAGGTTCAATATAAAAATCGATTAACTGCTTGTTCCCGTTTTGCACCATCGTTCGTCCAGCTACGAGGCGAAAGTCAAAACCACTTTGGTGATGGAGATCGATATGACCATTCGGCATCCCTTGTGGACCTTCAAGCTCCACCTCCTTGCTGAAGACAATACCATCAGTGAATGCAGGATAATGATCACTCGTTGCGGTACATAAATAGGCTGCTTGGGTATGTAGGGGCAGAAAAAGTAATAAAAGCTTGGTTAATCGTTTCACGAAAATTCCTTTTCTCTTTTTTCACAGACTCAGTCTATTCAGCAAGAGGATACTCATGGCTCGAAGTCGACTACATCCTGAACAGGTAATACAAAACCCCACCCGATAAGAACATGCTACTTGAGATGATTAGCATCCCTGCAAGAATTCGATCTTTCCGCCGGATGTAATTAGTAATATCTCCACTTGCAAATAAAATATCGTTCTCTTGTTGTAGTTTAGTCCCTTGGAAAACAATGGCCCAAGCGTACCAAGCCGCACGAATACCAACGCCGTCCCAAGCAGAAGGCTCAACACCTTTCTGCTTGAGTGCCTTTTCCATGGGTATCATTGAGAGGCGGATAAATAACAACCAGCTAACGAATGACCACAACATAATGAAAGCAAGCGCAAAAACATCATAAGGAACACTAGTCATGTAAGCTCTCAATCAAACCAGTCAATGGAAGAACTCCAGTCATACAGCTGGGTTGCTATATCTTTCCCAACCTCACTCATTGTGTAACCAGCTAAAAATCCTGCTGCCAATCCGGCACTAATCGCTATCGCCCAGCCAACAGGTGTTGTTCCAAGCAATATTGTTAAACCAGCAACTGTGGCTTTAGATACAATGGAACCTGCGATCACCCCAGCGGACATACTTACTGACTCTTGCACCGCTGTTTTTTGCCAATCGTTTCCTTCTCGATAATCCTTAACAACGTTACCAGACCTACCCGCTGCATCCAAAACTACTATGCTCTTCCCTACATAAGATAGCCCCTTACTGAAACGGCTAAGATTCTGCATCTGTTGAGTGCTACTTAACTGAAGTTTTGTTACGTGACGGCTATCCTTAGCGATATTCACACCTCTATCAACATTAGAAAGAACGCTGCCGCGTTTCGAACTAATGTTCTTCGTATATTGCACCATTTCACGCTGGAAATGTTGATTGAGATTTCCATAAGCACTTCTAACTTGAACTTCTAAATTAGCTAATGTCAATTTAGGCTCTTTAGCCAGTTTAGCCTTTCGAAGAGCAATAAGCGTTTCTTGATAACGATTCAGAGATCGTGTGAACGCTGAAACCCGATCATTATAAGCCCCGAGAGCTGCCCCTGATGCACTTTGCCAATCAGCTTTTTTTCCACCAAGAAACATATCATTGTAAAAATCTGAAATGGCGACTGTGAGATCCCCGAACTGCTGAATTGTGTGAGTGAGCAATTGACGCTCATTTCGTGACAATTCACTTAATGGGCTTATTATCGAAGTTCGATTAAAAAAGTTACTCGGAATTAAATAGGGCGTATAGGGTTGTAAGAGAGATGTATTTCGAAGTGAATTAGTTGCGCAAAATGATTTAAGAAGATCTTTATTTTCTGCAAGCAAATTGGACGGAGAGTCCGCACGAGTGCACATTAAAAGCTCAGCCATGAGTCTAATCCTTTAGATTTGAGAATATTCCATACTCATCCATTAAGCGTGATTCTATGGATCAAGTCGTTTCGTGTCAATCTGATAGGATTTGAGTTAGTACATCAACTGAGAAGTGTTGTATGACGACCATCGACTCACTTACCCCGAAAGATAAGTGAGTTTATCAAACACAACAAAATGAAACGTCAGCGATCAGCTTGCTGCGTTGGTGGCGGGTTGTGCGGGTTTAGGCTTGGTTTTGGGCTTGTTGGCTGTATTCAAGGTGACCGGCTTGAGTGTTTTAAACTGGTAGTCCTTCGGTTCGAAGTCGCGGGTCATCATGCGATAAGTGAAGGTGAAACCTGGCCAGTTGGCGACGTTTCGGCCCGCTGCGGTGGTGTACCAGGAACCACAGCCTGAGGCCCACACGGAGTGTTCCAAACGGCCTTGTAAACCGTCTACATATTTCCGCTGCTGGTCTGCTTTTACGTCCAGATATTGCGCTTTTTTCTTGCCTAACCCTTTCATTGCTTCCAACACATAGTGAATTTGCGATTCCAGCATGAATACAATGGAGTTATGGGACAAGTTGGTATTCGGGCCGTACAGCATAAACAAGTTCGGGAAGCCGGATACGGAGATCCCTTTGTAGGCTTCAGCACCTTCTTTCCAGGCATCATTGAGATCCTGCCCTTCAAGGCCATGGATTTTGATCGGCGACAAGAAATCGGTGGCCTTGAATCCAGTACCGAGAATAATCGCATCCACCTCATGGCGCTGGCCATCTTTTGTGATCACCGCATCTTTCTCGATCCGCGCTATGCCGTCGGTGATCAAATCAACGTGATCGTTGTCCACCGCCTGATACCAGTCATTCGCCATCAGTATGCGTTTACAACCGATTTTATAATCCGGAATCAAATTGCGGCGTTTTTCCGGATTGCGAACATGGCGACGGGCCATCCACTTGGCTTCCAGCGCGAACAGATCGAGAACCTTGTCAAAACGGGTGAACCCCAGGGCCCGACCCTCGTTTTTCCAGTAGATGAAGGTACGATACAGGCGATCATACATGGGCAGACGGGAAAATAAACCATGCTCCCATGACTTGAAGGGACGATCGGGTTTGGAAATCACCCATGCTGCGGAACGCTGAAACAGTTTCAGCTGTTTAACCTGGGGCACAATTTGTGGCACAAACTGGATCGCCGACGCACCGGTACCGATTACGGCCACCCGTTTTCCTTTCAAGTCATAGCTGTGATCCCAGCGTGCGGAATGGAACAGCTTACCTTTGAAACTATCCAGCCCGGGAATGGTTGGAAAAGCAGGTTGATTCAATTGTCCGGTAGCCGTGACCAGCACATTCGCCCGAATGGGTTCGGCATCTTTCAGTTCGATGACCCACTCTCCTGCATTTTCATCGAAACGAGCTGCAGTCACTTCGGATTGATAGCGAATATGACGATTCAGATCGTATTTCTCGGCGCAGTGTTCCATATAGCCCTGAATTTCATCCTGCAGACCAAACTTGCGACTCCAGTCATGCTTCGGCTCAAAGGAGAACGAGTACAGGTGAGACTGGACATCACAGGCCGCACCGGGATAGGTGTTATCCCGCCAGGTTCCACCGACGTTATTGGCTTTCTCCAACATGGTGAAAGAGTCAATACCCGCCTTTTTCAATTGAATCGCCATACCCAGGCCACCGAATCCGGTACCGATGATAACGATAGATGGAGTGTTTGGTTTTTTCTTCTGCGTTGCCATGATGCCCTCAAAATCCTGTACGAATGTTCCCATTTTAGTGGCGCTGGTTCTTTCTTAATCGCCATTTCATGACATATAATTGGCATTTCATGACAGACTGTATTCCATTCATCCAGAGAAACCATCCGCTATGGGATATTTGATCCGCACCAGTGCTTTGCAAGGCTTTGATGAACTCGTGAAAAAACTGGGAGGTGATCCCTATGCGCTTCTGAATGACTTCAAAATCCCCCGGCTCTTATTGCATGAAGAAGATGCTTTTATCCCCTTCCGCAGTTTGAATGGACTCTATGAGGCCAGCGCGAATCAACTCGATTGCCCGGATTTCGGCATGCAATTGGCGTCGATCCAAGGTATCCGCATACTTGGGCCGATTGCGATTATTGCGCGCCATTCCGCTTCAATTGAAGAAGGCATTCGTAACATCAGTCGCTATTTGCATGTCCACAGCCCGGCATTTCATACTCATTTTGATTTACTGCCGGATCAGGGATTGATGTTTAATCTGGAGATTCTGGAACCTTCCCTGCCACACATTCGACAGGTCACCGAGAGTAGTTTGACGATTGGTTTGCACATCCTGCGCATTCTCAACTCCCCTGAATCCCGCCCTAAAATGGTATTGTTTGCCCACAAACCCCTATTGGACGTCAAACACTATCAACAGTTCTTCGGTTGTCCGGTGTTGTTCGAGCAACCGAAAACCGGCATGGTACTCCGCCCGGAAATCCTGCAAATGGAGAACAAGTCTGCAGACGCCGCCACGCATCAGATGGCTCTGCATTATCTGGAGTCACAATTTACTTATGAACTCCCCCGCTTGAGCGAACAAGTCACGCACTTGATCCGGCGGTTACTGCCCACCGGACATTGTAGAATTGATACCATTGCAGACCAGCTTTGTTTCCAGACCCGAACCTTGCAAAGACGCCTGAGCCAGGAGCAGCTGCACTTCCAAACCATGGTGGATCGGGAGCGAAAGGAACTGGCTGCACGCTATTTAGCGGACTCCGCACTGCCCCTCACCCAGGTTGCCGGACTCCTGGGCTATGCCGAGCAAAGTGCATTTATTCGGGCATGTCGACGCTGGTTTGGACAAACGCCGAACCAGTATCGACGCCAGGCTCAAAGCACGTAACCAACGTCCGGCCAAAAGAACAGAGCAACACAAGTTGACACTGTCAAGATTGCATGCTTAGATATAAACTTTACAGCGCTAAGATCACCATACGGAAGCCACACCATGAGCACAGAAATCACTTTACCCACCTCACCTTGTTTCAATGTCAGTCTTGAGAACAAGATCGCCCACATTCAATTTTCACGACCCGATGAACTGAATTCCATGACCACGGATTTCTGGAAAGATCTGCCAAAAATAGTGCAACACATTGATGATGAATCCCTGGCACGGGTTATCGTGATCTCCTCCACCGGCAAGCACTTCTCAGCGGGCATGGATCTCGGTGTGTTCTCCAACCCCAAAGCCATTACCATGACCGGAGACCCCGGACGTATGGGCGAAAATTTACGTCGGGTTGTCTTACAATTGCAGGATAGCCTGAGCAGTCTCGAAAAAGCCCGCATTCCGGTATTAGTGGCCATTCAGGGTGGTTGTATCGGTGGGGCACTGGATCTGGTTTGCGCTGCGGATTGCCGCTATGCCAGCGAAGATGCGTTCTTTACTATCAAAGAAACAGAACTGGGTATGACGGCGGATGTCGGCACCCTGCAGCGGTTTCCGAAACTGGTACCCGAGGGCATGGTGCGGGAACTGGCTTACACCGGCCGTCGATTCACCGCCGCCGAAGCTCAATCCATGGGCCTGGTGAATCGCGTGTTTCCGGATCATGATGCGTTGGTCACGGGCGTGCTCGAAATTGCCGCCCAAATCGCGGCCAACTCGCCGCTGGCCGTTGTTGGCTGCAAGGAAATGATCAATTTCAGTCGCGATCATTCCGTACAGGACAGCCTGAAATACATGGCCACCTGGCAATCCGGTATGTTCCGCCCCAATGACATGATGAAAACCTTTGCCGCCAAGGCACAAAAAAACCAGGCCTCATTCGATGAGGTCTGGCCGAACAAACCATTGTTCGAGTCCTGATCAACGTGCAATAGTTTCGAATGATACGCCTTCAGGCAGGGGCCAGTTTTGCTTGATTCAGAATGTTGGCGAGACAGGATGTTTTGTTTTTCACAAAGGCGATCAGCCCTTCCGGATAATCCGGTGCAACAGCATGGATAACCGAAGGGCGCGCCTGTAAATGACGACGCCACTGTGCGATCTTGTCATAGCCATCGAAAATGCCTTGCTCTGCGACAACCGCCGCCGGTAGATGCTGTTCGAAAACATCAAAATAACGGAATATCGGGGCATAAACGGCATCCACAATCTGGAACGATTCACCCGAGAAAAAGGGCAAAACCATTTCTGCCTCGACACGGGCAAAGCTCGCCCTCAGATTCTGTGCGGCCAGGTTAAAATCTACTTCGGATTCGGCACTGTAGTACCTGGCAATCTGATTGAGAATGGTCGAACCAAATTCAATCCAGGCACGGTGGTAGGCCCGCTCCAGCGGATTTTCCGGTAACATCGACCCGGGTGTCGTTTCATCGATGAATTCACAAATCACTGCTGATTCAAACAACACGGTGTTACCGTTAACAAGCAACATGGGCACTTTCCCGGTGGGTGACCGCCGCAAGAACCATTCCGGCTTGTTCGATAGCTCGATATCCGTACGCTTGAACGCTACGCCCTTCTCACGCAACGTAATTACGGAACGCTGAACATACGGACAGAGTTTGAAACTTACCAATTCGTATTCAAGCCCGGATGTATTGTTATCAAATTGCGTCATAAGCCTGCCCTCTCGATTTGTGCTCGACCTGAATGAAATCACCAGAGTCTGGCTTGAGTGCCAAGCGACCACTGCCCAAATAGAACTGAATCACCGCCATCAAGGTTAGCACCAGAGGATATTCCCAGCCGCCACCGGTACGGGTGAATAGCCAGCCATTGCCCCAGTGTACCACCGTCGCCCCCAGTAATATGGGGATAACCCCGAGCGCAACCCAACGGGTTGCTACGCCCAGCAATAAGGCGACACCCGCGACAACTTCTGCGGCAAAAACCACATACGCCAGCCAGGAAGCCAGCCCGATCGAACTAAAATAATCTGCCGTGCCCTGTAAGGTAAACACAACCCATTTCAGGTACAGGCTGTGGGCCAGTAACACACTACCCAAGGTCAATCTTAGCAATAACGCGGCTAAGTCCGCATTCGGTTTAATCTGCATAAAAACATCTCCACGGTTGAACGATATTCAGTCTAACCTGTGCATCTGTGCAGTTTAATTCTCAATTTATGCAATTTCATATTGCATTAATGCAATGCCTCGCAATCAATAAGGGACGAAATTTACAGGGAATAGTCTATAATGCGAAACACAAATATTTGCAGAAACGCAATATGAATACGCTTTTTCTCCATTAATAATGCATAAATGCAGAGGTTATTATGGACTGGAATGGACTGAAAACATTTCTGGCCATTGTCGAGACCGGTTCACTGGCAGGAGCCGCCCGAAAGCTCGGCGTGAATCACTCCACGGTGTACCGGCGGCTACAGGCACTGGAGTCCGTTATTGAGGCCCGACTACTGGAAGTCCAGGGAAATCAATACCAGATCACCCCGATAGGTGAAGAACTGGCCGCGCTGGGTGACAGCATTGCCCATCGCTTTAGTGATATCGAACGCCTGCTCATCGGCAAAGAATTACAACCCCGTGGCCATGTCCGGATTACCGCGCCATTCAATCTGGCGTATCACTATATACCGGATGCCCTGACCTCCTTTCGACAACAGTATCCGGAAATCACCATTGAAGTATTGAGCACGAATCAGGAAATCAATATGAACAGTCGGATTGCGGATATTGCCGTGCGTGCAACGCCCAATCCACCCGAACATTTAATTGGCCGAAAAGTGGCCTCACTGCCTTGGAGCATCTACGCAAGCCCGACCTATCTGGAATCCGCTCCTGAACTGAGTTCACTGGCAGACTTGTCAGCCCACAACCTCATTGGCGGGAGCGGGTCGATGCTGAACCTGCCCGCATTCTCCTGGTTGGAACAACATCATCCGGAAAGGATCACAACCCGCTGTGACGAACTGACCGCCATGTCCTATTTTGCAGAATCGGGTCACGGTATTGCGCTGTTACCTGCAGATCAACAACGCCCCGGCATTGTAAAATGCTGTAAGTTTGATCCAGCCCCGGCGAGTGACATCTGGTTGCTCACTCACCCGGACCTGCGCAAAACCGCACGGATTCGATTGGTGATGAATTGCCTGAAACAGTATTTTGAAGAAATCGGTGACTCACCGACTCCATGATCAGACAGCAGGCGTGGATTACATCACCCGATGAGTCGACAGGAAGTTGCTGGTAGCATCCGGACCCGCATCATCGGCGTACAATGTCACCCCTGAACGCAAGCAGATGCTCAGGTTTTGATGAGAGTGTTCTGTCTCTTTGGGCAGTAGATGCTCAATCACCGCTTTTTCTTCCAGCAGTTCCTGCTCTGAGGCTTGCAAGCGCTGACGACTGAATTCATTCACGTCAATGTCTTGCACGATTTGATAACGACCGTAGTTACAGCGCACCGGGAACGAGTAAAACACGCCTTTGGCTATGCCATAACTACCATCACTCAATATGCCCATGCTGATAATTTCACCCGGCTCGGTACCTAACACCCAATCACGCATTTGATCCACTACAGCCTGTGCTGCAGATGCGGCGCTGGATTGACCACGGGCCTGGATTATTTCACCACCACGTTTTTGCACTTTGGGAATAAATTCATCCCGGTACCAGTCCATATCGACAAAATCCAACGCAGGTTTGCCAATGATCGTGGCCTGATGCAAATCAGGGTACTGTGTCGTGGAGTGATTCCCCCAGATCATAATGCCGCCGATATCACGGGTTGTTGCACCACTGTGATTGGCCAGTATGCCTTTCGCGCGGTTGTGATCCAGCCGGGTCAGACAGGTAAACTGGGAAGGACTCAGGTCAGGCGCGTTCCGGCTGGCAATCAACGCATTGGTATTGGCCGGGTTACCCACCACCAGTACTTTGACATCCCGATTCGCAAAATCATTCAACGCTTTGCCCTGACGCGCAAAAATCGCCGCGTTTTCAACCAGCAAATCACTTCGCTCCATTCCCGGTCCACGGGGTTTGGCCCCTACCAGCAGGGCGTAGTGAGCGCCTTTAAAGCCATCCTCAACATTGTCATGCAAGGTAATAGTGTGCAGTAATGGATAAGCACAATCCATCAACTCCATCGCCACGCCGAGCAGCTTCTCCATCATCTGCGGCATTTCCACCAGTTGTAGAATCACGGGTTGATCTTTACCCATCATCTCACCTGCTGCAATTTTGAAGAGCAAACTGTAGCTGATAGCACCCGCGGCCCCGGTGACCGCAACTCGAACGGGACGTCTCATGTTAAAAATTTCCTCACAATGTTGGCTTGAATGTTGTAAAACCCACTAGGCTACACCAACAGGTATCATTTTCCTACTGTGTGACGGCTATCACAGACTTGAACATGTACTGATTGTTCCCAATTAGCGCGGGCGTTCGCTTGACCTATGTGATAACGTTAGAATAATTCCGTATTCTTGTTGTTCCCGGAAAATTGATGTTGTTCACGAAGTAATTTTTCAATGTCTTCTGGTGCACTGCGCAAATCGGAAACCAGTATCCGAATTTCGGAATTGTTGTAGGAAAGCGTTCGAAGCTTGTCTCGAATATTATTGTCGTAACGTTCAAGCATGTCATTGAATCGATCCTGCTCATCGGGCTCCAGTGCCGCAACGAGGCCAAGGGATACGATCATTTCAGTGAGTTCCCCCCGCATCTGTTCGAACAGATCTGTAACTTGATCGCTGACAAGCGAATTATATTTCTCCAGTTGATTTACCCGCTCCAATAACTGAGCCTCAGTCCGGATAGCTTTAAGTGCAGCATCGAGCGAGTCCATAAACAATGCCAGGATATCGAGTGAATCTTCCACATGTAGAACCAACATGGAGACTTGGGGCCAATGAAAAATCGCTCTATGCTGACCGAATTGATGAATTTTTTCGACGCTATTTGCACATTCCAAAATCTCTTTTTCCAGAACAGAAACAGGGCCTTTGGTCGAAACCCAGTTTGAGACCCCGTCCAATCGGGTTTCCAGAATACACTGCACACCAATTTCTCTGGCAGTCGAGAGAAAAAGTCCGAGCAGGCGATCAACGTCCCGGCAATATCTTGCGGCTTGCACAAACCGGCTGATACAGTGAACCTTAGAGGATTGACTCTGGAGATTCAGCAATGCGCTGATTGCACATTTGGCTTCATCCGCGGATGATTGCATTTGTTTTCGAATTTTGTCGTACACGTCCACTTTGGAGCGCAACAGGAGGTGATCACAGGGTTTACTTAAATGGTCATCACCACCGGCGTCATAGGCTTTGATTCTATCCCCAAGTCCGGTCATGTGGGTTAAAAATACAATCGGGGTGATTTCCATTCCCGCATTTTTACGCATCCGTTTACAGGTTTCATAACCATCGATCCCCGGCAATTCGATATCCAGCAGCACCAAGTCCGGTGACAGTTCGATCAATTCCAGCGCATTTTCTCCGGATTCCGCGATCAGAATTTCGTGATCCGGGAGATTTACTTTTATAATTTCCTGATCTATCGGATTGTCTTCTACCACCAGAATTTTCATATATTGTCCTCTACACCCAGCTTGCTGCGACGCGCAATCGCCAGCGAGATGATTTCAATTTCAGTCTATTGTGTAGAATAGTCCAAAAGAGAAATTGAGCACAAAACAAACAACCTAATCGACTTGTGGCAGTCGCTCAGCGGATTCACTATTTTGCAGTATGCAAACGCTCTGAACTATGCTTAAGCTCAGATCGCAAAGATGCAATGGCAGAATCTCAGTGAGGTAAGCAGACGGTGCTCGACCACAAACCACCCCTTTCAAATCCGGGTTTGGAACCCTTTCTGTTTACACCGGATTTGATACTGTTCCTTGCCTTTTCGGGGCTCATCGTTTTAGTGGTCGTAGTTATTCGTGGTAAACCTCTCTCCCCAAAATCAATCGTAAATGCTCTGCTCTTTGTTACGTTCACCTGCGGAACCGCTTTTTCGCTCAGAGCAATTGCACATGGTGCCACAGAGGGCCTGTCATTTACCGTGGGTATGAATTCCCTGTCTGCGCTGCTCGCGTTTTTTTTAACGCTGTTGCTTTGGCGCGCAAAGCACAAAACCATGACATTTCTGAGTCGCAACCCGTCCGCAGAATTACAGGTGGCCCTGAATAACGAAACGGAGCTCCGCAATCGCTCCGAAGCCAAACTTGCAGCACTCAATGTATCCCTTGCCACAATCGAGTTCGATCTGCATGGCACTATTCTGGATGCCAACCAAAACTATTTGCGTCTTATGGGATACCAGTTGCACGAAATTGTGGGTAAACATCATTCTATTTTTGTCGAGCCGGGTTATGGCAGCTCCAGTGAATACAAAGCATTTTGGCAACAACTTGGACAAGGCCAGTTTATGTCTGCGGCGTTCAAACGCTTTGCCAAGGGCGGCAACGAGCTCTGGATTCAAGCGACTTATAATCCGATCCTTGATGATGCAGGAAAGCCCTATAAAGTGATCAAATACGCGACAGATATCACCGCAGAACGGGCCCGCTTCGCAGACTACATTGGTCAAGTTGATGCCATTAACAAATCTCAGCTCGTTGTCGAGTTCGACCTGAACGGGATAATACTGAAAGCAAACGACAATTTTTTAAAGCTTTTTGGCTACACGCTTGCGGAACTTCAGCACCAGCATCATTCGATGCTGGTCGATAGCGAGTACAGAAACGCCAAGGCCTATTGGCGTTTCTGGCAAACGCTTAAAAACGGGGAGTTTCACAGTTCCGAATTTTGCCGAATCGGTAAAAATGGCCAGGAGATATGGATTCAAGCCTCTTACAATCCTATTCGGGATCTTAATGGCAAACAGTATAAAATCGTAAAAGTGGCAACCGATATCAGTGACCGAAAAAGAGCGGAGCAAGAGATCAGGATTGCCAAAGAAGAAGCTGAGGCCGCGAATCATGCGAAGTCCGCTTTTCTCGCCAATATGAGTCACGAAATCCGCACCCCCATGAATGGTGTGATCGGCACACTGGAGGTCTTGAAGCAGAGCCAGCTGGATTCGACTCAACTGGGTATGGTCGACACCATTAATCGCTCTGCCCGCTTTCTGATGAAACTGATCAACAATCTACTCGATTTTTCAAAGTCTGAAACCGGGCGTATCGAACTCGAGCGCGTACAGGTTCGTCCTTCAATCGTCATCGACAAAGTCGTTGGTGACCTCGTGCCATTTGCTGATCTGAAAGACGTCACCTTGCAGCTCATCGTCGAGCCCGAGGTGCCGGATATTATCTATTCCGACCGAACCCGACTGGAGCAGATGCTCTTTAACGTGCTGGAGAACGCAATAAAGTTTACCAACACCACCGAAAGCAAACCGGGTCGGGTACTTCTCACGGTATCGGTTCCCCGCAGACTCAGCGATAAAGCGACGGTTCGCTTTACCATCAAAGACAATGGCGTTGGTATTTTCAGGAACAAATTACCGGATCTGTTCAAACCGTTTTCTCAGGCTGAAGCGTCCACAAAACGCCGTTTCGGCGGCATGGGCATTGGACTGGCGATCTGTAAAAGTATCGTGGATGCCATGAATGGACAAATCAATGTAGATTCCCAACCACACCGTGGCACCACTTTCACGATTGAGATCAATTTCGACGTCTCCTCCGCACCCTCCCCTCAATATGGGCAAGTGATTCCCGAGGGGCTGACAGCTTTGACATTGGTGGATAATACCGAAACCAGACTCTCTATCGCCAATTATCTGAGCACCTTTTCCGTCGACACCACCTTTGTCGAGACCGAAGACAATGCGATTCAATCGCTATTATCCAGCAAAGAAAAAGGGGGGTCCGTTCACCTTCTGATTGTAGCGTTGGCCGAAGCGTCACCGGAATGCACTGCTGACATGGTTCTCCGCATACGTCAGGCCAGCGCGGAACAGGAACTACCAGCCATTATATTAAACAAAGCGAGCCGCACGGGTATTAAACTCGTTGGTTCGCAAATTCTCTCACTGGATCGCGCCCCATTACTGCGAACCAAATTCCAGACCGCCGTGGCCAGGGCAATGATGATCGCGCCCGGGGAAGCACTAAAAAGCAGCAAAACAACGGCACCCGGAATGCTGCCAGCCAGAGCGAAGGTCGAAACAACTGCTGAATATGTGCAATTCCCGGGTAAACGAATTCTCGTGGCGGAAGATAACCCCACCAATCGGGAAGTAATTGGTTCACAGTTAGAGCAATTCGGCGCAGATGTCACCGTTGTCGAAGACGGTGTTTCTGCTTTTGCCAAAGTCACACGGGAGGAATTTGACTTGCTCCTCACGGACTGCCATATGCCGGGGATGGATGGCTATGACTTGGCGCGCTCCATCCGGAAATACGAAACAGAACACCATCGCCCACGTTTACCAATTATCGCCGTGACCGCCAGTACGATGCCCGGCGAGGTTGAGCTGTGTACCGCCTCGGGTATGGATGATTTTTTATCCAAGCCACTGACGCTCCCGGTGCTCGAGACCATTCTGCAACGCTGGTTACCGCTTGCCCGACCCCAAACAGCGCTCAAACAGGTTACCGAATCAGGAAACACACCCTTGAACGCGATCCAGAAAAGAACTATCCAGGAAAGTACAATCCAGGAGAGCGCTATCGAGGGCAGCGCGGTGGGCCCGGTAAATCGGGAGATGCTGGCCAAAGTTGTAGGAACAAATCCGAAGATTCAAAAACGCGTACTCACCAAGTTTATGGAAACCACAGAACGCTTACTCAATGAAGTCATTCTGGCCCACAAGGATCAAAACGGTACAAAGGTGGGTAAATTAGCCCATCAATTGAAATCATCCGCACGGTCTATTGGTGCTTCAGAGTTAGCCAGTCTAAGTGAGACCTTGGAAAAGGCAGGAAAAGATGGAAATACAGACATTCTCGATGCAAAAGTTCCGGAACTACAACCTTTGGTAACGGGAGTGCTAGACTATTTAAAAAACACTTGGCTACCGGATATTAACGCACTGATACACTGACGATATCGTCATACATTTAACATTCCCGATAGTCGTCAATAGGAGATAACATGCCAGACATCACACAGTTAAATCTGATGATTGTGGATGATGACGAATTTGCCATAGAACTCTTCCTTTGTGCACTCGAAGAATTGGAGATCCAAACATGTGAAACAGCGTGCTCAGGACAGGAAGCACTGGCGTTAGTTGAGAGCAGACAATCGGTAAGTCCGCTCGATCTCATTATTTGCGACATTGAAATGCCTGATATGGATGGCCTGGCTTTATTGCGCCATTTGGCAGAAGTCAATTTTGACGGCAAAGTTGCGGTGATCAGTGGTCTGGATTCCGATATTCTGCGCATGGCGCGGGATCTGGGTAAAGCCCATAATCTCGATGTACTCGGTGCAATTCAAAAGCCGATTCAGAAAGAAGCATTGGCATTGTTGCTGGATCAGGTTTTCAATGAACCATTCGCCCCGAAACCCAAACCTTTCGGTAAGCGCTCGGTTTCAGCCGATGCCATACAATTTGGCCTGGATAACGATGAATTCACGCTGTTTTTCCAACCCAAGGTAAATGTGCAATCACAATGTGTGTTTGGCGCAGAAGCGCTCATTCGATGGTTTAGCTCGGAATTTGGCGGCATTGTCGGGCCGGATGAGTTTATTCCGCTGGCAGAAGAGTCCAGCTTGATCAACGCCATCACAGAGCGGGTGATCGACATGTCGATTCAGGAATTGAAACGATTCAAAGCGGAAGGTCACCGGCTCAAACTGTCGATCAATGTCTCCATGTTGAACCTTTCCCAACTGGATTTCGCAACCAATCTCGCCGCAAAGCTAAAAAATGAAGCCATCGACCCCAGCGATATCATTCTTGAAATCACTGAAACGGCACTAATGCGTGATGCGACCAATGTGCTCGAGGTCTTAACCCGGCTGAAAATTCTCGGAATTTGTCTTTCCATCGACGACTTTGGCACGGGCTACTCCTCAATGAGTCAGCTTCAGCACATTCCCTTCAGTGAATTGAAAATTGACAGATCCTTCGTTTATGGCGCCGGGGAAAATGATTCAACTCGACGTATTCTGGAGTCCAGCGCTTCACTTGCCCAACAACTGGCCATTGCATCCGTTGCCGAGGGGGTCGAAACACGAGAGGACTGGGATCGAATTTCGGCATTGGGCATCGACCTCGTGCAGGGGTACTTTATCTCCAAGCCCTTGCCTCCCGAAGATTTTTCGACCTGGTTAAGGGAATGGAACGGATTGACGGAAAATTAACGGGTCATTTATGAAAACCGTCCTGATTATCGTATTTACTAATCCAGTAATTGACGGTAGAAATTAACTCCCGTGCATCAATTGGTTTGGGGATGTGGTCATTCATGCCCGCTTCAAAACAGGCATTACGCTGCTCTTCGAAGGCATGGGCGGTCATGGCAATAATGGGTAGATTCACATATTGTGCTTGCGATCGAAGGACTTTGGTTGCCTCAAAGCCATTCATCTCCGGCATTTCAACATCCATGATCACCAAGTGATATTGATCATCGGCAGACTGCTTACCAATTTTTTCCAATGCACTGACCCCGGTATCCGCAACATCAACATAAAAACCGGCTTGCTCCAAGACCCCCACCCCAACCATCTGGTTCATTTCATTATCTTCCACAAGCAACAACTTCAGCCCCTCCCGAACCGCTCGCACAGTTTGGGCAACATCGATTGAACCCACTTTCTGGCTTTTTTTCGTTTTGTTGCCTTTGAAAATGTCGACCAGAGTATCCAGTAAATGTGCAGTGTTAACGGGTTTATGGAGAATATGCTCAATGCCGTATACTTTGATGCCATTTTGAAAGTGATCAACATCCTGATGGGCGGCCATCAGGATAATCTCCGGTTTTTGCCCTTCTGTCAGCGTGGCAAAGCGCTGAATGGTTTCCAGGCCATCCATCTCCGGCATAATCAAATCTACGAGAATAATTTTGGGTAACTGGCCACTGGAAATATAGTCAACGATCTGCACAACAGATTCCACGCTGGAGGCGATGCACCTCACAGGAAACCCGATTCGGGTCAACGTACGCTCCAGGGTATCGAGCACGGCCTGGTTATCATCGATAATGACAATAGGATATTGTCCATGCTCAAGCTGGTTCAGAAACATCGCACTTTCCCGCTCCTCGGTTTCAACCAGCGGAAACGTAAAACTGAAGGTGCTGCCAATCCCTTCTGTAGATTCCACGGATATCTGCCCGCCCATCGCTTCAACCAGCCGTTTGGATATCGTCAAACCCAGCCCGGTTCCCCCATACTTACGCGATGTGCTGTCGCTCGCCTGGACAAAAGCATTAAAGAGTTTCTTTTGCTCCTGATCAGACATGCCAATCCCGGTATCGGATACACAGATACGAATCATATCGAGGATTTCATGTTTCCCACTTTACTTTTCCACCGTGATAATGATGTTCCCGTTTTCCGTAAACTTAGCGGCATTACCCGCCAGATTTATCAGAATCTGGCCAATTCGAAGCGGGTCACCAATCAAACGAGTTGGGACATCCTCCTTCACATTAATAATCACTTCCGAGCCATTTTCTTCCGCTTTGAGATAGACAATATCTGCCATGCTGGACAACACTTCATCCAAACCAAAATCAACAGATTCGAGCCGTAAATCGCCGGCTTCAATTTTGGAATAATCAAGAATATGGTTGATCAAGCCCAACAAATTCTTGCCAGAAGAAACAACCCGCTTCAGTTGCTCTCGCTGACGCTCCGATAAATCGCTTCTCAACGTCAGTTCCGTAAGACCAATCACGGCATTCAGAGGTGTTCGGATCTCATGACTCATCGAAGTCAGAAAGACTGACTTGGCCTCGTTCGCCGCATCTGCTTTATCTTTATCGCTGACGGCCTCTCTACGCATGGCAATTTGATTTTCAAGCTCGGTATTAATCGCCTCTAGGGATTTTGTTTTCTCCTGAATTGCACCTGACATTTCGTTAAACGCATTAGCCAGCTGGCCAAATTCATCTTTGGAGTCAATATGCACTGCTGCCGCGTTGCCACTTCGCATATCGACAATGCCACGGCTTAATTCGCGAATATTGCGCGTAATCGGGGATATAATCAGGTAGGTCATAATCAACCCCAGCAACACCGTTCCAATAATCACCCACTCTATCAGGGTAATGATAGAAAGCGTTTGGGCGCGGGCTTCAACAATCTCATTCTCGGCCCGCCTTTGAATCTTGGTATCAAACAGAACATCCAGTTCAGCCATGAGCTGTTCCATATCCAGAACGATAGCGGCCTTCCGGTCCTCCATATCCAGAATCTGGATACTCATGGATTTTATATCTGCAAAGTAAACCAGCAACTTATTGAACTTTTCATGTTGCAACGGAGTGAGCTCAAGATGTTCCAAAGTACTGTGCCAGTATTCGAAGTCCGAAATACTGTCTGCTATCCGGTCTTTCAAATAGGCATCATGACGCAACAGATAGCCACGGACAGCAGAGATTAATTCATGAATGTTAATCTCCAACTCCATAAAGGCACGTAATTTATCAATGAAATCAGGCTCATTTTCATTGATACTCGGCTGAAGTTCGTTATCCAGCAACGGTTCAATGTCTTCATCCAATAACGACCTACGCTCAAGAATCAGCAAATTCTGTCGATCAACAACCGATATCAGATTTTCTGCTGAGGACTCAAACTTTGTAATTTTTACCCGGACGACTTCAAGTGTCTCAAGCCCTTCCCCGGCGAGACGAGCTTCCTGTTGTATCTGGTTGAAATAATGGTGTAATTCCGAAATATCCCGGCTAAATCGATCCAGCAGAACAGGGTTTGGGTCCGTAAGATACACAAACAATGATGAGCCTGCCTCGTTCAGATTAATCTCCATTTCAAGAGCAGACTCAACCTTGAGCGTTTCAGACTTGATGACATCATTGAAGTTTTCTTCAACTTCCAGCATGCCATAGTAGGCAGTGAAGCCGACGAGAAAGATACTTGATACAAAGGCTATCCCTAATTTGTTGGAGATATTCACGGGGAGCGCGACCTGTATATCGGTGTTATGAACAAAACTGATCGTAATCAGCACCAGGTACCGACAACGCTATCGACAATACTCTTCACTTTAGCTTGTATGACGAATTAGGGAAATTTTTTTGACATTGGCCTGCGGCTCTATACTGCTCGAGCGATCATACGGTTATCCAGCCCCAATGCCTTCTCGTATTCAGTATGAAACCAAGTTAATGCCGACTCGAAACGGCCAAAGTGCACTTCCTTCACAACGCCACTCTCCATATTGGCCTGGATTGCTTCTCCCAGCAGCCAATCTTCACTCAAGATTTTATAGACCAGATTATGATTGGTTTCATGGCGTTTGAGTTCTTCTTCTGACCATGCGTTTGAGCCATTCTTGGGGGCATCAACCAAAAGCACCTCTTCGATCCGCGTCTCGCCTGGGCTTAACGGTACCATCCTGATCAGCGAAATGTTGTCGGGTTGAGCCAGAAACAGCAACGACGGAGACAGCGTGTAAATAATATTGGCCATTTTACGCATGTCCCATTTATCTTCGGGCAAACTGCTAGCTTCAAGCATTGTTTTTTTGGGGAGTATCATACGCATATCCATGCCGCCCCAGGTTTCCCATGTAGACAGGTTTCCCAGGAAAAAAGGGGCAAGGGTATTCCGGTGCGCGACATTAAAATGGTAGGCCTCGATGCCACCTTCGGTCAGGATTTTCCAGTTCGCCTTCAAAACATAACTGCGGCGCTTGTAGACCCGTTGCTTTTCAATATCCAGAAAATCAAAGCCGGATTTCATTTCATCAGCGAGCAAGGTCTCCGGCAATTGCTGGTCGAGATCAAGATGAACAAATACAATGCCCTGTACCACGCGGCTGTTAAATTCGATGAGTCCCAACGCTTTCTTGTCCAGGTCGCTGAATCCCCGCTCAAAATCTGGTGCCCCGACCAATTCACCTTCAGTGCTATAGGTCCAGGCATGATAAGGACAACTGAATTTCTTCTTGCACCCTCCCTTGCCATGCTCCACCAGGCGGGCATTACGATGGCGACAGGCGTTGGCAAAGACACGGATATGATTGTGCTGATCCCGCACCATGAGCAATGACATGCCCTTAATCCAGTCCAGTGCAATGTAGTCACCCACATTTGGCACTTCACTGGCGACACCGATAGCCATTGGCCGCCCGAGAAAAATGTTGTCCAGTTCTTGTTTAAACCAAACATCCGATACGTACCGCTCAGTCGAATGAGTTTGAGTAGACGCATGGTATTGGGTTTCACCTTTTGCCTTCAACGCCAACACATCTTTAATTAATCGAATTTCAGTTTGTCGGTCCATTCATCAATCCTCTTGTTATTGAAAAGGTCTCTTGCTTAGCCACCTCCGCAGGTATAATTTACTTTAACAAGATTTGATCAACCCAAAATAACGTAAATTGACACTTAATCAACTATTATAGACAAAACGACTTGCAAGCCGACAATTCGATCCCAAACAGAAAACGCCGGATCAACACAGTGCCCGAATTAAAAACCCACCAAAGCCCTTAATTTATGGACAAGAACCAATCATCAATCAAAATCGCCTACTTGATTCCAGATCAATATTGGAGCAGTACGGTGACCAGTGCGGTAGAGGTCTTCCACGGCATGGCCTTGAGCGCACGAACCACCCGACAGGTCAATTTCAACCGTTTTGAGATCAGTCTGTTAAGAACTACCCGGAAAAACATCAGTGGCTTTTCCGGATTCAAAGTGGATACCCGATGCTTTGCCGATCCAGCCGTCCGTGATATCCAGTTTGATGCGGTCGTCGTGCCCTCAGTATGGGAATTGTCAGGTGTGAATTTGAAGGAATCCAGAGCAGCACTGGATTGGCTCCGTGACCAACACGAAAACGGCAGCATCATCGCAGGCTTGGTGACCGGGGTATTTTATCTGGCAGAAGCGGGCCTACTCGATGGACGAGAGGCAACCATACACTGGGCCTCAGTAAATATGTTCAAACAACGCTACCCGAACGTGAAGGTCACACCGCAATTGCAAATGGTCGAAGCCGACAGGGTCATCACCACGTCCAGCACACCCGCAACGTTCGATGTCGCCATATTGTTAATCCAGCGGTTCCTGGGTGATCGGGCCGCAGAGTTTGCGTCTCATTACTTCACTATCCGCGCGAAGGATGCACCACTGCCCCGCTTTCTGGAGCCCAGCTGCAATGATACGCTGGTGGATGCCGCGCGAGATGCCATCCGGCTGAACTATTCAGCGGAAATTTCGCTGGATACACTGGCCAAACAACTCAATGTCACCGCCCGAACCCTGTCAAGGCGCTTCGTCAGTGCCACGGGCCATAATCCCATCCAATACTTGATGAAACAACGGCTCAACATCGCCCGAAGCCTGCTTCAATCTACAGACCTGCAAATCCAGCAAATTGCCGAGCAATCAGGATTCGGCTCTGCCACAGTATTTTGTCGAAACTTTAAAAAAGAATTTTCTCAAACCCCCTCGGAATACCGGGAATCATTACCGAGTAGGCGATAAGAGGCTTTTCGGAAGAATTGGAGGCTTACCACTTCATCATCGGCGCAGGGTTAAAGGGGTGATTTTTAAACCATTGAAATCCACGTTTGAATAACATGGTATGAAAGCCCGCATTTGGCAGGCTGGATCTAATGCTGTTTACTTCAGACTTTTTCAGCCCGTTTCGCACCCAACCCAGTGAAAAATCCACCAAGTCACCTTGTCTGAAAACCTCAACCAACGGAAACGCCCCGTTTTGATAAGGGGTCAGTTTATGATGTTCCGTGATCATCAGGGTGATTTCCTCTGACCAAGGCTCGAGTTTATGCTCTGTTAAATACGCCATTGCCGGCGAAACAGAAGGCGGGATATAGTCGAGAGTATTTTCAATCCAGATACCAATATCATGGAATGCTGCGGCAATCTGGATTTTCTTTTTTTCTTCAGGCGTACAGTTTGCCTTCAACGCGAAGCAAAACAGTGCCATACGGATACAGTGATTCCGATAGCTCTGAAAGTCGTCCCCCAATACCGTTCGCCATGGTTCGAGAATTTCATCAATGAGTGGTAACGGCGGATGTACATTCATTGTTGTTTTCCTTCATTCAGGTTCAAAATCGGAGAGGCAGCAACCTTGTTAGCCAGTCAATGGCAGGGGCTCACGCAAGAAGATCTTTTGACAAAAACAGGTTTGCCAGAACTGGCGTAGCCCGCAATTCTGGTGAAGCAGACCTAGTGATTATTTAAGATACTTGGCATGGAAAGCCCATAAGAGACATCCTATTATTAATTTTCTAACGACAAAATGGGCTTTCCTCAGGCTAGGGCCTGTTGACGTTTCATATTTAGCCTCTGTTGAGCCTGAAATTACCAATTATCCGCATTTTAACTTATTAAATTGCATATCCATTACATTAATCATATACTTTTCAAAAATAACCAATTAGGTTAACTCAGGAATGGAAAAGCGAACCCCTCATTGCAAGTTGGCAATTGTTAAAGGGCTAGTAGAACAAGGAAAGCTAAGAGTCACAAGATCTGCTATTGAGGGCGCTACTCTTTTAGGTTTAGACCAGGATGATATTGAGCGTACCATCATGAATTTAAAGTCGTCGGACTTTTATAAAAGTATGACTACTTACGCTGATCATAATATTTGGCAAGATGTTTATCGACCAAATACAAGCTCTGCTGATATTTATCTAAAGCTAACAGTTGTTGAAGATGTCTTGGTAATTTCGTTTAAGGAGTTATAAGAAATGAAATGTCCTGTTTGTGGTGCCGCTGATTTAATACACGACACGCGTGATATAAATTACAGTTACAAAGGCGAGACAACGACTATACCCAGTATAACTGGGGAGTTTTGCCCTGCGTGCTCTGAGTTTATTCTTGATCGAGATGAAGCGAAAATGTATGGAGACCAAATAAGACACTTTAATCAACAAGTTAACGCATCTATTATTGATCCGTCTTATATTTCTGAGGTCAGAAAAAAACTGCACTTAGATCAAAAACAAGCAGCGGAAATATTTGGAGGAGGAGTAAATGCTTTCTCTCGGTATGAGACTGGCAAAACGAAACCTCCTCTGTCATTGATTAAACTGCTGAAAGTTTTAGATCGTCATCCTGAGCTATTAAATGAAGTAAGAGCTATCTAATTTAGCTACTCAGTAGAGTGCAGGTCAGGTTATCGTTATTTGAGCCCCAACAATATTTGATCCGCTCTCGAATACGTTGTTTCTTTCTCTCTATCCTAAAGTTTAGAGGAAACAAACGGTGAATAAAGGTCATGAGTATGTAAGCTCATTGCATTGCCTCCAGCCAGAGGCTGTGTAACAACGACAATTTCAGTATGCGCTTCTTTTTCTAGCCAAGCAATTTTTGCTCACTTTTTAATCTATTTCAATTTCACTCCTTTTAAATCATAAAGTTATGAAATTAGCTGTTATTCGAAATGCCTATTTTTCCAGCTTTTTCTTCGACATTTGAGTATCCAAAGATGTTTTATCCAATACTTTCAATAAGATAGAATATCATAAAATGTTTTCCGAGCATGTCGTCGACTTTACATTTTCAAGAAATGAGCAAATCGTCTAAGATGAGCTATAACTAATTGACTTAAAGATATTTATAAGAGTATTGAGGAAGGAAGTTCCGAACTTTGCGTCGTCACAAATTCCGGCTTTGCTTTCGCATGACATGTCATTCGAATCAATTTATCGGACGGATTCCGGACAATTCGTCGACATTTTTTGTCGAAATCCTCAAATAAGAGGGCTTATTGCTTGGCTATATCAGCCCCAAAGATCATATAGGGAGAGCAGTCTGTCGGCTAATAACGACAGACATTCTGCCCATATCGTGGCCACTGCCAACCTGCTTTCCAACTCTGCCTCAGTACGAACGGATAACGAGTGCGGTGCAAACTTTATCAGTATTTCATCCGAAAGTGTTACTCTACCCAATATCTAGACCTAATTATTCTTGTAGTATAATTGTCAAATCGTACCTTATTGAAGGTCGGCCATCTATGTTTCCAAACTGATATACTCGGACGTAATAGACTGAGTTTGGGAGCAAATCAATTGATATTTGCTCGGCACCTAGTGAGGTATTCTTGTTTTGCGACAAGCCGACCTGATTCAATGACTCATCTAGAACTTCAAGATCTAGATCACCAACAGTTTGAGAGGTCACAGTATCTAGCCGAAATAATACAGGTATTGGCTCTTCTGAATCTTTAGTATTTAATAGTAAATAGTCTTCATTATCATTGGGGTAGGTAATCGTTCCAACTATCCCGGAATATACGATGGCAGGAGATATCTCAGGAGCGGTAATATAAAAATTGTTATCTGGCTCCAGATCCAATAGCGCGATATACGGTTCAGAAGGTATTAATCCGTAGTACATATATAAAGCCAAACATGTTAATTGATGGTGTTTCGAATAAGTAACAGTATCCAGCAGATTATCCGTTATCTGACTTGAGTATTCTATTTCAGCATGTTGTTCTACCAAGTTCGTATAAAACGATGCTAGCTCAAAACGATTTTCCACTACCTGCAGGTCTTTGTTTTGCGCACCATTTAGTACATCAAGAGTTATACTTTGGAGAGTTCTTCGCCCGCTCTCAAGCTCTTCCAGATAGAATGCTAACCCAGCGTCATCCGGGTCACGGCCAAACATTTGTCTAAATAAATTCTTAATCAATTCTTCATTCGATAAATCTCCAAATGCCGCATCAAACTCTTCAGAATTACCGAAAGCTTGAATGATGCGACTAATATCACCACCTTCTTGCTCCAATATCTCAGACCAATACTTTAATCCCTCAAAATCAGCAGGGCGACCATAATAGGCAATATAGGCATCTGCGACCTTACGCTCTGACTCTGTGTACTGCCTGGACTCGCAGTCATTTGCCCACAACTTCTGTGTAATGATTACACAGACAAACAAAACGACTACACACATCATCTTCAAAGGATTGCTCCAATAGTCCCTCAAGCACATTCCATTCATAGATATCCCCTAATTTACTAATCCAAAAATTCACTTCTGCCACGCAATCGGCCGTTTCTACACGTAATAAAGAAAGAAAAATTTGCGTTTCATTTCTGCTAAAAAGATCAGTATAGTCTATGTGCTAAAATATTAATTGAGGTTTTCCCAGAGGATATACGGCTGAACAAAAGGTAGAAATCAAATGACCTCAACCAAGCGAATAATGAATCTAAAGTGACTCAGTAAATCAGAATAGAGCAATCGGGTTAAGAAACTTTTAACCGGTGTTGGAGTTATCGTTCAGACCAAAACGCCTAGCGATCTCTGCGCGGAAAATGGTTTTCCCAGGCACTTGCAAAATTTAACAGGACCCCACTCTAAAATCACTGTATATTCAAACAGAACTGTCACTCTTCAAAGGATCTGAAGACATGCCAAAACCAAGGAAAGCACAAATTTCTCTCGATGCAACGCCCTACTACCATTGCATTTCCCGCTGCGTACGTCGCAGTTTCCTTTGTGGTATTGATCAGTACACTGGTAAAAGCTATGAACACCGTAGACAGTGGGTCGAGGATCGTTTGATCCACTTGGCACGCACCTTTGCTATTGATGTCTGTGCCTTTGCTGTGATGTCAAACCACACCCATACGGTGCTCCGTATTAACGAAGCAAAAGCCGAAAACTGGAGTACAAGAGACGTTATTGAACGTTGGCACTGTATTTTTGCCGGAACAACGGTCTCTAAACGTTTTCTAAAGGGCGATACACTGCTCGAATGTGAGCTCAATCAAATCACTACTCTGGCTAAGTTATGGCGAGCGCGACTACAGGATATCAGCTGGTTCATGCGGTCATTAAATGAGCCGATTGCACGAGCAGCCAATCAGGAAGACCAATGCACCGGGCGATTCTGGGAAGGCCGCTTCAAATGCCAGGCACTACTGGATGAACAAGCTGTAGCGGCCTGTCTTGCCTATGTCGATCTGAACCCGATCCGAGCAGGCATGGCCAATTCACCAGAATCATCGGATCACACCTCCGTTCAAAAGCGAATTAGAGCAGCAAAATCAGACTCACCCTATCAACCGGATTACCTGCTCCCCTTCGTCGGAAACCCTAGAAAAGACCAGCCGGATGGACTTCAGTTTAATTTGCAAGACTACTTGGAACTGGTTGATTGGACCGGGCGCATTCAACGGGAAGACAAGCGCGGATCGATATCAACAACACTCCCCCCCATCCTGAAACGCTTGAACATCAACGAAGCACAGTGGATGCAACTCACCGGGAAAATGGAATCATTGTTTCCAACCTTCGTGGGCCATGCTGACCGGGTGAAAATCGCCAGTAAGACCCTTGGCCACCAGCGAGTTTCTGGTTTGGCGAAATATCGAAGTTTATTTTCGACTTAAGACACCCTCTTTTTCATCTCGTCTGAAGCATCACCGAGCAACTCGGGGACTCTTTACGCTCGAAATTTACCGTTCACGCCCCTTCCAGTACTATTCTTTCCACATCACCGCGATAGTTTTTCTTTTACCCGCAATTTGCGGCCGCTCAGCGCTGAGTGAAATACCTAATTGCGTAAACTACCGTTTGAAACTGACGAGTGGGTGTCTTCATAAAATATCTTTAAAAAGTGAATGTCAACAAATTGATCTAAAAGATGGATTTTCTGTCGGAAAACCAACGGGTAGGACATCACTTTTTAGCTTATTGGACAGAATATCGGTTAGAAACGCCACCAAAGACACATCAAATTTTTCATACTCATCTTGCCGAGCATCATTTATGACAATCGACCAGTTTTCGGGATCACCGTCAACTAACCAAAATAAAACATCACCATTGTCAGTCGCGGCAAAGGGTAATAACCCACGTGCAGCGGGAAATAACGAAAATATAGCAATTTCACTTGTATTTTTATCAAGATATTCAAAAACTTCTCTATAAGTTTCCAAACACTTAAATAAGTTTATATTTTGGTTTTTAGAAAAGGGATTAAAAATCCATAAAAAACTATCGACCGAACCTGTACCGTAACTAGTAATAAAGTCTTTATAGTCTTGAGGAAGCTTAATCCCTAGTTGATTTTCCACCGGATCCCAGTCTGTATCTGTTTCCAATGGATCCAGAGGAGGATTCAATATGTGTTTTAGATTTTCAATATTACTCATTTTTGTTTAGTCACATTCCTGGAGGATTCAAAACTGTTACATCAAGCTTAAACCCATTTATACCTCCATTAACGATTTAACAGGACACCCACTCGAAATATTGACCCACTCTAAAATTACTGTATATTCAAACAGAACTGCCACTCTTCAAAGGATCTGAAGACATGCCAAAACCAAGGAAAGCACAAATTTCTCTCGATGCAACGCCCTACTACCACTGCATTTCCCGCTGCGTACGACGCAGTTTCCTCTGCGGTATTGATCAGTACACTGGTAAAAGCTATGAACACCGTAGACAGTGGGTCGAGGATCGTTTGATCCTCTTGGCACGCACCTTTGCTATTGATGTCTGTGCCTTTGCTGTGATGTCAAACCACACCCATACGGTGCTCCGTATTAACGAAGCAAAAGCCGAAAACTGGAGTACAAGAGACGTTATTGAACGTTGGCACTGTATTTTTGCCGGAACAACGGTCTCTAAACGTTTTCTAAAGGGCGATACACTGCTCGAATGTGAGCTCAATCAAATCACTACTCTGGCTAAATTATGGCGAGCGCGACTACAGGATATCAGCTGGTTCATGCGGTCATTAAATGAGCCGATTGCACGAGCAGCCAATCAGGAAGACCAATGCACCGGGCGATTCTGGGAAGGCCGCTTCAAATGCCAGGCACTTCTGGATGAACAAGCTATAGCAGCCTGTCTTGCCTACGTCGACCTGAACCCGATCCGAGCAGGCATGGCCAATTCACCAGAATCATCGGATCACACCTCCGTTCAAAAGCGAATTAGAGCAGCAAAATCAGACTCACCCTATCAACCGGATTACCTGCTCCCCTTCGTCGGAAACCCTATAAAAGACCAACCGGATGGACTTCAGTTTAATTTGCAAGATTACTTGGAACTGGTTGATTGGACCGGGCGCATTCAACGGGAAGACAAGCGCGGATCGATATCAACAACACTCCCCCCCATCCTGAAACGCTTGAACATCAACGAAGCACAGTGGATGCAACTCACCGGGAAAATGGAATCATTGTTTCCAACCTTCGTGGGCCATGCTGACCGGGTGAAAATCGCCAGTAAGACCCTTGGCCACCAGCGAGTTTCTGGTTTGGCGAAATATCGAAGTTTATTTTCGACTTAAGACACCCTCTTTTTCATCTCGTCTGAAGCATCACCGAGCAACTCGGGGGCACTTTACGCTCGGGATATTTCGTTCACGCCCCTTCCAGCATTAAACTTGCCACCTCAACGCGATAGTTTTCCCTTTTACCTGCAATACGTGCTAGCTACGTACTGAGTGACATACCAAGTTCCGTAATCCGAGGTTTGAAACTTACGGGTGGGTGTCCTCGTTTTTCGGGGAATGTTCCTGTTCGCCTGCTGGAAGGGTTTACGGGCACCTTGCAAGCCGATGGGTATGCAGGTTATGCCAAAGTATGTCGTGAAAACGATATTACTCGTATTGGCTGTTGGGATCACGCCAGACGTAAGTATATTGAAGCCATCAAGGGTGCACCGAATAGCAGCAAAACTAAAAAAGGCAAAGTCAGCAAGGCCGACATGGCACTGAGTTACATTCGAAAGCTCTACGCAATAGAGCGCGAGATACAGGATCGAAAAGAGGCTGAACGGTACCGTGTCCGTCAGGAAATGAGTGTTCCACTGCTGAACGAATTCAAGAGCTGGCTGGAGAAAAACGTCAGCAAGGTCATGAAAGGATCGCTCACCCGTACGGCCATGGAATACACCTTAAACCAGTGGCCTTATCTGATAGGATATTGTGAGAAAGGCTATCTCAATATCAGCAATGCATTGGCAGAAAATGCGATACGTCCTTTTGCCATAGGCCGGCGCGCTTGGCTGTTTGCTGATACAAGCCAAGGTGCCAGAGCCAGTGCGACCTGCTACTCCTTGATCGAGACCGCTAAAGCCAACCAACTGGAACCTTCTGCTTACATCCATTATGTTCTGAATCGAATCGGTGAGGCGGATACGGTTGAGAAACTTGAGGCCCTGTTACCGTGGAATGTCGTGCTGGAATCTTCTTTAAAAAATGTGGCTCAATACAGTTAGGGGAAGTGTGTCGATTTAACGGCGCTTACAAAGGATTCGTTATAGGAAACTTAGAAACCAAAGATACATGATATGGGTTCGGCGAGGCTAACACATCACCCAAACTTGGTACCAAGATGCTGGACACATTATAAACAAGCATCAATAACATGCTACCGCATATTTAATTGATGATAAATTAGATTGCCTATTCACACTTTTGTATTTAAGTGGTTTTTCTTCATCCAATTTCAAAAACCGTCGGAGGATCAAAAATGGCAATCCCCACTCGACAAATACGCGCTATGTATGATGAAAATACAATTAGGGTGTACCAAGCATTCAGCGATTCAATAGCAAGCAGCGCTCTCGAAAATGGAAGATTTATTTCACCACCATTCAAAATGGGACGTATGACCTGGATAAAGCCCTCATTCCTATGGATGATGTATCGCTCTGGCTGGGGTAAAAAAGACGACAATCAAAAACGCATCCTAGCCATTGACATATCAAGAGCAGGATTTGAATGGGCCCTTGGTCATAGTTTACTCAGCCACAAAGCCTATTACTACCAGGATAAAGAAGAGTGGTTAAGGTTGAAAAATTCAACGCCAGTTCGAATCCAGTGGGACCCAGAGCGCGATCTAAATTTGAATCCACTAAGTCACAGAGCCATCCAAATTGGGTTAACCAACGAAGCCGTTCAACTTTATGTCAATAAATGGATCCAGAATATCGATGAAGTAAGTGAACTTGCAAAAGAAATTCACTCACTAGGAGTCTGTCGGATTGGCAAAACTCAAACCATCCTCAGTCACATAGCCGGTTGAATTTTAGTTGATCGAGCATATATCTAAGTCCGGGGCTTTTCGATAGCTTTGGAAACGAAAAATGCTTCCTACAAAGCTTTTGTTTACGACCTTAAGCCACCTTTAACGCATGAATTCGCTTCAGATTCCAAGCGAGACACACTAAACTCCATTCACTCTGCACTGAATCAAAACCCCTCAGTAAAAATTGACGAAAACCAAGAACATGCTTAATTATTCCAAAGACCGTTTCTACGGTGGACTTCCTTTGGCCGTATGCCTCTCGACCTGCCTTGGTTTGCAAGCGGTGTTTCATCGCCGCAACTGCTGTCGGATTCTCTGGCGCTTCCTGATCTTCGGCTAAGCGTTCCTTAAGCGGCAAATTGTGGTGATGGCGTTTTTCGGGTATTAAGGGCTCAACACCTGCCGATTCACATTTCTCGGTATTGGCTTCGCTAAAGTAACCCGTATCGGCAAGCAGTTGACGAACCGCCCCCAGGCTCTCCGGTAACTGATCAAGATTCTCCAGCGTGGAAGAGACTTCCAGTTTGTCATTTGGGGACTGACTCAGATGCTGCTCCACAATGAGATACGTTTCAATATCAACACCTGCCTGAGCGTTGTAAGCCTGCTCAAAGCCGCCCTGTGTCGGCATAATGCGCGACTCTTCATCTGTTAGATTAACTTGATCCTTGGGCAGCGGCCCTTCAGAAGGGGCGACAGGTTGACGCCCTCTAGGCTTTTTTCCCGTCTCTTCCTCATAGCATTTGCGCCGTTCCACCTTTTCTTCATATGCGGCTTGTTCACGTTCAAAGCGCTCTTTGGCGCGGGCCTGAATTTTCTTCTTGGCTTGCGCAATGGTGTTCAATCGCTGCTCGCGGCGCGCCAACTCTTCAGGCACGTTCATCTCTTCAGGTAGCGTAGCGTTGTCGGCCTCTTCAGCCTTTTGCATCAGTTCTACAACTTCCGCCTTAAGCTGCTCTTCCAGCTTGTTGGCATATTCCCAGCTCAGTGCCTTGTGCTTGCTGGCGTTGGCTTTGATTTTAGTACCGTCAAGGCTTACAGTGCCCAGCTTCAGTAACCCCATCGTTTCAGCGATTAGTAGAATATCGACAAACAATCCCTCGATTTCTTTTAGAAACCGCTTGCGAAAGGTGGCAATCGTGTCGTGATCGGGATAAGAATTTGCGCAGATGTAGCGCACAGCAATGGAATCGTATGCTGCTTTCTCCAACTTCCGGCTTGAGAAAACGCCGGTGGCATAGCCATAGAATAATAGTGCGACCAGCATGGCTGGATGATAAGGCTTTTTTCCTCTGCCAGAATAAACATCAGTGAATGCGCTTAAATCCAGTTGTTCGACAATTTCAACGACAAAACAGGCCAAGTGATCTTCGGGCAAATAGTCTTGTACGCTTGGGGGTAGTAAATAAGGAGTTTTTCTGTCTAATTGTTTAAACTGAACAGCCATATTTGTTCGTCTTATTTGTGTTTTTGGGATCTTCTATATTAACCGATTTGATGTGAATAATCCGACAGACTCCTAGTAGAAAACAATCGCCTAGAAGCAGCGAAACTTATATTGCCAAAGGAGACAGAATATCCAACGCCAACTCATTTAATAACTAACCTCATGATGGATTAATTAATCGAAGCACTTTATCCCTCATTTTCAGAAATTGCCAACTCCAAAGCAACTTTTGAATAGTTAATTCTACCATTTCGAGCAGGCTGCCTTTTTAGCTCATCCAAAGCGTAGGCTACTTGCACCATACATCCCTTTTTAAACAAGGATATATCCTCTTTTTTGTTTGAGTAAATCCCTATCGTCTCTGTAGTGCCATCACTTAAGCGCAAATCAACAGTATTATTGTCTTCAATGGAATCCTGTCCAGATACATAAGCCTGCGTAATCACACCAGAGATAATCGTTATAGGGATCTTTCCTTCTCGAATACTATTCCACCACTCATTTGAAGCAAAAAGACCATGACTCCCTTTAAGCCCCATGCGTGGTTTAGAAGAATCTAGAGTTAATTCATGGGCCAACCGAATACGATCGGGATTTTTCTTGAGATCCTCCGCTAAAGAATAAACCATCTTCAGTGGCACAGGAGAATCTTCCAGGTTTAAAAACATTTACTAACTCCTCTTTAATAAAGTGGCTCAAAATCGATAATATTTTTGTTGAATATTTCCAGAGCTCTACCTTGTCCTAGCTGAGTAGTCATTTGCCCTTTTTCTACTTTAAATCTAGCATGCGTTTGAACCCAAGGACCAGTTTGCGTCGATAAGTGCGGTAATTCAAATGCAGCAGGTTCATTTGCCGCTATTCCTATTTCCTGTAGTTGAGCAGACGTACCTGGTTTAGTGGTAATTCTAACAGTAATTCCATTATATTGACTTGAATATGCTAATAATGGAGATAGTGATGTTTCACCGGTATGAGCCAATTGACCTGTTTCCTCTAAAATTCGTAGATGCTGCTCAGACATAGTTCTGTACATGATTTCATTACCTTGAGAATCAAGCTCTAAAACTGTATCCAATGGATTTGAGGATCGCGAGAACGGAACGCCAATGCTACTCGGCGCACCTTTAAGCGATTTACCCGCCATGCGAAAAAAAGACCCAGGATTGAATAGAAAATCTGCGGTTCCAAGTAAAGGAGCCACTGACATAGCCATTCCGAACAAGTCTTGATCAGCTTGCGATATCGATACGTCATTGAACTCAGAATATAAAATCGATGGTGTTGATGCGAATGCCAGTCCTCTATTTACGATTCCAGCGGGAATATTATGGAAGGCCGCCTGAAAATCTAATCCTAAATCCGTAAACAAATCACCAGTGTATGTCGGAGTCCATGGATCAACAATATTTAACTCCGGAGCCCCTGCATCTGCGAAACCTGCATAGCGATAACCACTAGGATCAGTTGCACTCAACGGATTATTCAGCACATAAGAGTAACGATTGTAGTTCTGACTGTTATACGGATCTTGAATAAACGGATCAGGCGACAAAAACCGCCCAATGACCGGATCATAAACCCGCCCGTTCATATGAATTAAGCCGGAGTCTCCCAAGTGCTCATGATCTGTAAAACCACGATTTGTATAATCGCTGTTATCGGGATTACGCTCCCCGAATGGCTCAAATGAAAATTGTTGTATAGTCCTTCCATCTTGATCGCTCATTGCGACCACCGAACCTAGGTGATCCCGATGGATATAGTTATACTCCGTTTCAGTACCCTCAGATTTAACTAACAAAAAGTCATCAATGAAAACTTTCTGTGTTGTGATTGCACCATTTTCAACTTCTTCATAAAGTCCAGACCCAACGTAATACGTTATTTCACTTGTATCGGTTTCTTTTTTATACCTAGATCTCTCAGGGCCATATGAAAATATCGTGCTGGTTGATGCTGTCGAAATAACTTCCGGTTTATTGAAGGTTGTGTACATCACAGTGTAACGATCACTTTCAATCAAGTTACCGTTTAAATCATACTTGTAAACATTATCACTGGTGTTGGTTCCTGTTACAATTTAACTGGACACCCACTCGAAATATTGACCCACTCTAAAATTACTGTATATTCAAACAGAACTGCCACTCTTCAAAGGATCTGAAGACATGCCCAAACCAAGGAAAGCACAAATTTCTCTCGATGCAACGCCCTACTACCATTGCATTTCCCGCTGCGTACGTCGCAGCTTCCTTTGTGGTATTGATCAGTACACTGGTAAAAGCTATGAACACCGTAGACAGTGGGTCGAGGATCGTTTGATCCACTTGGCACGCACCTTTGCTATTGATGTCTGTGCCTTTGCTGTGATGTCAAACCACACCCATACGGTGCTCCGTATTAACGAAGCAAAAGCCGAAAACTGGAGTACAAGAGACGTTATTGAACGTTGGCACTGTATTTTTGCCGGAACAACGGTCTCTAAACGTTTTCTAAAGGGCGATACACTGCTCGAATGTGAGCTCAATCAAATCACTACTCTGGCTAAGTTATGGCGAGCGCGACTACAGGATATCAGCTGGTTCATGCGGTCATTAAATGAGCCGATTGCACGAGCAGCCAATCAGGAAGACCAATGCACCGGGCGATTCTGGGAAGGCCGCTTCAAATGCCAGGCACTACTGGATGAACAAGCTGTAGCGGCCTGTCTTGCCTATGTCGATCTGAACCCGATCCGAGCAGGCATGGCCAATTCACCAGAATCATCGGATCACACCTCCGTTCAAAAGCGAATTAGAGCAGCAAAATCAGACTCACCCTATCAACCGGATTACCTGCTCCCCTTCGTCGGAAACCCTAGAAAAGACCAGCCGGATGGACTTCAGTTTAATTTGCAAGACTACTTGGAACTGGTTGATTGGACCGGGCGCATTCAACGGGAAGACAAGCGCGGATCGATATCAACAACACTCCCCCCCATCCTGCAACGCTTGAACATCAACGAAGCACAGTGGATGCAACTCACCGGGAAATTGGAATCATTATTTCCAACCTTCGTGGGCCATGCTGACCGGGTGAAAATCGCCAGTAAGACCCTTGGCCACCAGCGAGTTTCTGGTTTGGCGAAATATCGAAGTTTATTTTCGACTTAAAACACCCTCTGTTTCATCTCGTCTGAAGCATCACCGAGCAACTCGGGGACACTTTACGCTCGGGATTTTTCGTTCACGCCCCTTCCAGCATAAAACTCGCCACCTCAGCGCGATAGTTTTCCCTTTTACCTGCAATACGCGCCAGATACGTACTGAGTGACTTACCAAGCTCCGTAATCCGACGTTTGAAACTTATAGGTGGGTGTCCTCGTTATTCCAACTGTTCCCATTTCAAAACTGAGGGCCGTTCATTGCTTGTAAAAAAACACTTTAGAGCGTTGTCTGCCAATGTAATACTTACTAAATTCCTTCCTAAATATTCTGACTCTTCGTTTCCATAACAAAACCATTCAGTACCAGGCTGTTCCCTTTCACCTAAACTAATTAAATATGGAGGATCAAGTGAGTCTTGGTAGGTTACCACAGACACATTTCTACCAATTCCAATTGCAATGGCGCGTTTGCTATTATCAAAAAATTCAACCATTGCAGGTGGATCTATTGTTTTTTTTAACCTATCAATTATTGTTCTCGCTTCATCATAAGTTGAAACTTCCTTACGAAAAGTCTGATTCCAATCTGTCCATTGAGCCTTAACTTTCAAACCATATTCCTCTTATCTAATCAAAATTTAACAGGACACCCACTCGAAATATTGACCCACTCTAAAATTACTGTATATTCAAACAGAACTGCCACTCTTCAAAGGATCTGAAGACATGCCAAAACCAAGGAAAGCACAAATTTCTCTCGATGCAACGCCCTACTACCATTGCATTTCCCGTTGCGTACGTCGCAGTTTCCTTTGTGGTATTGATCAGTACACTGGTAAAAGCTATGAACACCGTAGACAGTGGGTCGAGGATCGTTTGATCCTCTTGGCACGCACCTTTGCTATTGATGTCTGTGCCTTTGCTGTGATGTCAAACCACACCCATACGGTGCTCCGTATTAACGAAGCAAAAGCCGAAAACTGGAGTACAAGAGACGTTATTGAACGTTGGCACTGTATTTTTGCCGGAACAACGGTCTCTAAACGTTTTCTAAAGGGCGATACACTGCTCGAATGTGAGCTCAATCAAATCACTACTCTGGCTAAGTTATGGCGAGCGCGACTACAGGATATCAGCTGGTTCATGCGGTCATTAAATGAGCCGATTGCACGAGCAGCCAATCAGGAAGACCAATGCACCGGGCGATTCTGGGAAGGCCGCTTCAAATGCCAGGCACTACTGGATGAACAAGCTGTAGCAGCCTGTCTTGCCTATGTCGACCTGAACCCGATCCGAGCAGGCATTGCCAATTCACCAGAATCATCGGATCACACCTCCGTTCAAAAGCGAATTAGAGCAGCAAAATCAGACTCACGCTATCAACCGGATTACCTGCTCCCCTTCGTCGGAAACTCCAGAAAAGACCAACCGGATGGACTTCAGTTTAATTTGCAAGATTACTTGGAACTGGTTGATTGGACCGGGCGCATTCAACGGGAAGACAAGCGCGGATCGATCTCAACAACACTCCCCCCCATCCTGCAACGCTTGAACATCAACGAAGCACAGTGGATGCAACTCACCGGGAAATTGGAATCATTATTTCCAACCTTCGTGGGCCATGCTGACCGGGTGAAAATCGCCAGTAAGACCCTTGGCCACCAGCGAGTTTCTGGTTTGGCGAAATATCGAAGTTTATTTTCGACTTAAGACACCCTCTTTTTCATCTCGTCTGAAGCATCACCGAGCAACTCGGGGACTCTTTACGCTCGAAATTTACCGTTCACGCCCCTTCCAGTACTATTCTTTCCACATCACCGCGATAGTTTTTCTTTTACCCGCAATTTGCGGCCGCTCAGCGCTGAGTGGCATGCCCAATTTCGTAAACTGCCGTTTGAAATTTCGTTTGAAATTTACGAGTGGGTGTCCACATAAAAAATACGCACATAAAAAATACGACTTATAAAGTAAATAGATCTACACCCCATAAAGCTCGTCGACATTACGGTTTTCAGAAGTAGAAAGCTAACTTGAAATGCGGCTTAGATTTTTGATTTATAGAGGTTTAAGGGTGATTGGTAGAGATTCATTCCGAATTATTCGTAGACACGAATTCCGGATAATTCATTCGCATGACAAACGGAGAAAAAACAAAGGAAGTGGCGCGCCCGGAGAGATTCGAACTCCCGACCAAGTGGTTCGAAGCCACCTACTCTATCCAGCTGAGCTACGGGCGCTTAAGTAGAGGAGCGAGATTATAAAGGAGCCAGGCCGGAATGGCTAGCCCCTATGGGAAAAAGTTTGCGTTTAGCCATTTCCCTTGAAATCGCCCAATGTCTCCAACACTTTAGCCATGGTTTTATGGGTTTTCAAATCCAGATCCATTTTACCGTTCATCAGTTGCACCAGTGGCACCAGGCTTTCGTTGAAGGTTTTCGCGATGGCCGCCATGGTTTTTTCCAGTTCTTGTTGCGGTGGCTGGTCAACGGTGACATTGACCTCTGGCGCAGCTGCCGTAAGGCTTTCCATGCGTTTTACCAAGGTCTGTAAGGCATCGATATAGCCTTGTTGGATCTCAAGCTGCGAGTCCGTTGTGGCTTGGGCTACGTCTCCAGCCTGCCCGGATTGGCCCTGAGATTCCTGTTCCTGAAGCAGTTTTTGCTGCTGTACTTGATGTTGCAATGCATCGGCAATGTTAATGAGCTGCCGGACAACTTTTTGCCCGGTATCCTGATCAGCGCCACCGGCTTGCAGGTTTTTCCGGAAGTCCGCCTTGATGGTCTGCCATCGGGCGGACTCGGTTTCAGTCAAGACGCCTCGCATTTCTTTCAGTTTCAGCAGGTTTTCTTCGGCTCCCTGGGTGAGTAGTTGCGATTCGCCAAGATAGTGGTCATCAATCAATTGCTCCAGTTCGGCATCGGTCATGACCGCAGAAACTTTCTCGGTCAATTTATTCATGTTCCGATAGCTGCCCTGCAGTTTGAAGGGGGGCTCGGTACGGTACTGGTCCGCTTGTGCGCTGGAGGCAATATAGCCCTGATTCACGGCGAGCACGACCTGTTGAACCCGGAGCATGCGTTTCAGGGTTTCGGTAATTTCGCGGGTTTCTGCGGCATTGTAATCCTGCTCGAAATCAGAGGTGTTTACCGGCTTGCCCTTCGCCATGTTTACGAATCGATAGAAATCCTGTTGGCTGCGTGTCGCCAGGGGTGCAAGCACGGCGTTGGAGGTCATTGAGTTTTCCAGATAACTCAGCTCGAACGCCTCTTCCATGCCACCCAGTATATCCCCGAGATTATAGATATCCGCCCGGTTCGCGAGCATATCCGGAACCTTGAAGGCCTCACCGCTTTCGGTATAAGGGTTGCCGGACATGACCACACACATTTTCTTGCCACGGAAGTCGTAAGTTTTGGTTTTATCCTGCCAGACCCCTTCAATTCGCCGGGTACCATCGCACAGGGAAATAAATTTTTGTAAAAATTCCGGGTGAGTATGCTGGATATCATCCAGATACAACATCACGTTATTGCCCATCTCCAAAGCGAGATTGAGCTTTTGCAATTCCTGACGCGCAGTAGCATGGGGCGCTTGCGCCGGGTCGAGGGAAATCACATCGTGACCCAGAGATGGACAATTGATCTTCATAAAGATCAACCCCAGGCGACTGGCCACATACTCCATCAATGTGGTTTTACCGTAACCCGGTGGCGAAATCATCATTAACAGCCCCATCAGGTCTGTTCGCTTGTTTTCACCCACAGTGCCCATCTGTTTCGCCAGATTGTCACCAATGAGCGGCAAATAACAGTCGTTAATCAATTTGTTACGGACAAACGAGGTCAATGGACGGGGAATAAATTCACTGATTCGCAAGCGCTCCCGGGCAGCATTGACGGCGGCTTGCTTCAAATCCAGATACTGTTTCCAGGCGGGAATGATTTCCCGGCTATGCCGATCCAGACGATCAAGAAATTCGTCGAGTTGCAGGGTTAAAGTCTGCGTCTCTAACCGGCGATGATTCCCGAGCAAGCCCTCTACCTGCAATGCCAAGGGGGCAATACGCGGTCGTCGGCTGACACGATTATCGCCATTCAACAGACTGATGGCTTCTTGCAGGGCGCGCTGTAGCGCATCCGAATTTTCCTGCCCTTCTGATATCAACTGAGCCATAAAATCCGTTAACCAGGCTTCAGTCAAACGCCAGCGTTCACCGGGCAGGCCTTTCAATTCACCAAGGGTCGACTGGTAACGGGACCATAGATTCCGCGCTTTCAGGAAATCAGTGAACAGCTCTACAAGCTGCGCTGCATCCTGACTTTGAATAAAGCTGAGTTCTTCCTGCCCCAGTTCCGCGACCAGATAGTCTGCGGCCTGGCCACATTCGCGCGGGGAGTAGTTCAAAAGGGTGGCTTGCGCAAACTGTTGCAACTCACTCGCCACGCTCTCCAGAAGCACCTCACTTACACCCCCGCGAGTAAATGCTTTACGCCGGTCATGCTCGGCCCGAGCCTGAATACGGTAACGTTGGCAAAGCGCTGCACTCTGATGGTTGGCCCAATACATAACCGCAAGACTTCGAACCCGCCCTGGATAGCGCAACAGGTCTGCTTCCTGCTCCAGCTTCAATAACGCAACCAGAAGCTTCATTGCATCGTGGTCATGAATTCCTTTTTCATACCCTTCCTGATACCGCGCTCCTGCTTCACGGGACACGGCGCTCGAAAGCGCTTTTTCATCCTGCAACCATTGTTCCGCAGATTTCCCGGCAAAGCCGCCCTCACCGTGTTGAATTTGCTGCCAGCAGAGATAAGTCAGAAACTCTGCACGGTAGACCTGATCATTTTCCGAGGCGATGGTCATTTGCCAATATGGCTTGGCCGATAACAGATCTGGATTGGCCAGGGCCTCAAAATAGTCTGTTCCGGTTAAATGCAGGTACAGGTCATCCTCACGGGGGATAACCGTCACCGATAATTCCTGGCGATTCACCGAAAATTTGTGTTTACCCAGGCGGACGATAGCGCCGTCACCTTCGAACAATTCAGCCTTGTCCCGTTGGCCTCGCAACGCCTGATCTTTAGCAGCCTTGAGACGGGCCTCAATGTCATCCGCCTGAACCGCAGCCTGTGCCGCGCGCAACTGCTCAATCAGCTCGCGGATCTTCTGACACAGTGGATCACTGGCAAAAAATGCATTTAGCGCATCCAGTTCGGCAATCTGCTGGGAGCGTTTTTCAATGCTCTGCAATATGCGTTTACCCGCCTCGGCGAGGTTATGGGCGCGCCGTTGCTGCTCTTCAAATAATGCCTGTCGACGCCGCTCAAAGGATTCCTGAAGGGTTTCCCGTTTGTTGATCAAATCCGCAAGAAATTCATCAAAATCACTGAACTGGCCTTCGATCTCTTGTAGCTGGGACATCACCCGTGCCAGTAATTCGTCACATTTGTCCGGGCTGTTCGCCTGTCCCAGCGCACTTTGAGCCGCCTGATCAAGTAATCGGAATTGAGCCGCAAACTCCGCTTTGGCTTCCGCCGCCCCCAGGGATTTGGCCTGATTTTCGGTACGTGCCTTGGCTTGGTTGATACGCGCAAACCAGGCGGATAAATCCTCGATGATCTGGGTTTTGACCACTACATCATCGATATCCAGCCCCGCCACCAGTTCCGAGACCATTTCCAGGCCCGCTGCCAACTCGGCAAATTCTGTCAGCAGTGGCTTTAAGTCTTTGCGATTGGTGACTGAAGAAGACTTTTCCTGCAAGCTCTGCAGTTTTTTATCATAAACCTCAAGCGCATTGTCTTTCTGCAGAAACGTTGCGGTTAATTCGCTGAGCCGGGTTTCCTGGGCTTGCAAACGCCCGTCCAGTTCAGCCAAACGGTTCTTATCGACATAGCGTTGGCTCTGCAAAGTGGTAAGGTGACCCCGCTGCAGACGAATTTGTTGCAGGGACTGAATAAACTCAAGCGGGGTATGCCAGGCATCCGGTTGAATGTTACGAATGATCTCATCGACTTTTTCACCCGCCTGATTGAGCGCCTGCAAAGATTGTTTTTGTAGCGCCGCAACTTTCTCATATTCATCCAGAATCTGCTCTACGGACTCCCGCAGATGTCGAAGTTGTGGTTCAAACTGCCCCAAAGTCTCATTGTCCAACCAGTGATAATGATCAAAAAGCCGATCCAGCTGGCGAATCAATTCCGCGAAATGCGCGGTAGAAACCTGATTTTTACACGCCAATTGATAGATTGTGCGTAAATCAGCAATCCCGCGCACCAGTTCAGGATTACCAATACGTCCCAATTCGCTGTTTGATGACCCGGTCGTCAACGCATATTCATCTGACATAAACGATGTTTGCCAGATCTGGACCGGATGCAAGCGGGTTGGCTCATCTTCGGCGTAACACAACAGCAAGCAACCGTCCGGGAACAAGGCATAACCATGACCGGATAACGGGTTATCAATCGCTTTGCGAATCAGGTTATAGCTGTACAGTACCACCCGCCCCTCTTTTGGCTCATAGAAAACATAGAGCACATCTTCTCCATTGGGCGATTTTTCCATCCGGCGAAAATGCAGGTCAGTGAAGGCTTGATCAAAAGATTTGAATTCTCCCGTACTCAGGTAATAACCATTGGGAAAAATCAGGCCATGATCCTCGGGCAAACGACGACAGGCATCTCCGATATCATCAACCCGGATTACCTGCTCCAACAGGGGGTTGAAAATATAAAAGCGGCATTGATTTTCCCGATAAGGCAGAATTTTCACAACATAGAGATCACCCACTTTGGTGTAACCGAACTCACCATCATCCAGAGATTGATTTTCATCTTCCACAGGCTCACTGAAAATACCGTGCCCGGTATCCGTATTGTTTTCGATTTTAAAAGTGATCGTACCCTGTATGTTGTCGATAAACAGCACATCATCAATGTTGAGATGGGGATGCCGACCTTCAACAAACTGCTGGCGATCCGCCTCAAGCCATTCAAAATCATGGGTAGGCGGCGGGGCGATATCACGCTCACCCCGGTTATCAATGTAATCTTTAACGGAGCCATCAGGGTTCAGGCTCCAGCGAAACACTTTAATATCCGTCACCCGGTCGCTGATTTGGAAACTGGCCAGTAACATGGCATTTTGCAGTTTCAACTCAACCAGCCGGGCATGCTTGTAATATTTATACAGCTCCGAAAAGTGGGTTTTAAATTCGGGATAATCGAGAAATGTACCGGTTGCATCGCAGGGGTGAATATCGAATCCGGACTCGGTTTCCTCCAGTTGAAACAGCGTAAAAACATCATCGACTTTCGTGTCTGTTTTCAACCCCAGAAAAACATTGTAGCCAAACAACATCCAGTCCCCGACGCGAATGATATCCCGGGCCACACAGTTGTTTTCCGTACGAATTCGGGCCCGGCCCTTGATATCAAGAGCACTGGCACCAAATTCCGCTTCCCGACGTGCGTTTAGATCATTGACCGAACTGAGCAGGGTATCCGCCTGCTCGTTCAAGCGCCGTTTTAACACGTCATATGCATTACCAGTGGCAACCGCATTATCGAGTTTTGCGTCGGTTTCCATATTTCCGCCTACTGTTTCCAATCTCGGTCATTTCGCTCTACGTGCCGGTATGAAGCGCACGATCTTCATCTCACTTGGCACCATCGCTTTTGGCAGACGTGTCTGCAGGTTCAGACATTCCATCGGCCAGGCCGACGAGTTTCGAGAGGCCACTCTTCAAATGGGGCGACTTCTCCAACATGCCTTCAATGGCTTTCCCCAGCCCGAGGGATTTGGCGAAGCTGTTAAAGTAATCACCTTCACCCCCGACCAGATCGATATTGGCATTCGACAGAGCCGCGCTGAGCACTTCCGCCTGATCTTTGGCAACCGATTTATTGGCTTCAATCGCTTCCAGCATTTGTTTCAGATCCACCTCAAGCTGCATTCGGAAACGCTCGAATTCGATAGCGCCGGGATCCATGTTGTTGAGTGCCTTGAACTTCTGCACCAGGCCTTCTGCCTCTGCAATACCTCGTTCGCGCACCGTTTCAGCTTCCGCCACGCCCTTATCACGCAGGGTATCCGCTTCAGCCTTACCTTTCAGGCGCAACGCTTCTGCCTCTGCGGTACCGAGTTGTTTCAAGCCTTCCGCTTCAGCCAGTTTCTTCTCCCGGATAACCACGGCTTCCGATAATCCTTGAGCTTTAATCGCCTCAGCCTGTTCCGCGATGATTTTGGCTTCCGCCAGACCCCGGGCCTGATTTGCATTCGCTTCGGCTAGACCATCACGCTCTTTGGCTTCTGCCATGGCTTCCATCACCCGCGCTTTCGCCAGTCCCGGCGCCGCTTCAAGGGCTTTTTGCCCTTCTGCTTCTTTCTCTTGTGCCAATGCCCGCTTGCTGGATGCTTCCAGATCCGCCTGAGCCATGGTGTTGACTTCACGGGCTTTGTGGGTGGCTTTTTGCTCCTCCGCTTCCGCGCGTTTGACCTCTTTCACCAGCTCTTCCTGTGCTTCGGCTTCTGCATCCAGAATACGTTCTTTCTTGTGCCGTTCCGCTTCCGAGAGACGCTGGACATCCTTGATGTTTTCTTCCTCTTCCGCAACCTTGCGCTCCACGGCAATCCGTTCACTGACCGTATTGGCGATAATTTTCTTCTCTTCTTCCACCGCCTTGTCTTTCTGAATACTTTCGATGGCGACTTCCCGTTCCCGGTTAACCGCTTCCAGCTCACGGGCTTTCTCGACACGCTCTTCCTCGATGGCGATGGTGCGCTCCCGATTCTTTGCCGCCACTTCAATTTGACGCTGCTTGTTCTCTTCCTGAATCGCCAGCTTCTCATCGGTTTCTATACGGGCTTGTTCCGACTTGAGGCGCTCTTCTTCTTTCACACGGAGAGTTTCGGCCTCTTCCCGCGCCTGAATGGTTTCGATTTCCCGCTTTTGTCGTGCTTCAGCATCAGCTTTCTGTTTGTCCAGCTCCAACATCTGCTCTTGCGCATCGACATTCTTTTTCTTCACGGCCAGTTCTTCGTCCCGCTCGAGGCGGTTGGTTTCAACATTACAGCCAGCCGTGATTTCGGTGATTTTGCGAATCCCCTCGGAATCAAGAATATTGGTTGGATCCAGTTGTGCCTTGGGGGTTTGTTCCAGATAGTCAATTGCAACGTCTTCCAGTACATAGCCGTTCAAGTCATCACCGATGACTTCCACAATCCGGTCACGGAAACCGATCCGGTTCTCGAACAGATCGAGAAAGTCCATTTTTTTACCGACGGTTTTCAACGCTTCAGAGAACTTTGCATTAAACAACTCATTTACGGCGGCTTTACTGGAAGCCCGATCCACACCGACCGCTTTAGCAACACGGAGCACATCATCCGGGGTTTCATTTACCCGTAAATACAGCGCCACAGTAATATCGGCCCGCATATTGTCTTTACAAATAAGCCCATCCTTACCCCGTCGGTCGATTTCCAGGGTAATGACCGAGATCTGCATGACCTCTTTCTTGTGGATAACTGGCAGTACCATGGCACCCGTAAAGTGCACCTTGGGCTTCGGACTCATATCGTTTACGATCAGCGCCTGTCCCTGTTCGACTTTGATGTAGAAGGCTTTAAACAGGGCGAGTATGCCCAGTATGATGCCAATTATGACGCCCACACTTACCAAGATGGGCATGACGATGGACAAATCCATAACACTCTCCTTTGTTTGAACTAATTACCGGCTAATACTTGCTTATATTAATTGTTTAGATGGGCTTCAAATTCTGCTTCCGGAACCACGATATAATCATTTTCCGCTTCCCGATGCTCAACGATCACTCCGGTTTCACCATTTTTTAACACGGCTCCGCCTTGGGTTTTTACTTTCAAAATCATATCTGCGCCATCCAGTGAGAGCATGGCTTCGCCTCGCTCCGGAGTCACTTCCATTGAACGGATTTTGCACTTCAGGCCCACCAATGATCGCTGCGCAGGGGTGTGATACAGTTTTTTAAACAGGGGTTTGAGGGGCTTGATCAGCTGTGCAGTCAGGGGAACCGCAACTAACAGACTGAGCACGATAACAGGGATGCCCAGCAGAATGGACAACCATCCACCCGGGAACCAGGAGAGGGTAAACAGCGACACAAAATAGGTCACCAGCCAGGCGAGCAACACCAGCAGGGAAAATACGATTGTCAGCGGTACACCGGTCAGACCCAGCGTCACCATCAAACCAGCCAGACCTTCCACGTTGGTATCAGCATCGAGGTCAATATCCAGATCCAACACATCAATATCCAGCATGCCGATAACGGCCAATAACCAGTAAAGACAGACAACCCCCAACAGGATGCTCCACAACACTGTGGGGAATGACGCCACGACCATCAAAAATTTTTCCATTTATCACCTCCCTGAAAAAAAACCGCTTGACATAATATGTCGGACAAGGACATATTATGTCAAGCGATAATGTTTTATCTCGACGCAAATGAAGATATGTTATTCAGAATAGCTCGATATAAGACGAATGAGCCTTTTTTTAACACAGGCAGGCATGGAAGCTGGCGCAATGAGCTAAGCTTGAAGGTACAGTACGTATCGGGTTTACTCAACGCTACATCCCTTAGACATTAAGTGCTCCGCAGGAGGAAAAATGGAAAGTTTCAACGAACTGACACTCTTTATCGCAGAAGCAGAGTTCAATGGACATACCTTCAATTGTTTGCCATTCGATGGTGAACAGGAAGTATTACAGGTACTGGTGTCCGATCTGGATGAAATTCCAGTGTATGTCACCGTGACGGAAGAACAAATTCTCTGTATTGGTTACCTGTTCAATGAGAGTGAGATTCGAGAGGAGCAACGGCCCCAGCTTCATGAACAAATGCTTGAAGCCAATGTCGCCATGCCCTTGAGTTCTTTCGCGAAGATCGGCAATCAGTATGCGGTGTATGGCGCATTATCGCGAACATCCAAACCGGAAAACATATTGCGTGAAATAGTGGTTCTCGCCCAGAACGCACGCGATGCGTTGGAAGCACTGGAAGAATACTTAGCGTAACGATTCACTGAATCAGGAGAACGAAGATGAGCGTACTAAAGAAAATTATGACTGCATTTCGTGGTGGTGTACGCGAAATGGGGGAAGCGGTTGTCGATGCCAACGGCATTCGTATTTTTGAGCAGGAAATTCGCGACGCCAAGGAAGAACTGCGTAACGCAGAGCGCAATTTAACCGAAGTCATGGCGAAAAAGATGCAAACCGAACGTCGCATCTCACAGCTCAAAGAACAGGTTGTGGAAAATGAGCGCTACGCGACACAGGCCCTGGAAAAAGGCGAAGAAGCACTGGCCCTGGAAGTGGCTGAACGACTTGCGCGCATCTCAGGTGAATTAAGTGAACAACAGAATATTGTGAGCACGTTTACCCGTCATGTTGATCAGTTAAAAGCGCAAATTTCCAAGGCCCGTTCCACCATTGCTGATCATGAGCGGGAATTGGCCATCGTCAAAACCACAGAAAGCGTGCAACGTGCCACGATTCAGGTCACGGAAAACATTGCCAATAAAGATTCCAAACTGAGTTCAGCACGGGAATCTCTGGACCGAATCAAGCAGCGACAAACCGATCGTCAGGATCGAATGGAAGCCGGTGATATACTGGCTGCGGAAACCAGCGAGACATCATTGGATGACAAGCTGAAAAGTGCCGGAATCGGCTCTGATCCAAACAGCGCTGCCGCCATTCTGGCAAGACTGAAATCAAAATCGAGCTAATTCGATTGTCGCTGATGGTAGTCCGTTCCCCGGCAGGCCCTCCCACTGAGGGCCTCACGCTCTGAATCACGCGACCAAAGTCCCTAACCGTGTAATCCCCTTATGATTAAAAAAGTAGAGCGTTGGGAAAAAGAGAAAACGGCGGCAAAAGCAACCCAGGTGGCTTTTTCCGTGTCCGAAGACGTTCAAATTGCAGTGCGCGAAGAAGCACTGCACCATCACCTGACCCCTTCCGACCAGATTCGCCGGATATTGGGCCTGCCCTACAGCGGCAAGCCGGTACGTCCACGCCTGACGGTAAGCCTGCACGAAGACGATTTCGCCTTGCTGGCAGAGCAATTTGACCTGCCACCCTCTGACCATCTCGCGATCAAGAAAAAAGCAGCCGAAGCAATCATCGAGTACGTAAAGCACAAACGAACATCCACGACTGGCGAGGACAACACAAAGTGACACTTACCCCCTGGCGGCGCATGATTGCGCTGGTTCTGGTGCTCTGGGGCATAGAGGGCATCAATATCATTCTGGCCCACAGTTTAAACTATTTGGGATTGATACCCCGAACCCCCGTCGGCCTGCTGGGCATCTTTACCGCCCCGTTCCTGCACGGCAATATCTGGCACCTGTTGAACAATACCGTACCCTTTGTAATTTTAGGGGCGTTTGTTGGCTATATCGGCAAGGATACCTGGTGGCGCACCACGATATTTATCGTACTTGTCGGAGGTGCCCTGACCTGGATCTTCGGACGGAAAGCATCCCACGTAGGTGCCAGCGGGCTTATTTTTGGCTGGTGGGCTTTTCTGCTCAGTTACGGCTTTTATCACCGCAGTTTAAAGAGTATTGTCATTGCCTTCGCCACACTGTTTCTCTATGGCGGTTTAGCATGGGGACTGATTCACCTGCAAAAGACGATTTCCGTTGAGTCCCATATATTTGGCGCTTTGGCCGGTTTTTTAAGTGCCCGGCTGCAAGCACGGAAAAAGCAGCCCTCCGCACCGACTTAAACAGCGCTTATTAAACCGAACTTATTGAACGACGCTTAAACTTTTGACAAAACCCGCTCAAAATCAGAACCCGCAAGGATGGATTACCCATGAATATTTTAGTCGTTAACTGTGGCTCTTCCAGTGTGAAGTACCAGGTGGTCTCTACACAGACAGAAGCAGTCCTGCTGGAAGGATTGATCGAACGGGTCGGTGAAACCTGCAGCTACGAAGAGGCTTTCCAGCAATTATTGGCACAAGCAGATCACATTGAGCTTCATGCCGTGGGGCATCGTGTCGTGCACGGTGGAGAAGCTTTCAAGGATGCAGCACTGATCAGCGATGATGTTATCCAATCCATTGAAGACTGTGTCAAATTCGCCCCCTTGCATAATCCCGCCAATCTCGCCGGAATACAAGCAACCCGGGCCGCCCTTCCCCATTTACCCCAAGTGGCCGTTTTCGACACTGCTTTCCACGGGCAAATGCCCGCCAAAGCCGCGCACTATGCTATTGATCGGGCTATCGCCAGCAAAGAGGGTATCCGCCGATATGGATTTCACGGTACATCCCATGGCTATGTTGCCCAAAAAGCAGCCGAGTTTCTCGACCGCCCACTCAACGAACTCCGCCTGATTACGCTCCATCTGGGCAACGGCTGCAGTGCTTGCGCTGTGGAATATGGCCACTCGGTGGACACCAGTATGGGAATGACGCCACTCGAAGGGCTGATGATGGGGACACGATCCGGGGACATCGACCCTGGCGCGATTATGGGCTTGCTGCGCAGCGGTTATTCCATCGATGACGTCGATAACCTTCTGAACAAAAACAGTGGCCTGAAGGGCGTCTCCGGACTCAGTAACGACCTTCGGGAAATCGAAAAAGCGGCGGTGGAAGGTAATGAACCCGCCCGGCAGGCCATTGATATGTTCGTCTATCGGGCACGCAAATACATCGGGGCCTACAGTGCTGCCATGGGTGGTGTGGATGCGATCATTCTCACCGGCGGGATTGGCGAAAACAGTGTCACCATGCGCCAACGGATTCTACAACGCTTTGACTACATGGGCCTGCGCTTTGATGAGCATAAAAACGGCGATGCCAAAGTCAGCCACAATAAACCTGCCGCTCTGGTTTGCCGGGATATTTCCACTGTTAAAGCCCTCGTGGTCAAGACCAATGAAGAGCTGATGATCGCCAAACAAACCACTCAGATTGTAAATCAGCAAAACAGCGATAATAATCCGGATTCCCTGCAAGCCAAAGCGATACCGATTGCGGTCAGCGCGCGTCACGTTCATCTCGACAAAGCCACATTCGCAACGTTATTTGGTCCGAATGCGGAACTAAGTCACTACAAAGACCTTTCTCAGCCAGGCCAGTTTGCCAGTGCTGAAAAAGTGAATTTGATTGGCCCGCGCAATCGGATTGACGGGGTTCGGGTTCTGGGCCCACTGCGAGGCAAGAATCAGGTTGAAGTGTCTCGTACCGATGAATTTTTCCTGGGGATTGATGCGCCGGTGCGCGATTCCGGGCGCACTCAGGGTTCTGCACCGATTACGCTGGAAGGCCCCAATGGTACTGTGGATCTGGTCGAGGGTTTAATTTGTGCCCGTCGTCATATCCATATGCATACCGATGATGCACGCCGTTTTGGCGTTGAAGATGGTGATGAAGTCGAAGTGGCGATTACGGGTGGCCCACGGGATCTCGTTTTTGGCGATGTGCTGGTACGTGTAAGTCCGGCTTACCGGCTGGAAATGCACATTGATACGGATGAAGGAAATGCGGCGGAACTGTCTCGCGGTGTCAGCGGAGAGCTGGTTTATACCGGGATTGATTTTGCTGATGCCGCCATTTTAACCAAACGGGCCAAAGGATAGAGCGGGAAAAACGCACGAACCAGAACCCATCTCTCCCCATCTTGCGATGGGGAGAAGCCAGACTCAACTGCGAATCACAAAGACATCAATACTGTTCTGCGCCAGAATATGGGCTGCGATATCACCCCGCTGCCCGCCTTCTTCAGAAATACAATAAGTCACAGACTTATCCAGCGTCGGAATCTTGTCGCGCAATTCGTTCAGTGGAATATGCAGACATTCCGGTAGCGGCGTGTACTCGAATTCCGCCAGCGATCGTATATCCAGTTTCTCGACTTTACCCGGATGATCTATCAATTTTTCTTTGAATTCTTTCTCCGAGATGTAGTTCACGATAGGATCATGCAGCAGGCTCTGGAAAGAGTCTTTGTCCAATCGCGCCAGTACACCATCTTCTTCCATGATGATTGTCGCCGAACGCACTGTCTCCGACACCAATGCTTCTTCGCCGAAATACGCTCCCTGACTCAGAATGATCTCTTTACCGGGCTGTTCATCAATTTCAACCCGGGCACGGCCCTCAACCAGGAGATAGAAGTAATCGCCTTCATCACCTTCTTTGATAATCACATCATCTTTTGCGACACAAACTTGTTCAAACCGCTCAAACAAAGTTTGAATGTGCACGGGTGGCAGGTTGAAAAACAGCGGGAATTCCAGGAGATTGGTCATCCAGTCGAAGTATTCCTCATCAAACTCACCCGCCGGTAATTCAGACTCATGATTCACCTGTGTAGCAGCACGCGCCGGTGTAGATGACTTTTTAGCGGACGTGCTTTTGTCTCCTCGCGGTTTTACCCGCGCCTCCTGCCCCGGTGCAGGTTGCTTCTCATCAGCCTCACTCCATGCCAGAGCACGATCCAGGAATTTTGGATCGACCATCAGAATATGGCCATCTGACTGGGCTTTCACGGAGACCCCGGTGGGGATTTTGTCGTTGATGGAGAACAAACATTCCGGCGTTTGAGCATCAATGGCGCTACTTGAGATAATGCTCTTACGGGCGTTCAGTTTCCCTCGCAGTAGATAATAGACAAAGGGTAATTCATGAATTTTTTCAAAAATCACCTCACCGGACTCAAACGTCATCACCTTACTGTGTTTCATGACCTGGTTAAGGTATTTCGGCGACAGTTGGCTAAGCGGCGAATATTTAGCCATCAGCTCTTCCGTTATACCTAATTGCTTGAACAAAGACATTTATTTTGTACCTGCACTGAATAATTTCTTTCCCTTAACATAGCACACTTTCCCCGCGCCATTTCCTGTGCAGCGGGTAAGATCAATCGAATTTGATCTCTAAGTCACACTTCCCGTCATGGAATCACTTTTAGCCGCGAGCAGTGCAAAAATTGTCGAAAAAAATGAGGGAGCTGTCGAAACTTTCTCGCTATATCAGATATCAAAAGACAGAACTGGAACAAATGTCAGCAGTATTGATCCACGACCATAACGAGATGTCTCTTAAAGGGACCACAAGAGGATCACCATGTTTCATACATTACTCAAATTTCAAGAGAAATTGGCAACCCTTCCTGTCCTGACCGTGTTGATTTGTGGCTATTTTCTTTTCCCACTCTTGCTCCTGCCACAAATTCTGCCTGCACCCTACAAACCACTGGATCTCATGCCCTTTTACACCCCCGAGATCGCATACACGATATTGAACAGCTATGATCTGGCGGCCAAGGTATCCTATATCAATGGCTCCCAGTCAATCGATACCCTTTATCCGGTCTACTACGCCACATTATTTGGCCTTATTTTGAGCTTTTACCTTGTGCGGTTGTACTCAGACAAACACCCGGCACAGGTCATACGGCTGCTGCCCTATGCCGCGATGGCTTTTGACTTGATTGAGAATTTTGCCATTATCAGCATGCTGCAAAATTTGCCAGAACAAAATATGAGCCTGGCATGGCTGGCAGCAAGCATGACGCTGCTGAAGTGGGTCGTTATTGTCACCTGTATACTGTGCTGCGCAGGGTTTGCAATAAAGTTCTACCGCGTACAAGACACAGAAACGTCCACCCGACCGCACAACGGCGCCAAACCCAAAACGCCGTTAACGATTCTAAAGCCCGGGCAAAGAGACATCCCTAAATTGAGCTTCGCCGGACATCGTCACCCGATTTCCAATACATCCTGCTCCAGCCACTAAACACGAGAACAGCCCCGGCGATGGGGCTGTTTAGCGCTCACAGATCAGTGATCCAGTATCTGGCTGAGGAACAGCTTGGTGCGTTCGTGCATCGGGTTTTCAAAAAATTCATGGGGTGCATTTTGCTCAACAATTTGCCCCGCATCCATAAAGATCACACGGTCAGCAACTTTGCGGGCAAAGCCCATTTCATGGGTGACACAAACCATCGTCATCCCCTCTTCTGCCAGCCCGATCATGACATCCAGTACTTCTTTGATCATTTCCGGGTCAAGTGCCGATGTCGGCTCATCAAACAGCATAATTTTCGGGCTCATGCAAAGGCTGCGGGCTATCGCCACACGCTGTTGCTGGCCACCGGAGAGTTGTCCCGGAAACTTTTTCGCCTGATTGGCAATCTGTACCCGCTCCAGATACGCCATGGCAATTTCCTCGGCTTCCTTGCGTGGTTTTTTGTTTACCCAGATCGGTGCGAGTGTGCAATTATCCAGCACAGTCAGATGGGGAAACAGATTAAAATGCTGAAACACCATTCCCACTTCACGGCGGATCTGTTCGATGTTTTTTATATCTTCATTGAGCTCCGTGCCTTCCACAATAATCTTACCCTGTTGATGCACCTCCAGGTGATTAATACAGCGGATCATGGTCGATTTACCGGAGCCGGAAGGGCCGCACACAACGATTCGTTCACCCCGGTGCACAGTAAGATTAATGTCTTTCAAAACATGGAAGGCACCGTACCACTTATGCATTCCGATGATATTGATCATCACTTCATCGGATAGATGGTTTGCCTGGTTCATTTCACTCATTCTCTTTCCCCACTCAGCGTTTGTGCCCGGTTTCGAATCGTTTTTCCAGGTACAGGCTGTAACGCGACATACCAAAACAGAATACCCAGTACAGTAATCCGGCAAATATAAACCCTTCCAGCGCAAAACCCAGCCAGTTTGGATCGGTCAGCGCCGACTGAACAATGCCCAGCAAATCAAATAGTCCGATAATCGCTACCAGCGTCGTATCTTTAAACAACTCGATAAAGGTAACGACCAAGCCGGGAATCACCAATTTCAATGCCTGGGGTAATATAATCAACACCATGGTTTTGCCATAATTCAATCCCAGTGCCGCCGCCGCTTCAAACTGCCCCTTGGGAATTGCCTGCAAGCCTCCGCGCACCACTTCAGCAACATAAGCCGCCTGGAACAACGCGATACCGAGCAAAGCACGCAATAATTTGTCGAATTCAACACCGGCGGGCAGAAACAAGGGCAGCATGACAGACGCCATAAACAATACCGTGATCAGCGGCACGCCGCGCCACAACTCGATGAACACCACACAAATGGCACGGGTGATGGGCATATTGGAACGCCGTCCCAGTGCCAGCAGAATACCGAGCGGCAAAGCGGCAACAATACCCACCGTCGAGAGGATCAGGGTCAACATCAACCCACCCCACAACGTGGTCTCCACCTCTTTCAGGCCCATCACTCCGCCATGGAACAATGCAAACGCCACAAAGGGATAAACAAACAGCGTGAGTGCGGCAATCCAGAGTTTTCCGGGTACCTTGGGCAGACTTAACAGCAGCAACAAAAAAACAAAAATACCCGCGCCCAAATTAACCCGCCATTGCTCCATTTCCGGGTAAGTGCCATAGATAAACTGATTAAAGCGGGCACTCACAAACACCCAGCAGGCTCCGATACCCTCACCGTCACAAACTGCTCGGTCAGTGCCTCGCCATGCGGCATCAATAAACAACCAGTTGACCATGGGTGGTATGGTCAGGTACAGGCCATACAGCGCAAGAATCGTAAGTACCGAGTTGAACGGGGAAGAAAACAGATTTTTACGTAACCAGCCAACAACACCCACTTCACTGGCGGGTGGTGGCAAGTCGGGATGTTTCTCGAAAGTTTCAGCCATATTTCATTTACCGTTTTTACGGATGACCACGTTCAGTAGTAACCCTACGAACGTATTACCAAGTAAACGTATTACCAAGTAAACGTATTACCGATCTAAAGTGCTGCTAGCGCTCGACCAAAGCCACTTTATGGTTGTACCAGTTCATCAACAGGGAAATAAACAGACTTAACGACAGATAGACCATCATCGTCATGCCAATAATCACGACGGCCTGCCCCGTCTGATTCAGCGTCGTACCGGCAAATACCGTAACCAGATCCGGATACCCGATTGCTGCAGCAAGTGATGAGTTCTTGGTCAGATTGAGGTACTGGCTCGTCAGAGGTGGAATAACAACACGCATGGCCTGAGGCAATACCACCAGACGCATGGTATGTGACGATTTAAGCCCTAAAGAGGACGCCGCCTCGGTCTGACCGTGGCTGACGGACAAGATCCCGGAGCGCACAATTTCTGCAATGGATGATGCGGTATAGATGGTCAAGGCAATGACCAACGCCGACAACTCCGGTATGACCGACACACCACCCTGAAAATTAAACCCTTTTAACGCGGGCAGTTCCCAGCTCAGCGGCGCTCCCAGTATCAGAAACATTAACAATGGCGCACCGAGTACCAGCCCAAGACTCACATATACCGTATGGAACTGTTTTCCGGTTTGTTCCTGACGCTGGTGCGCCCAACGGGCCATGAAAATCACCGCAATTATCGCAACAATCAAAGTTAAACCCACCAACCAGAAGGTTTCCCCGGGGACCGGTTTTGGAAAATAGATGCCGCGAATGTTGAGAAAGAACCATTCACCCAAAGAATACGTCTGACGGGGCGAAGGTAATGCCTGCAGCACAGCAAAATACCAAAAGAACACCTGCAACAATAATGGAATATTTCGAAATGTTTCGATGTACAGGCCAGCCAGCTTGGCGATCAGCCAGTTTCGGGACAGTCTGGCCAAACCGATCACCAACCCCAAAATGGTGGCCAGGATAATACCGATCACGGACACCAATATGGTATTCAAGAGTCCGACAATAAAGGTGTCGCCATAGGTCGATGTCGGCGAATAATCAATCAGGCTCTGGATAATACCAAACCCGGCTTCACGATCCAGAAAAGCAAAACTGGTGGTAATACCGCGGTTTTCCAGGTTCGTAACCGTATTGTTGAAAATAAAATAAAGAAAGGAACCCACCAGCAACAGGAGTACCGCCTGAAAGCACAACGCTCTGATCGCGGGATTCTTATGCCAGGGCGGCTTGGAAGGGGCCAGATCACTCGCCATAGCTTCGCCTCAATGACCTGATTGACAGGGTTGAATTAAACGGGAATTCGCTTTTAAAAAATTCAGCACATCCAGCGTGTTCAAACACGCGAACACGCTGGATCACATTCACGCCAAGCGACGTTTAACGCACCGGTGGAGCGTACTGGATACCGCCATCTTTCCAGAGGGCATTCAAACCACGGCTGATTTTCAGCGGTGATCCTTCACCCACGTTTTTATCAAATATTTCGGCGTAATTTCCGACCTGTTTCACGATGTTATAACCAAAGTCATCAGGCACGCCCAGTTTTTCACCCATGCCCGGTGTCACACCAAGCACACGCATATGAGATGGATTTTTACTGGAGCGCTTCAACTGATCTACATTTTTCGAAGAAATCCCCAAATCTTCAGCCTCTAACATGGTGAACAGGCTCCACTTCACCAGGTTGAACCATTCATCATCCCCCTGACGAACTGCTGGCCCCAGAGGCTCTTTGGAAATGACTTCCGGCAAGACAACTGCGCTCTCAGGCTTGGACAACTGAATACGCAGCGCATACAGTTGCGATTGATCCGAGGTCAGGACATCACAGCGCCCGGCATCAAACGCTTTTGCCGTTGCATCTGAAGTATCCAGACTCAGAGGATTGAATTTCATTCCCTGGGCGCGGAAGTAGTCCGCAAGGTTTAATTCAGTGGTCGTACCCGCCTGGATACAAATAGTCGCGCCATCCAGCTCTTTTGCACTTTTCACGCCCAGCGACTTCTTCACCATGAAACCCTGGCCGTCGTAATAGTTCACGCCGGCAAAGTTTATCCCCAGTGATGTATCGCGGGTCAGCGTCCAGGTGGTGTTCCGGGATAACAGATCCACTTCACCGGATTGCAGCGCTGTAAAACGCTCTTTGGCGTTCAGGGGGGTGTATTTAACCTTGCTGGCATCGCCAAACATTGCGGCGGCTACTGCGCGACAGACATCAACATCGATCCCTTTCCAATTCCCCTTGTCATCCTGGTTGGAAAATCCGGGCAGACCGGTAGACACACCGCATTGCAGAAAGCCTTTTTTCTTCACGGCATCAAAGGTGGTTCCGGCCTGTACCGAAGTGGTTGCGGCGAGTAGCACAGCTGCACCTGCAGCCAGATGTTTTAATTTTGCCATCGTCTTCCTCGTATCGTTTGTTGTAATTGTTTTTGCTAGAAACGCTCCAGATCCAACACCATTCTGTACACGCTACAATCAAATTGAATACGTTAGACCTCAAACTGTCAAACCAAAGCCAACCTGATCTCATCGCAAAAACCAATCTGTCGAGCGGTTACTGGGCACTCAGCTGCGCCTGTACTCTTAATAAAAAGTCCGGGCCATCTGGCACTCTATCCGCTTGTAGATGAACCATTTCAATTTTCAGGCCAGCTTCCAAGTATCGGAAAAACAGTTATAAATGCACCAAATATTCACAAACCACACACCACCTTGCAGCACTGCAATGATGCACCGAAGGGATTAATAGCTGCCAAAAACTAGACATTAGTATGAGAACTGCTATATCCGCTTAATCACGATCACATTTTGATCTCTACAGTACCGTTCCGAGTGAGGAATAGCCTGCACCAAAAATCACAGAGGCGCACAAATGCAGTTCATTCAGTTCACAGACCAATCAGCTCACAGCCAGAAATATTTGCATCGAACCCCGTCTAACCAGAACCCACACCATTATTTACTCCCTGTCGTTCTGGTATTTTCCTGCTTGAGCCCCGCAGCTACAGCCGCCTTTCGGGATGATGGGCGCGCCATTCTGGAACAGAATGAGTCCTATACAGCCCAATCCGGAGAGGCGGTATATGGTTCATCAGGTCAGGAAACCGTACTGATTGAAGAGGACGTTCAAACGGTCACATTGGATGGCAACATCGAGCGCGTTGAGCTGCCGGGACAATTGAGTAATTACCAATGGGCGATTGCAGGCACGCGGACAACCTTGCAACAAAATAATACGTCCATCGTGCAGCTGCTGGGCCAAAACAATCCCACCACCTTTGTATTTTCGGATGGCGCAGCCTCCCTCGCGCTAAGCGGCCTGAATCAGGCAAGCCTCAACGGAGTCGAACTATCGGCTACCGCCAGCACACTGTCAGTCACTCTGGACGAGAACGATGTTTCCAGTACCGTCCCGTCAAATACAGCCTTGAATGCCCCCGAGGTTACCGGCATTACGACGACATTCCCCGACAGTCTCGCAAACACCTATCAAAGTCAGTTCAATCGCTACACCAGTGTGCTGGCAGACAACGGCGAAGCCATTCACATCGTCGCGCAGAACAGCCTGAGTGAGGGGCAGATTATTCGAGCGCGCAATGTACTGGTTCATTTCCTGACGGATTATTCCGGCTCGACCTATGGTAGCGATAAAACCGATATCACCCGTAAAATGGCAGAGAACGGCGCTACTTTACTGTTACTGAATGGTCGCGATGACGGCAGCAACAGTGCGGCAGAACTGGATGGACAACCACTTTATGAAGAAGAAATTCAGGTAGAGGGGGACACACGCTACATCAATCAGCAATATGATGATCACCGCGATGCCACCTATGAAGAAATATTACATATGGTGCATGACTATGGTATCGGGATCGACGGCGATAACAGCCTGCCAGGTGTACGCCCGAACTATCAGGCAGAGATACGCAGTGCTCAGACCAACGCTTTAAGCTCCGGCTTGTGGGGTATCGACGCCGAAGACTGGATTGCCGAACTGCAAGGTGAAAACAGCCTCACCCAGGAGTACCTCGCGGCTGTGATCGATGTTTACTACGGTTTGTGGGGGGCCTGGACGGAAAGCAATGACATGGGAATGTGGGGGCTATACCGGGCTAAAGTGCGAGCCGATATCGTAACCAATGACCCTCAAGGTCAATCACTGCTGGAAAACCGCTTTTTTCATCCCTGGTTGACCTACAATGCTCAAATCGACAGCAGTTTTTCCGGAACCTTTTATCTGCGCTTCGACAACAGCATGCCTTACACCCACCATGCCCAATACCTGAAAGATATTACGCTTACCGGAAGCAACAACACACAGGTTGTCATAAATGCCTTTGATAACAACATTACCGGGAATACGGGTACCAATACCGTACACTTCTCGGGTGCCAGTAGCGAGTATTCAATCACCACAATCAGCGGCGTAACCCGTGTAAACGATACCGTAAGCAACCGGGACGGCCAAAACACCTTGACCGGAATCGAAATTCTGCAATTTACTGATATCAGTGTTGCTATCCAGTAACCGGGCTGCAACTCAGCTCGCACCCATCGCGAGCTGAGTATAGGGCGGATTCAGAAGCGCATTATTTTGCAACAATCGTGATTTTCGCCGCTGGGCCACGCCAATCAAAACGGGAAGCCGTTAAGCCTTCACCCGAACCATTTCCGGTATCGCCCGCCGCTTCATTGATCCCGTGAAACCCGCGATGGATATGAATAAAACCTTCAGCGCCATCTGTCACTTCCATATTGCTGGCGCCACCGCATGGCGGCCCCGGGATATCATCACATAATTCGGTATTGGCTTCGGTACCCGCATCCCAGACAGGTGCATAGTATTCCCGTGAACCGTAAAAGGGGATCGACTCACCCTGGATTGCGATAAATGCATCATTTGTCGTTGCCAGCATGCTCATCACCGAAATTTTCGCCAAGCCCGTAGCATCCACCGTGACCGTCATGGAATGGCCTGGGGGAATAACGTCGGTTCCGGTGGAGACATCACGCACTGCACTTGAACCAATTACCGATTCCGCCAGCGGCATGGGATTCCCGGTTTCCGCTAGTGTTTTCAATTCCGAGCTGGCGGCATCACCGGCATGGAAAACGTTGAAGCTGGCGCGGTGACTAATCACTACGGGCGGCGTCAAAACCTGTCCGTAAGTCAGGTTCGTGACCGTTACTTCATATGAACGCGCTTCCGCAACGCTTGCCATGCCCATCGCCGCGATCAATGCCGGGGCCAAAACTGCGAGTTTCTTCATTGCTCTATCCCTCTCTTCAGTCGTAATGTTATGAACAGCTATTTGCTACTGTTTATTCACTACCCAGCTTAAGAGAAAGAAATAACGACACCGTCCCGATGTGATCAAAAAAGTATCCCGAATTTATCACAAAAGTGTCCCAGCACGCTTTTTTCCACAAAAGAGCGGAAACTGACTAAACTGTCTAATAACCTACTGTTGGCGTGCGAATACCCGGCAGATGGCTTGCCAACCTCATTACCTGCTCGTTTACTGGATTTTGCATTACCCATGTCGCTCGAAGCCTATGCCAAGAAACGCTTTCTAATTGTTGATGAACTGGACAGCTTTCGTTTCGCTACCAAAAAGATGCTGATTTCCCTTGGTTTAAAGTTGATCAGTACCGCCTCATCAGCTCAGCAGGTGGTTAGCGGGTTTCAAGACATGAATTTCGACGTCATTCTGTGTAATTTCGATCTTGCAGATGGCAAGAATGGTCAGGAGTTACTGGAAGAGTTACGCTACAAAAAACTGCTCAAACATACCGGTTTATTTTTTATCGTCACGGCGGAAGTGGCCAAAGGCAAAGTGCTGGGAACCCTGGAAAACGAGCCGGATGGCTATCTGGTTAAACCCCTGACACCTGCGGAGCTCAAGAAGCGTCTCACCAGTGCCTTGGAACAGAAAGATGCCACGCGTCAGATTGATCTGGCGATCGATGACCGGCAATATGAAAAGGCAATCGAACTGTGTGACGAGAAATTACGGGCCAAAGCAGGCTATCGTCTGCTCACCCAACGGACTAAAGTCTGGTTACTGGAAAAAAACCGGGATCTCGCCGGGGCGAAGGCGTTGTACGAAAAAATTCTGGCGCAATCGGATTACAGCTGGGCAGAGTACGGGCTGGCGAAAATACTCACCCGCACCCGGGATTATGACAAAGCGGGCGAACTGCTGCGCCACATTATTGAAAAAGAGCCCGACCGCATTGAAGCCTACGATGCCCTGGCTGCTGTGTACGATAAACAGAATAAACCGGAACAGGCTCGTGACAGTCTTCACGAAGCGGCCAAGCGCTCCCCCAATAGCCTGAACCGGCAACAGGCTCTCGCCAATATCTGCATCAAAACCGGCGAGCCGGACGGTGCGCTGGAGGCCTTTCGCCGCGTGGTCAAACTGGGACAGCAATCGGTCTATGCCACCACCGATCACTATTTTCAATTCGCGGACTATCTGGTTAACTCCAGCCTGGACGCTGAAGGGCCAACCGCTTCTAAACAACAAAAAGAAGCCTTCGATTTGGTTCAGAAGGCTAAAAAACGGTTTTCCAACGAAACTGAAATCGAGCTGAAAACGCTATACAAGGAAGCCCAACTCCACAGCACGTTGGGCAACGACGAGCAAGCCCAGGCATTATTCGAGCAGGCGGAACAAAAACGCAAAAAACTTCAGGAACAAGCCGAGGCGAAAAAAGGACTTCAACCGGATACGGCTGTAATCGGTGCACAAGCCGGCATCAGACTGGGTCACTCCGAGCTCGCGGATCAGATCCTCAATGACACCGTTGATTCAATTGATAATCCGGAAGAGGACAGCAATGCCGTGGAAGCAGTGTATGACCTGCTCGACACGCGCATTACGATGGAACAACGTCAACAAGCGGCCAGCTACAACAAATCCGCTATTGCAGCCTACTCATCCGGCGATCTGGACGCGGCCATATCAGCCTATGAAGCGGCATTACCCCTCACCCCCAGACATATATCCCTGAATCTGAATTATCTGCAAGTGCTCCTCAAGCGTCTACAGAAAGGGCCGTCTCCAGATTCCGACTATGACAATGCACAAGCCTGTGTCCACCGCTTACGCCATGTTCCACCCCACCACCGGGAGTATCCCCGTTACCGGCATTTGTCTCAACGATTTCAAAAAATGGAACAAAATGCAGGTGATTAATCACTTTTGTGCCGCTGTTTAATCGACAGAAAAGTACCGATCGGTAATATATTTGCCCTAAATTTTATTTCTTGCCACTATAGTATCGAACGGTAATACAAGTCTCATTTTAATTTTGGTAAAGTCATAATATTATCGATTGGTAATTCGGGTTTGAGTCGCTATGATTATTCACCACGCAACAGACCTTCTAAATTTGATCACCAGGCGTCGCCAGTCCTCCGAAATCAATGCTGCGCTACTCGCCACTTCCGCGAATGTGTCTCCCAAATTCATATCACAGCTCGAAAACGGGAAAGAAACCATCGAAGTAGACAGCTTGATCAAAGTAGCCCGAGCACTTGGCATTAACATACCGATATTGTTCAATTCTGAGCTACTGGGCACACTCGTAAAAACCAGACGGCATTCATTGGGGCTTGATCAAATAACCGGTGCTGCGTTGTGCAACGTATCGCCCCGATTTTTATCCACAATTGAAAATGGTAAACCCAGAAAACGGCTGAACAAATTATTCGACGTGTTAACAGGGTTTGGGATTGAAATCGAGGTACTCGAATGAACATATTTGATGTTTACTTCAATTCTCTACTTGCCGGTCAATTGACAATCGACAACGCCATGCGTATGCGCTTTTCCTATGCAGAAGATTACAGAGCGAATCAGGGAGAACCTATCTCACTAACCATGCCTGTCTCAACGAAAAATCATAGTGATGATGTCGTTTTCCCTTTTGTCGAAAACTTGTTACCCGAAGGCGAGATCCGCATGCTGATTCAGCATCAAAACAAAATTGAAGACGGTAATTTCGCTCGTTTTATAGAACTGCTTGGGGGCGATGTTGCTGGCGCACTCTCCATTCAGCCTCTGGGTAAATCTCCAGAATTCGAACAAATTGATGCAACTACCGAACTGGATGATGCAGCATTGAGTCAATTATTGCTCGATATTCAAGACCGCCCTTTTAATATATATCCGCAGCAACAAGCAGGAAACCGACTCAGTCTGGCCGGAGCTCAAAACAAGCTCCCGGTTATTCGAAAAAGTGGTAAAACATTTGAAGCCCGAAATGCCCCGAGCACACACATCATAAAACCACCACGTAAGGATGGCCGGTTCAAATCACTCGTGTATAACGAATATATTTGCATGAAAGCAGCTGAAATTGCAGGTATTCAAGCAGCTGCAGTGTCATTGCTGGAAATCACTGATGTAAACGGACTGGAGTCCGATGCGTTGCTCATTACGCGCTATGATCGTGTTCTGCCGGATCACTCAAACAACACAGCCCAAATCATAAAAAGGTTACAACAAGAAGATCTGTGCCAGCTTTGCTCCATTCCTTCCACCATGAAATACGAAGTGAATGGTGGTCCAGGATTCGAGGCGCTTTTTGCCAAAATTAACGAATTCAGCCTTATCCCGGTAAAAGATGATATCGAAGCGCTCCGGCGAATCATCTTTAATTTGATTATCGGCAATTACGATGCACACGCGAAAAATTTTTCTTTTTTAGTTACAAGCAATGGGAATACGTCATTGTCGCCCGCATACGACCTGGTTTGCACTGAACTTTACGAAAATCTTGATAGAACATTCGCGATGTCGATCGGAGAGACTCAAACTTTAGATACTTTAACAGAAGCATCTTTTAAGCAGATGTTTGAAAAAATTAACAAAAAATTCAGCACCATACGCAAGCAACTCATAAAATTTGCAGACTCGTCACTAAAAGCAGTAACCAGTGTAGTTTCGGATTTTCGTGAAGGTGACTTTTATCAATCGGACATCCAAGCCGCAGACAAAATTCTAAAAATTGCCAAAACCAATCACCAAATAGTACTGAAATCGCTCAGGGCGGCATGAAGCACTCCTACAGCAGCAACTCCGATACTCAATCACCTTCTACCCCCACCATAAAATAAAACGTAGCACCTTGATCCACCGACGATTGAGCCCATATTCGACCGCCGTGTCGCTCGATGATGCGTTTGACGGTGGCCAGGCCAATACCCGTGCCTTCAAATTCGCGGTCGTTATGAAGCCGCTGGAAGGTTGCGAATAGTTTGTCCGCGTATTTCATATCAAAGCCCGCACCGTTGTCCTTGATAAAAAAGACCCGTGTATTTTCAGGCAGGGATTCGAATTCGGGCCGGTGCGCTGGCTTGCAAGCCGATAAGGGTTTTTGACCAAAATGGATTTCGGTATACGTTTTTTTCGCGGAGTATTTCCAGGCATTGTTTAGTAAGTTTTCGATTACTGAACGCATCATCCGTTCATCACCTCGCACCGATAACCCTCGCTCTATTCTGATATTGGCGCACCTTTCCGGTTCCTGTTGCTGTAGTTGCTTAACGATATCGGCTGCAATTGCACTAAGATCAATCGGGGCCGATATCAGTTCCTGACGCTGCAGGCGGGCTAAATCCAGTAGACCGTGAATCAGGCTGTTCATTTGTTTTGCGCTACCGACAATTTTCGTCAAGAACAATTGTCCATCAGCATCCAGCTGCTCAGCATAGTCTTCCAGTACGGCAGTACTGTAGCCTTCGATGACCCGGAGTGGCGCTCGTAAATCATGGGATATAGAATAACTGAAAGCCTCCAGCTCCCGGTTGGCGGTAGCGAGTTCTTTGGTGCGCACCGCAACTTTCTCTTCCAGATTCTGGTTCAGCTCCGATACCGCTTCATACAGTCGTGCATTTTCAAAAGAGATCGCGGCCTGGGTCATTAACATTTTAATGGTATCCAATCGCTCATCGGTAAACGCGGACGTGCTCAGTGTATTTTCCAGGTACAGCACGCCAAACTGGGTTTCACGATAGCGAACTGGCAGGCACAGAATTGACTTGGATTGTCGGGTTTGCACATAAGGGTCCGCCACAAAGGCACCCGACTGAGAAGCATTCACCAGATTTATCCGCTCCCCCGTGCGCAGGGCAAGACTGATAATCGCGACCGGAAGCTGATCTACTTGTGCCAGCGGAGCATGGGGTAAAAATACGCGCTCATCACGGGAGTGATCAATTCGAGCTTCCAGAAAAGCCTCATCGCCAGCACGCAACACCAGCGCTCCCACTTGCGCGCCGGCATTCTCCATAATCAGTTCCAGGACTTTTTCAGTCAACGTGCGTAACGTCAACTCGCCGGAAATCGCCTGGGACGCTTTGACAATCGAGGCATAATCCAGGCTCTCAGCCATGAGCTGTTTACTGGAGCTTGCCGTGTTTTTTGATTGTGGGGAAAGGTGGCTTGGATCCGTTTGTGTCGTACTCAGGAATTCAAATTCTTCGCTCAACCGGTTCAGTTTTACCTTGCAGCCCCAGAGATTATAGAGATCATAAGCATCCTGAATCAGACTTTTCGCCAGATACGCCAACCCACGATCGATAAGGCATCGACCGTAGTGCTCAGCGGCCAGGGCAGCAATATGCGTAAAGCCCTGCTCTTTCGCTGAATCGATTGCGTGTTGATAACGGGGTCCAACCACATCGATAACAGCCCCCGAAAGCGCCTGTGATTCTGCCTCCAGAAGTGCGATTTTGCAGGTATGATTGGGCGGGTAAAACGCGTGTAGTGCTTTAAGTTTGGCGAAATAGTCTTGATAGATGGATTTTGACCATTCTGAAAGGGTTGGATCAGCGATTTCCGAGCCACGGCGTTCAATATTCAAGGCAAACAAACAAATCAGAAAATAGAAATCTGGATTAAAGGGAAGGTTCCTCACAGTTTCATTCGCTAAAACTGCGGCTTTTGCAATCTGATGCGTTTTCTCAACCGACTCACCACTGAAATAATAAAATCGGAATAAAAACTGGTCGTGATACGATTTGAAGTATTCTTGCAGGAGTATTTGATTTTCTACATCAGTAAAATGATCACTCGAAAGAAAATTTTTTCGCTCAATCAAGCTATTAATAAAATTGCGAAGAATACTCACATAAATCAATCTAAGTTGATTTTTACTCGCAAACATTTCGCACTTAAGAATATGCTCCTGGACGCTTGGAAGGGAGGCTCCGTTGTAAGCCATTACCATGAGTTCTCCCGCTAGACACACTGCAGACCGCGCCAGCTCACCTGTCCGTATACCAACAGCGTATCCCTCACGATACAGATTGATCACATCCTCTGGTTTCGCTTTCAAATGGTATGACCCAAACGCAACCCCGTTTAGCATCGATGCCTCTTCACGACAATGCGGGAATGTCTTTCTTAGCTGTAAAGCCTGCTGCCCCGCAACAAAAGCATGGTCATAATCTTCATCCATATTCTGCAACAAACCGAAAGCTGCAAGCACCTGCGGCGTCAAGTCACAAATTCCGTACTTTATCGTCACCAGGAGGCACTTTATTGCGCAAAAAGCGAATAACTGGCGGTGCCCAAGCAACATTCCACAAATGCCAAGATTGGTTAGAATATAAATTACAAGCTGGTCGGCGCGTTCCTGTGAGTGCGGTAGTGCTCTGATTTCCGTTAACGGCACATGCAATAAGGTCTGTTCAATCTCGCTCCGGATTAAAGCCAAAGCACGGCTAAGTTCCTCACTTTCTGAAGGTATCGTTATGCCCAGGTATTGGAGCCCCGAACGCCCGAATTCGATACCGCTCTGATATTGTGCCTTGCCGATCTGCTGGATGACGCGCTGTGCGCATTGTTCTGCCTTGTCTTCATCATCACGAGTATGTTGTAACAACCAATCGTATGACGCCTCAGCCGCCTGGATATCTCCGCTCAAGTATTCACATTCTCCACGTATATTGAGCAGTTCATAACTCGTTTGATAGTGAGTGTGCCAATGCTGTTCCGGTAACAGGCTGAGGGCTAAAGTCGCAAACTCCGTCGCGGCTTCCCAGACACTGGATTGCTTGGCCTTTCGTGCGGCCTCCAGGTTGAGCATTGCCAAGTCCAGCCGTTCCGCTGCCTGTTCAACACGATCCAGACTATGGTTAAACTGCTCAACGATGGCAAAAACCGATACCCGCTGAGCATCCGTTTGCCAATGGGCGTAGAGTAACCGGCCAATACTCAAATGAATATCTGCCCGTCGTGTCGCTGTGAGTGATTCGTAGGCGGCCTGGAGCATCCGGTCATGGAGAAATTTACACCGGGGTATCCATTGGGATATCGCCCGCTCCATACCTGTTTCGTGGGCGATTTCGGTCAGGTCATTTTGGCCGTCCTGCCCCGGCCCCACCATACCCAGAAACCAATCACCGCCTTCTTGTAATAACAAGCCTTCCTTCAGGGCTGGCCAAAGCGCCCTGGCACACTCGGCCATGCTCGTTTGCGTAACAATGGCGAGCGTTTCCAGATCAAATCGACTGCCAATACAGGCTGCATACTGCAAGACTGACTGCGTCTCTGGGGGTAGACTCTGCATTCGCTCCAGCATCAGATCAACAACATTGTCGGTAATTGATTCCGCTGCAATGGCTTGCATCTCCCAATGCCAGTGCTGTCGCGTGAGATCAAAGTCCAGTAACTTTTTCCGGTACAGGGTTTTCAGGAATTCGATGGTAAAAAACGGATTCCCCCCCGCCTTGCGTCGAACCATTTCCGCCAGCGGTTTAACCTCCAACTGCTTACGATGCAGCGCATCCATCAACAGCTGCTGGATATCCAGCTCGGTCAAAGGGGAAAGTGAAATCGTGGCGACACCGGATTGTTCCTGATTCCCGTGCATTGCTTTCAGTCGTTGCAACATCAGGATCGCCGGGTGAAGGTCATCCACTTCATTATCCCGGTAGGCGACAACGATCAGTATCCGGCAATCCGGTTCACTCAGTATTTCGGGCAGAATGTTCAATGTGCCCCGGTCAGCCCATTGGATATCATCGATAAACAGCACCCAGGGTTGGGTACGTGTGACACACTGAATAAAGCGCTGAAACAACATATTGAAGCGCGCCTGAGTCTCTTGGGCACCCAGCTCAGGAAGCGGAGCAAGCGCCCCCAGCAACGGTTGAAACTCCGGCATAAAATCAATCAATAATCGCGCACGCTCCCCCAGTGTCTCCAGCAACTGTCGACGTAGCCCGGAAAGCGCCCCTTCAGGCTGACTCAATACGGAGGTTAACCATCCCTTTAATGCGGCTTTCAAGGCGGAATAGGGGGTATTTCGTTGAAATTGATCAAACTTGCCACTGATAAAAACGCCATTGTGGGCCGCGATGGGTTTGTGAATTTCATGCACCAATGCCGATTTACCCACACCGGAATACCCTGCCACGGCCAACAAACGTGGCTGTCCGGTGATCACCTGCTTGAAGCTCGACAACAGGCGTTCAACTTCGGTTGCCCGACCGTACAACGTTTGCGATATCTGGAATCGGTCTGAAATATCCTGTTGGCCCAGAATAAATTCGGGCGCGTCGTTTTTCTGCTCAAGCCATGCCATACACTGCTGCAGATCCGCTTTTAAACCCAGCGCACTCTGGTAGCGATCCTCGGCATTTTTACTTAACAGTTTGTCGACAATCCGTGAGACCACGACCGGAACGTCATTACGAATAAGATGAACCGACGTCTGCCGTACCGCCATATGGGCATAGACCATGCCCAGTGCGTCATCAGCGACAAAGGGTAATTTCCCGGTCAGCAGATAATAGAATGTGACACCAAGCGTATAAAAATCCGTACGATAATCCAGCGCCCGATTCATACGCCCCGTTTGTTCCGGCGAGATATACGCCAGCATACCCTCGAGATTCTCCGGTGCCTCCAGTACGGGTTGCTCTCTCGAAAGCAGCGAAGCCAGACCAAAATCAATCACCTGAACCGCCAGTGTATGGGGATTAACAATGAGATTACCGGGGTGTAAGTCCTTGTGGATAACCTGCGCATGGTGAATCACACTCAACGCATCCGCCAGTTGCATCGCAATATTCAGAAAAGCCTCAATGACAAGCCCGTCTGGCTGATTCTCAACAAACTGAAACAGGTCTATGCCCTCGATATCCTCCATCACCAGCCAGGGGGATTGACGGTCATCCACCCAGTCTGCCACATGAATAATGCCGGGATGATCGAACAGCCCCAATACTTCGCGCATGAATGCCAAAGCCGCATATTGGCTCGGTGAAGCAACACCGCCCCCAGCCGTACGCAACACAACCGGGCATTCATCCTGCACACGTCGGGCACGATAAATCCGCGTATTGGCACTGCTGTAAATCACTTGCAGTTGGCGATATCCGGATGGCTGGTCTGGCAAAACATACTCCGAAAAATTGTGTTTACAGTCGTTAACTTAACCTGAATCTGTTTAAAATTCCTGTGCCCATTCAATCCTGACTTGGAATAGCAGGTTCCTTCAATTTCGATGAGTCCTTCAATTTCGATGCTTCGTTCAACGTGAAATAAAAAGTTGCACCCTGATTCACTTCCGCCTCCGCCCAGATTTCACCACCGTGGCGCTCGATAATGCGTTTTACAGTGGCCAGACCAACACCCGTGCCTTCGAATTCGCTCGCAGCGTGTAAACGTTGGAAGGTTGCGAAGAGTTTTTCACGATGGCTCATATCAAATCCGGCACCGTTATCTCGCACGTAGAAAACGGTGTAATCACCTGTGCCGGACTCATCATCGGATAGCAGCTCAGGATTACTTGCAGAGAGCGGCATTTGCCCAAAATGGATGTTTGCTTGTGGTTTCTTCGCTGAATATTTCCAGGCATTATTCAGTAAATTCTCCACCACAGACTTGAGCAATCGCTGATCCCCTTCAACGAGCATATCGGGTTGAATTTCGACCACGACATCCCGTTCCGGCTCCGCCATTCTCAAGCGCTTGATGGTGTCTTCAGCGATAAAACTCAAATCCACCGATTGGTGACGCAATTCGACCCGCTGCAGTCGTGCCAGGTCGAGCAAGCCGTGAATCAGCTCTGCCATTTGTTGTGCACCTGCTACGATACGGTTCAGGTATCGTTGCCCGGTTTCATCGATCTGCTCGTGATAATCTTCCAGTAATGCTGTGCCATAGCCTTCGAGAATTCGTAACGGTGCCCGCAAGTCATGGGAAACGGAATAACTGAATGCTTCCAGTTCACGGTTTGCGACAGCCAGATCCCGGGTGCGGACATCGACCTTTTGTTCCAGTGTCTGATTCAGTTCTGACAAGGTTTCATACAACCGGGCATTCTCGAAGGAAATTGCGGCCTGGGATATCAAAAGTTGAACCGTATCCAGACGTGCTTCGGTAAAAGCCGCTGTGCTTAACGTGTTTTCGAGATAAAGGGCACCGATTTTCTGGTCACGATAAGCGACAGGCGTGCAAAACAGGGACTTGGATTGCTGGCGTTGAATATAAGGGTCTTGAGTGAAGTCGCCACGGTGGAAGGCATCCGGCAGATTAACACTGTCACCGGTACGTAAGGTCAAACTGATCACCGAAACAGGTAATTGATCCGCATCGGCCAACGGCTGGTGTCGCAAGAACGCAGGATGCTCCGAACGTTCATCCACAAAAGCTTCGACAACAGGCTGGTCATCGGAATTGAGAATAAAAGCGCCAATCTGCGCACCACTGTTTTCCATGATAACCCTGATAACTTTTTCAATCAGGCCACGCAGGGTCAGTTCACCGGAAATCGCTTGTGAGGATTTTACAATCGAGTTGTAATCCAACGTGGCTGCAGAGTGCAGTTGCGCACTGTGTTCCGAGCCCCAGGACACACTCCCTTTTTGAACCACGTGCCCTTCTGCGCTGGACGGCTCAAAACCAAAGCGCTCCGCAAAATAATCCACCTTGCTTTTACATTGCCAACGCTGATAGGCCTCAAACGCCTGTCGATACTGACCCAATGCGAGATCATCCAATCCCTGTTCGCTCAGAACATCACCATAATATTCATGGGCCAATGCCTGATGATGGGTAAAACCGTATTGCCGGGCGTGATCGGCAGCCTGTCGATAGAGCTTGCAAACCTGTGCCAGGGGTTTACCGTCGTACTGTGCGTTCAACGCATCCAGAATCAAGAGCTTGTGTTGATGGTTTGGGCTGTATAATGCGTTTAATCGGGTGAGATTGTTGCGACAATAGTCAAAAATTTCGATCCATTTTGGATCTAGCCTGAGAGTAGAACTCCCCTTGAGGCGACTCACCACCGCGCAGATTACGAAGTAGAGTTCCGCTGTAAATCCAAAACTTTTCAGCTGACCATAGTATTCATACGCCAGCTCCATAGCACTCAACAATACGTCTTCAGAAGCCTGATTCCAGAAGAAATAATAAAAGCGCAATTGGTGTAGAAAACTCAAAAAAAAGCTGTTCCGGATCACACCAAGCTGCTCTGCGGAAAAGTCGGCATCGGCGAGCTGATAAACCCCACTTTGCATTGATGCTGTATAGCGCGCAAAAATCGGTAAATGGTAGGGGTAGATGCGTTTGCTTTCACAAAATTTTTGGCACAATGCAGTATGGCTGACCAAACTATCAAAACTACTCCCATCCATGAGTTTGATCAGCAATATATTGGCCTGATTCACGCCCGCCCGCATTACCTCACCATTCGCCAATCCGATTTCAAATCCTACCTGGTGCGCTTTAATGGACTCACTATAGGGCGCTTTCAGATGAATGGTCGTTCCTGCCTGTCCATTTTGAATGGTCGCTAACATTCGACACTCAGGGTATTGTTTTGTAAGCTCAATTGCCTTCCGTCCAACTTGCGAAGCCGTTTCGTACTGATCCTGTATAGACAATATCAGGCTGTAATTATTGAGCGCAAACGCGGTCAAATCACATTTCCCATAGCGTTTGGAGAGTAATAGCGCTTCTCGAGTACAGGCCAGAAAAATTGGCATTTTCTTTAACAACATTCCGGTGAGACCCAAGCCGCTTAAAATCAATATTGCGGTTTCGATCTCCGGATTATCAAGCTCTGGTAGTTGATCAAAACCCAATAGCGACAACTCGCTGAGCGCTTCATCGAATTGTTTATCCTGTTCCGCGAGAAAAGCATCCAAATCTTCAACGGGCAACGATATTCCCAAATAGGCAAGACCCTCCATACCACGACGAAAGGCATCCGGGTAACGTGCCACACCGATAAACTGGGTAATCTGTTCAGCACAGGGGTTTGCTTTGTCTAATGCCGACTGCGCATTCGCGATCAAGTCGCTGTATATCGTTTCACCCTGTTCCGGGCTTCCCGACAAGTATTCACATTCCGCTGCAATGTCGTACAAGTCATAGGTTAACGCATAGTGAGTATGCCAATGATTATCCGTTAACAAGGACATTCCAATTTTTGCAAATTCCCGCGCTGCCCCCCATACCGTCGCCTGCCGAGCCGTAGAAGCAGCAATGCGATTCAACTCCGCCAACTGCAAACGCTCGGACTCATCTTCCAAAAGCGCAACACCATGATTCAATTGCTCGACGATGGCATAGATCTCGCGTTCCCGCTCCCCCTCGTCCCAGTGCTGATACAATAATCGGCCGATATTCAGGTGGATTGCATCCCGCCTCATTTCGGGCAGGGATTCATAGGCCGCTTGCAGCATCCGGTCATGCAGGAATTTACAGCGGGGTATCCACTGGGACGCCACATCAACCGTGATTGGACTCTCGTGATGATCCTGCACGCCTTGAAGTCCCGGCGTATGGGAAGCAGACATCTCGTGCACCTCGCCGATCATTCCCAGGAACCAGTCTCCGCCTTCCTGCAACAAAAGCCCTTCCTGCAAAGCGGGCCAAAGTTGTCGGGCACACTCTGCCATACCGGTTTCTGAAATTACCGCCAGGGTTTGCAGGTCAAACCGGCTCCCGACGCAGGCGGCGCGTTGAAGCAGTTGCTGGGTATCTTCAGGGAGCGCCTTCATCCGCTCGAGCATCAACTCGACCACATTATCCGTTATCGATTCCGCTTGAATAGCCTGCAAATCCCAGTGCCAGTGGCGCTGCTCCAGATCAAAATCGAGTAAATTCTTGCGATAGAGTGTTTTTAAAAACTCCAGGGTGAAAAATGGATTTCCACCGGCTTTACCGTGCACAAGACTCGCGAGGGCGGACACATCGGCTTCACTGCGATGCAGTGCATCCACCAACAAATGCCTGATTTCAATTTCCGGCAACGGGGCCAGGGTTAATGTCTCGACCTGAGCTCGGGCCGTAACCGTGTCTGGCGGTGGGTTTGATACGTTCGGAGCAGCCAGATTTGCGATTTGACTCAACATCTGCATGGCAGGGTGCAGCTCATCGACCTCATTATCCCGGTAGGCCACCAACACCAGCAATCGACAATCCACATCGGAAAACAATTCCGGTAACAAGTTCAGCGTGCCCCGATCCGCCCACTGTAAATCATCGATAAACAATACCCACGGCTGAACTTGCGTTACCGTGGCCAGAAAGCGTTGGAACAACAAGTGAAAGCGCGCTTGGGTTTCCTGGGAGCCCAGCTGCGCAACCGGTGTCAAATCCCCCAGCAACGGTTTGAATTCAGGCATGAAATCAATCAACAGTCGAGCGCTTTCCCCTAGATCCACCAGTAAACGCTGGCGCAAGCCCGAGAGAGATACCTCCGGCAAGCTTAATACCTGATTCAACCAGGATTTAAGTGCGGTTTTAAGCGCAGAATAGGGTGTGTTCTGTTGAAACTGATCAAATTTGCCACTGAGATAGATACCGTGATGGGCAGCAATGGGTTTATGGATTTCATGAATCAGTGCAGACTTGCCAATACCCGAGTACCCGGCAACCGCAAGTAACCGGGGTTGGCCAGTGACCACTCGCTGGAAATGCTGCAAAAGAATGTCGATCTCGCGCGCCCGGCCATAGAGCTTTTGAGGAATTTGAAAGCGATCAGCAATGTCCTGAGCCCCCAATGGAAACACCGGTATCGAGCCCGATCTTTTCAAGCTGTCCCGGCACAGGCACAAGTCATACTTCAAACCCGATGCGCTCTGATATCGGTCTTCGGCATTTTTCCGGAGTAACTTATCCACAATCCGGGACACCATCACCGGAATATCGTCCTGCCGTTCAGCAACCGGTTGCTGCTGAACCGCCATGTGGGCATAAACAACCCCCAGAGCATCATCGGCGCTGAAAGGTAATTGGCCCGTCAGCATTTGATAAAACGTGATACCAAGCGTATAAAAATCCGTACGGTAATCCAGCGCCCGATTCATTCGACCGGTCTGCTCCGGGGACAAATACGCCAGAACTCCCTCCAACTTTTCCGGCGCAGCTAAAACCGGCTGTTCCCGGGAAAGCAGAGAAGCCAGGCCGAAATCGATAATCTGCACCAATAACGTATCTGGATTCACGACAATGTTGCCTGGATGCAGATCCTTATGAATCACTTGCGCGTGATGAATCACACTCAGGGCATCGGCAAGCTGAATGGCCAGGGTTAGAAAGGCATCTAGGGGTAATTTATGATTTGGCTGCAGCGCCAGAAACTGCCTTAAGTCTACCCCCTGTATATCCTCAAGAATCAACCAGGGTGACTGCGGATCATCAATCCAGTCCAGAACACCAATCAGATTGGACTGCCGGAATAATCCCAACACCTCCCGGGTAAAGGCAAGCCGGGAATATTGGGAAGGTGTTGAGCCGGTTTCACCACACGTGCGCAAAATAACCGAGCGCTGGTCTTGTTCACGAATTGCGCGATATACACGGGTACCGGCATCCGTATGAAGCTGTTCGGTAATACGATATCCAGAAAGATTGGGGGGCAAATTAGGCTCCACTACACACAGCATCTAAATTCTTGTTATTGATCTGAGTATAGTTCAGTTTACGCTGCCGAGGCGGTGACCACTTTCTGCTGGCGGAAGCGCAAAACAACCCATGTAAACACCAGGCAAACCTCCAGGAGTACAGGCCAGACCAGGGTCTTGGACTCATATACCGGCCAAAAGAACGCCATCACCCAAATTTGCTCCGACCATTGCAGGATCAGCGGTAAAACAATATAGAGTAAAATCAAATAAACACCTGCAACGGCCATCGCCCGGGCTGGCCGCGCCCCTAACAGAAAACAGATAATCAAGCCAAAGTCGCGCACCATGAACAACCATAACGCCACCAAAAACGACCAGCTGTTTTGCTTTTCCAGATTTCCCAATACCTGTTCAATCGTAACCAGCAGAAGCATCAAAAATGACAGGACAAACGAGACACACCACAATGGCAGGCGCGTACGGAACTGCTTTATCGTCAGCGGCATACCGGAGCGTAGAAACCCTAAAGCCGAACGGGTTTGCATGGGATTGATAATCAAACTGGCATAGGTCAGGACAATACTGGTCAGAAACGCCAGCACGGCAGCAACAGGATGATCCGCATTCGACTCCATCAGGAATCCCGGAACGTACACGAGCATAAACAGGTTAAACCCTAACCAGGGTAAGATACCGTTCTTGAACTGCATTTGCTGGCGCATTAACTGGTAGGTACCAAAAGCGGCCCAGGCGGCAAAAATCCACACCGATATGATGATAAAAGACACCCGTTCCCATATCGCAGTCCACCAGACAATAATGGACTCCTGACCTTCGAAATACACCGCATCCAGCAAAAAACCACCCACCAGTGCCGCAAGAACCGCAACCCCGACACTCATGTTCCGACGGTACTTTAACAACTGTTCGGCATCATTCGCGAGATTCAATACCAGCATCAAGCTGAAAAACTGACAAAGAAAGCCACACCCGAGCAGGAAGGTCAGCAACTCAAACCGTCCACGCCAAGGCATACCGCCAGAAAGCCAGGGGGCATAGCCGATGAAAAGCAACAGCATCAAGCAAGTTAGATACCACCAGAAAATACCACCGCCCAGTACCTTACCCCAAACCAGCGCCCAGGGTGACAACGGGCTCATGCGCTGCTGGTCCCAGGTTTTTTCCGCAAACTCGATCAGTACGGACTGCGCGGAAGCGTAGGCTCCCCCGATGGAAAGACAGCCGAAAATTCCGATGTACAGTATCGGGTCGACCACTTCACCTAGCAAATTGGTCGAATTCATCAAGATGTGAACCAAAATGACCAATAGAATCATGACAATGGGTGTGGCAACCAACCTGTGGGGGGACAGATTGAGCCAGATATTCTTTTGTAGTTCAGGATTCATCATTTTATCCCTGACGACGTAGTTATCCCTGACGACTTAGCTATCCCTGACGGTAAGGCGGTTCGGGCTTGCTTGAGCATATCGAGATAGACATTCTGCATATCACGATCCAGAACATGAAATTGCATGATCGGCACACCGGCCTCGATCAACCCCTGAAGAAACCGGTGCTGCTCTTGCTCCGATCCGGTAAACGAGCCAAACAACTCATCATCAGTTTGTTTGGAAAGCAAAAAACCGGGATGTTCAAAGCAATGTTGAAACGAGTCGGTAGTCTCACCCGGCAGGATTTGAATACGCAGTAGTCGCGCATTAATCTTCTGCTCGCCATTAACAGTCTGATCACCAATCGCTTTCAGCCCCAGAATCCGGCCTTGTTCCAGTACCAGCATATGGGTTGAGTAGGCTTCCAGCTCTGCGAGAATATGAGATGAAACCAGTATCGTCATCCCGTTAGCCCGTAACCGGGTCAACAATTCGGCCAATTCATGCCGGGCCTCGGGATCAAGGCCGGAGGCGGGTTCATCGAGCAAGAGAAATTCGGGTTGATGCACAATTGCCTGGGCAATACCCAAACGCTGCCGCCAGCCACGGGAAAGTGCACCGGCCCGTGTTCCATAATAGGATTGTAGACCGAGCTCGGTAACCACCTGCTCAATTGCCTGGGCAGCATTGTCGAGCTTGTAGGATGCCGCCACAAACTGGAGGCACTGGGCAACGGTTAACTCTTCATACAAACCAAAAAAATCAGACAGGTACCCCAAGCGCCGGTGGGCTTCACGAGGAGAATCCAAAACTGCCAGCTCCCCCAGGTGGACACTACCGGATACCGGGGTTTCCAGCGCGGCAAGACACCGTAACAAGGTGGTTTTACCTGCCCCGTTGGGTCCCACCAATGCAGTTATTGAATTTTCCGGTATGGCAAACGAAACATCATACAATGCCCGCTTATCCGGATAGTCGAACACCAGATCCGAGACACGAATTGCCATAGCAAATCACCATTTTTTCTCGGTTGCATCAATATCCTGTACATTCTCCACGCCCAGGGATGCGCCGGTTTTCGCTAACTTGACTACCGGGCAATTGACAATCACGGTGGTACGGTAAATGTCCACCAGACCACTGTCTGCCGCGGCGAGTACGGCTTCTTCAGACGTTAACAGACGCTGCCGGGCCGGATCTTTCCAGGTTACTTCGTACAGTAACCATAGCGGACTGTATTGTGTATCAGTACTGTCCGGCCCCAAAGGGAAGGGTATGGATGGCAGTACATTCGCCTGTTCGCCGTTGGGAAAACGATAAATGCGTTCTACAACGGTACGGAGTTGCGGGGGCTTCGGACTTGGGGGAACCGCATTCGCCAAACGAGGCACGTAATTCGCGTTCATTGCTTTGGCCATCTTCGGCTCAGATATATCTGTGGTGACATAATACACCTCAGAACCTTCATACCAGCCTTTCACCAAGGGCAGGGTAATCGTGGCGTTCGCTCCGCTATTCGGTGAGCTCGCACAGCCCCCCAAATAAACCAAGATGAGTAGCAAGAAAGATCTGGAAAGATTTTGCAAAAATAACCGGTGGCACATCCTGTATGTATCCCTTGAAGCTGGCAGACTTCATTCAGTATAGGAAAGGCAGAGCAGTCCGCCACTCAGGAATGGATGTTTAAAATGTGCCCTCTTTTTTTGATTTGAGTCCAATTTTTATACATTTTTTTACATATAAATATTGCTTAATAGAATAATTGTCTATATTCTGCACAAAATTTTTCACCGGCTTATCATCAAGCTAAACCATTCACTGCTTTTCTACAGGAATCATTTATGGTTTTAGATACTCCAATTTTATCCACTCTGGTTGCAGCGCTCGTGATTTTAGGAATCGGTTACACCATGGGCACGATTCTGGATTATATGACTCAGAAAGTCAGAGAAAGAAAGGCCAGCCGCGAAATCGACGAACCAACGATTTGCCGCGAGTCATTTTAAAACATCCCATTCGGGAGGCATCAACGCCTCCCTCATTCCCACCCATATTTTCTCCTTCACCTACCTGGATTACAGCTCCAAAATACTCGTCTGATACACGACAGGCCCTGTTGGCAATCCCGTTGGTGAACCGCCGGGTGGCTCGACACTGACAGCTAAACCCGCTGTATTTTGTAGTATTGCCAGCAACTGTGGACTCAATACCACTTCAACCCGTTGTTCGGTAACCGGCAGCAATCCCAAAGACCGGGGTTGTCCTGATGCCGGCAACATCCAGAGCTCAAAGGCCTTGTTATCAATGGCCACCGCTTCCGCGTTGATCGCTTTGACCTTTAGTTTTCCGGTTTCAAGATCGGAACTGACAAGCCATAGTGGCTGATTTTGTGCATCGTTAAAGATTGCTACACGGCCCGACAGAGCAGGGGTAAACGGAAAATAGAGGCTGATAAAAAGTGCAAGCACAATCGCAACAACCGTACTCACCCCTCCCCACCGACGCCAGAACATTAAACTGGACAGCAGATTGTCTTGTTTTACCGTATCGATGGATTGTTGCGGATTGATTCGCCGTTGAATTCCGCTCCAAATCCGCTCAGGGGGAACCGTTTCAGCAACGGACTCAACCATAGGATTGAGCTTCTGCTCCCAGTCCCACACAGCCTGACGCGCACGGTATGATTCCATTAACACACGTTCGAAGCGTTTACGGGCAAGGCCGTGCAACGTTCCCAACACATAGGCACCTGCCAATGCTTCCAGGCGTTCCGGTATCAGATAATTCATCGCTCCAAACACCTCCGCAAACTTTGCAAACCGCGACGAATCCAGCTTTTTACCGTGCCAAGCGGTCGACTTACCCGTGCAGTCAATTCCTGATGGGTCAGCCCTTCCATGAAGGACAATACGATCACGTCTTTTTGCTCATCTGACAGCTCATCGAGACAGAGCTGTAACGCATTGAGCTCCTGACCCAGGCTGGCGGCGGTCAAAGGAGTGGGTGTACCACTCTCCTCATAATCCAGTTGCTCATCCAGCATTTCCGTCGGTTTAATAACCCGCAATCGATCTAATGCGCGATACCGTACTATGCTGGTTAACCATGTACTTACTGCCCCTCGATCCGGATGATACTCCGAAGCGTGATGCCAAACCTTGATAAAGGCCTCCTGCAACACTTCTTCCGCCCAGTCCCGCCGCTTGAGCATTTTTATGCACAAGCCAAACAATGCTGGCGATGTTATTTTATACAACTCGGCAAACTGGTTTTGATCGCCAAGTGCAGTACCTTGTAACAATTTCATAAGTTCCGCTTGTTCTGCCATGATTTCCTCAAACACAGGGTGACCCGGTGTCTCGCAGAGCCCACATACAAAAAAAAGTAAAGCAAGCTATTTGCAGATACGACGAGTATGCTGATTTGGATGCGTTGGACTATCCTGTTCTTCGTTCAAAACTACAATCTATAGACCGTGGCCCGTTGTCTTGTAAAGTCAACGGCAAATTCATACTGACTGTATCGCGCTTGAATAATCAGTACTTCACCCGATTTTGCGTAGCCAATTTCCATTTTCATACGGCCAGGATTGTTATCATCGCCGATTTTATCAAATTCATAACCCAGTCGATGATTCAATGGTTCAGCGGGTTGCAGCGGTGTAAAGTCTCGATCCGATTCCAGAGACTCACTTTGATAGGCGGATGGACCCAGTAAGGCGGTAATTTCACCTTGGTTTGGCAGTAAGGATCGGTTGATATTGGTTAATCCGAACCGGATTCGACTCAAACTATAGTCTGTATTACGGGAACACAACGCTCGAAATCCTTGCTCCACAAGCGCCAGCGGGAGAATCCGTGAGACCTTTTCATCGCCAATGCCTTTGTATAACCTCCAATCCTCTTCCGGTGCCAGATATTCCAATTCAAAGCCAAAGATGGGGCGGTCTGTGCGGGAATCTTCCCGATTGACAAAATAGTACCCGGCACGCAAAAGCGCTTGATCTGGCAGTTGATAGATTTGGGTCGGGGTGACACCCAAAAGATCATCCACATCGGATTTCAACAGTACAGGATCACGCATCCACAGCACAGGTTGTGGCTGCTCATACTGTAGCGCAAAATGTCCATCAAAATTACAAAACTGGAGCCCGAATTCTGCAACCCTGAACCATTTCAGACAACCGGTTTGCGAGAGGCATAACAACACTACAGTAAGTGTTTTTAAACCTGACCCGTATCGTTTCATCAGTGCGGATAACATGCAGCTCTCAGCCAATTCTACTCATTGTATTCAGTATACCGCTGAGTATGGTGATATGGCAGGCCTTGGAGGCGGCAGACTTGGAATCAAGCTCTGAGCCGCATAAAACGACTCAGAATCGATTGCGAATCAATCAGGTGAGAATAACGGGATTAATAAGCGTCATAAATTTTCTGGTATTCACCACTGGCTTTCAAATTCGCCATACCTTCATCAAACTTGTCTGAATAATACTGGCCCTTCGGATGCGCTTTGGAAAATGCCAGATAAATGGGCAGTATCTCATGCACAAATGCCACTTCAATCTGATCTTCCAGGCCCAGCTCCTTCAATAAAACACCGGCAGATTTTTCAAAGATAATGGTCGCATCCAAGCGATTTGACGCCAGTTTCTTCAAGTTGATGGAATCACTGTTGCTGATTACGCTGCGAACTTTGCCTTGTTCAGCCATCTGGTTAAATGCGTCGCCGTAACCATAACCGCGCACAATACCGATTTTCTCGCCATTGACCAGCTCCTCTCGCTTGGTTGCTTTCAACGGCGCACTTTTGTTCACAAAGTATTGCGATGGCACATCGTAAAGGCTCTGCTTGCCGAAGATGTATTTGTCTTTATTCTCATCGTCCAGTGGCACGTTGAATCCGGCAACGTACTCACCCGAATCCAGATAACTCAGAACACGAATGTAAGGAAAGACCTGATAAGTCACATCAATTCCAACCGTTTTGAAAGCGGCTTTGACCATTTCATTCGCGAGCCCGGTACCATCTGCTCGCGCATAGGGTACCCAATCATCTTCTGCAGCAATGGTTATGCTTTCGGCCCGCACTACAGTGGTAAAACAGAGGGAAATAACCGCAAGAACACTCATGTGATGCAGTAATCGCTTAAACATCATTGACTCCTGATAAATCAAAAAAAAGCATGTCACTGCCATCCCGGCATTAAATTTGTGCTTTAGGCACACTCGTTCCATTTTGTTTTTGTTCACTTTTCCCAGATTAGTCTAACTCTTGAAGGAGTGCGAATTAGATATGATGCGATTTTAGAATATATTTTTATCGATCCAGCCCTGGCTGGGAGGATGGCTCTGCTCGATTGCTTCGAGGCGGCTGATTTCATCGTGCGTGTCAGCACGTTCCAATGTGGTGAGTGGCGGCTGCGAGATACCCATGCCATCGGCAGGCGGGTTCAATTCCGGAGCACCAACAAGCAGCGACGCAATCAGCAAGATACACAGCACCAGCTTCAATGCCACAATAACAGGAGCTTGCCAGCGACGCCCCTGCCAGTTACAAACCGCCTCCATAGGTGCCGATTCCGACCGCACGGATTGGGCTTTTGCCCGCAGAACTTCACGTTCAATCTGAGCATTGATACGGTTGAGATTCTGCACCCGCGTCAGGAAATCAAAGCCGGACTTCGCGCTTGGCCCTGTTCTCCCATCCTCTCCTGTCGACGTGTTCCGCTCCGACGCAGGATCTGAATTCCCTTTGATTTTGAGGGGTGTAGATTTTGCAGCATCAGCCCTGGCCTGTTGAGTGCGAATCCATACATCATGCTTTCGGCGGCTCCGGGGATCAGATAGAACGGCATAGGCACTGTTCACTATACGGATAATTCGCTGTGAGTCTGAATTTGTGGGACATTTATCCGGGTGATATTTCTGGCACAACTTTTTGTAAGCGAGACGAATTTCCGCTTGGGACGCATTGCGAGGTACTTTCAGATTGTCATAGTGCGTTCTAAACTGCCCCATGGCCCACGTTACTCTCGTCTCAACAATTTCCTATAAAAGGTAGCACTTCGGAACAGTTTTTACACTGATCGAAGACCGGTACATTAAAACCTGACACTATTATCCACTCATAGGTAGAACATTAAGCCACCTAACAGAGCTGTAGACCCAAACTGAATTTACCCGAATCACAGTCTCTTTTGGGGTGAGCACGTCCAGCATAACGCCCAAGAAAGTTAATCAATTTGCGCGCATTGAGCTTAGTTGCTTTTCGGTCAACGCGCATGATGCCGAGCATCGTATCGCAAAAAGTCACTGTGCAGCACATCGCAGCTTTTCGAGTGGATAGCACTTTGCCGAGTATGCGTTGTGCGCTGTGGCAAATAAAACGCTTCATGAGTGCCGCCGTAATCGCCGCCCAGATTAGCCCGGTTGCTATTGATTCCTTGCCGGTATCAAAGCACCGTAGATTGGCATAGGATTTCCACTCTTTGAATAACAACTCGATTTGCCAGCGAAGCCGGTAAGCCTCACTCACCTCGTCCAGAGAAAACTGCTCTTGAGGAAGGTTGGTTATCAGCCAGGAGAATTTCTTTTCCCGCTTGATCCAACAAGCAACCAATCTTGCGGTGATTGTGTGCTTTCCTTTTTTCCAGGAAACAATTAATTCCGTACGTTGTCGCTTGAACAGCTTGCCTTGCACTGTTTTCAGCGGCTTTCCCTTCACGTGCTTCAGCATTTTTCCATCTTCTCGATAAGCAGCCTCGACGACTGGATTAATGTTGTTCTTACACCGCGCGATATAAAACCCTCCAGTATCCTGCAAGTTCTGAAACCACTCCAGATCGAAGTACCCCCGGTCAAGCAGCAACAAACACCCGGATAGCGTTTGGGGCTCAGGGAGGTAGTCCCGCTCGCTGGCGGTATCGGGGGTCAACGAGATAGAACAGGGCTGATCTGCTAGAAGATCCATGGTCACTTGAAGTTCAACAGCGGCAGGGCTGATGGTTTTGAAACGACCAGGAAACGATTTCTTCAACGAGTCCTTCACAGCAAACGAGCTGCCATCCTGAATCAGAATCTGTTTGAACTGATGAAAAGAGTGGCCTTCTGGAAAAGCCAGAGAGGGTTGCAACCAATCTGTGAGGAGTGATGACAGTACTTCGCGCATAAACTCAGGAAACTCGGGCTTCGAAAATTGATTGTGAAAGGCCCGATAAGAGATATTGCTCTCCGACCACTCGCAGTACCGCCGCTGAATGTCTGCCACACTTTCTATGGTGCTCGAGGCCATCACTGCAACCAGGCATGTGACTAGATTAAAAGGCGTAATTCGTCTCTGCCGCACACAGAAATCTTCTTGTTTAGCGATTTCAGTAATTTTTTCTGGGTTGAGGGAATGGGTGAGTTTTTCAAGAAATGTGGTAAATTTACGCTGATTCATTCTGCTTTAGGGTCGGTAGTGTGTTTGACGACTAACAATCTACCTTATTGCAGGATGAATCCATATTAATATCATCAAGTTACCCTGCTTTTTTGCTTAATGTTCTACCTATGATTATCCACTATGCGTGTTTGCGGTACTCACCCCCTCATAATAATGACTTATACGTCATATAAAGTTGATCGGCTCGATAAAACCACGGGAATACAACAATTTCGATACAACAATGTAGTACAACTGCTACAAAACTCAGCATTACACCTACCGTGTCATGCAAACAAAAGTCCATGCTATTCCCTTGTTGTATGCGTTTGGTCGTGGCAAAGACTGCACATATTTTCAGCTCCAAATCAGATCAAGCGCTATATTGTTTGTATAGCAGTGGACACATCACCCACTTTATTCTCATCTGTCTCAGAGCAACCAAGGGACTTAATCATATGGAAATTCCAGGATATACCATCTCTCGCGAATTGGGCCGCGGTGGCATGGCCACGGTGTATTTGGGAGTACAGGAATCGTTTGGCCGGAAAGTCGCGATAAAGGTTCTGGACGCCAAAGTCGCCCAGGATCAGGAGTTCGCCGAGCGCTTTCTCCGCGAGGCGCGCATTGTCGCTGGGCTGTCGCATCCGCATATTGTGCCCGTCTACGATGTCGGGTTACAGAATGAGCACTATTACATGACCATGGACTATCTCAGTGGCGGAGTGCTCCCGCAATGGATCAAGGCCGGTCTGGAAAAAGCAGAAGTTATTCAGATTTGCCGGGAAATCGCCTCCGCCCTGCAGTTTGCCCATGATAACGGCTATATTCACCGGGATATCAAGCCCGACAACATTATGTTCCGGGGCGACAACTCTGCCGTTTTGACCGATTTTGGCGTCGCTCGTGCGCAAAAAGCCAGCGAAGGTCTGACCCAGGCTGGAACCATCATCGGCACCCCGACCTACATGAGCCCCGAACAAATCAGCGGCGAAGACATCGACAGTCGCGCCGACCTTTACTCACTGGGTGTCGTGTTGTATGAAATGCTGATGAAGGTGCCGCCCTATCAAACCGATGACTTCCTCGCCATGGCACTGAAACACGTTCAGGATCCGATTCCGGAATTCCCCTGGCAACACGCGGAATTTCAGGATATTCTGAATCGCCTGATGGCCAAGGACGCAGAGGATCGCTTTCAAAGTGGTCGCGAATTGATCAAAGCCCTCAAACAACTGGAGCATCCCGCAGACCCCCCACCGGTACCAACACCAGAACAATCTGTTAGACACAATGAATCTGTCGTTACCGAAACTGTTACTGAAGCTAAAACTGTTGCCAAATCCAAAACCGAGGCAAAACCGGATAACATTACTGCCCAAGCACAATCCCCGGACGCAAAAGCTCCTGCAGCAGTGAAACGCAAAGAAGGCTTGTTTTTCAATGAAAAAACAGTCAAAAAACTAGGGATGTTTAAAAGCTATATTTTAGAGTGTGAGATCACATCACCGGACAGCCATCACTTTTCCATCCTGTTTTCACGCTTGACGACCAAGCTTGTTGATTGGCACGATGAGCGGGATAAAAAAAGCAAAGGAATCGAGCTCAACCTCTATATCCCACCTTGGACCTTTCAGAAGGCAAAAGACGCGATTCAAAAGCTGTACCAAAGTGGCGGTACCTATGCATTTTTGCAAAGTGTTGCTATCGAAGTTGTGTTGACTGAATTTGACGGTCAGAAATCGGAGCACTTCTCCCCTTCCAAGGGCTAGGGTCTTATATGGACTCCCGTTTATTGTCAATGAGAACTCTATAAACATGCAGGATGCGCTCTTATATACGGGCTCTAATTGAGGAGCTACCTCTGGCCACTGATGTTTTCGCACCTTCCTGACTATTCTGTTGCGCAGTGTTGAACACTTCAGACCCTATCAGTCTCTGGAAGGTCGGTCTTACCTGTTTATATTTTCGCTCTCTTTGACAAGACTTATGCCGCTATTAATAATTGCGGCTTATACTCTTTGTTTTGCTTTATTAACGCATAAGCTGTCCGTACGTTTTTGTTCGCCAAAGCAATCGCTGCAACTTTTTTACCTCGTCTCGCGACCAAGTCTTTTAGCCATACCTCTTTTGGTGTTCTACAGGGACGTTTCTCAAGACTTCTTATCACCGCCAGTGCCCCTTTAAATAAGTGACTACGTAATTTGTTATGCCCAGATAATCTCGATATCGACCCAATCTTTTCTTTGCCGCCGCTACTATGCTGAACAGGCGTGACGCCAACACAAGCTGATGCCTCTCGTCCATTTTTAAAATGCTCCGGATTACTCAAAACTATCCTCAAAGCGATAGCTCCTACCGGCCCCACACCTTCCAAGGCTTGTAAGCGTTGACAAGTCTCGTCTTGCCTAACTTCACGAAACAGGGTTTTTTCCACGTCCGCAATCTCTTCAATCGTTTTCAAGAAACGCTGCCACAAACAGGATAAAACAGAACGAAATGGTATTGATAAATCATTTTCTGCATCTTCCAGGATTCCGGGTATTGACTGCTTTAACTGACTATCTCCTTGAGGGATAGCATAACCAAGGTCAAGCAGAATGCTGCGGAGCTGGTTGCTCAGACTAACCTTTTGTTTGACCAACAAGTCTCTCATGCATTCCATGCTTTGGAGACATTGCTCTTCTAATGTAACTACACGGCTTAACTTTATGTGAGGCTGCCTTGCTGCCACTGCGATTGCCAGTGCATCATTGGCATCGGTTTTCTGCCCTTGGCGAAAGGCCTTCACACTGCGGGCTGAAATAGATTTCACTGTATGTCCGTTTTCTTTAGCATGCCGCGCAAAGTAATGAGCACCAGAACAAGACTCCATGGCTACAACCGACACTTTTTCTTTCACTAAAAGCTCTTTTAACGCATTGCGGCTCATTGTTTTGTTAAAAAACACCGTACCTAAATAATCGGTTTTACAAACCTGAAAAACATTTTTTGCTAAATCTATGGCAATCACGTTAAGCTTCTTCATTGTATGGGCTCCTGGGTTTTGGTTTAGGCGCTTATAACCTTAATCCCATTGCTGGGAGGGAGTCCATACATCTGTTGACGTTTCATATTTAACCTCTGTTGAGCCTGAAATTCGCTCAATCAAGGAATAAGGAGAGTGGTTTGGTTATTCCAAATGAACGACGAGTGACGCGGAGTGAGCGAATTTCAGGCTCAACCCTTCGGGCCAGCGCTATTTTTTCGCCCCGATGCGTTGCTGCTCGTTGATGTAGAATAACTACACGACACTCGCAGCGCCTGACTGGACAAAAAAATAGCGCTGGCAGAGGCTAAATATGAAACGTCAACAGACCCTAGTACTCAAACACAAGGAACCTGAATTCAACCCCATTAAAAGGAGAAAAAAGTGGCGGAAATCAAATTTAACAAGGCGGAGAAAGCCGCAATTGTGCCCAAAATCCAAATGTATCTGAGCGAAGAACTCAATCTTGAGGTCGGTCAATTCGACGCAGAATTCCTGTTGGATTTTTTCACGGAAGAAATCGGGCCTTATTATTACAACCGGGGACTCGGTGACGCCCAGGCCGTGCTCTCGGAGCGCTTGGAATCAATTGGTGAGGCAATCTACGAACTGGAAAAGCCTGTTTAAGCTTTTCCAGTCCCAGGCGGAACATCAGGCGCTTTTTCGACCGATTAGCGCGGTATAAGCGTTAAAACCCAAAACCTGAGTATGTTTCTTGTCCAGTATATCCAGCCCCTGCTGTTTCATATGCCGGAAATAATCATAAACGGGATGCATTGCAGCCCCCGTTGTCGCCCAAAACAAGGCAATGGCGCTATACCAATAAACGCGCTTCACCGCCCGGGCCATCACGCTGCCTTCCGGCAGAGCAAAATCGCCAACCACGACATAGGCATCCGCTTTGCCCTGGGTGATCAGATGAGCCAGAACTTTGGCCATAAATGTCTCATCAAACACATTTAAAAAGAAATTGGCCACCACCATATCGTACTTACCACGTTCATCAAACGTCATGATATCGCTGTGGACAATGCGAATATTCAACTCTTTACCGGTTTTGGCTATCGCTTCCCGGAATTTGTCCAACATGGCTTCCGATAAATCTACCACCGTGACCTCGGCACCATGCTCAGCGGCATAAATGGCTTCCTTGCCGTGGCCAACACCGGCGAACAGAATTTTATCGCCTTCTTTCAAATACTCCGGTGTTAACATCGAGCACTTGCAGCGATAAATCGCGTTTCCGGCAAACACAAAACTCAGTGCGTCATAAACCGGCCCCATTAACCAATATTTATCTTTCATTGTCTCCCAACCTTTTTTATTGTATACCCGGAACAGCCGCCGGGAATTGTCGCACACAATAACCTTAAACTTTAATTTTTGTTGTGAACCAATCCCCGTTCACTTGTTCTAAACGATACAATCGTGTGAAAAGTAGAACCTGACCGCCATAACCGGTCAGTTCATCTGTTTTAGAAGGATCTCTGGATGCTGAGCCAACAACAAGACACGATCAACTGGCGCGCCTGCGACATCATCCTCTGGGCAATGTTATTGCTCTCAACTTTTCCGGTCCAGGCGAAAACACCCGATCAGGCCCCCGAATTTTCGCTACCGGAACTAAATAGCGAAAAACAGATCAAACTCAGCGATTATCGCGGGCAGGTCGTGCTGGTTGATTTTTGGGCTTCATGGTGCGGTCCCTGTCGAGCATCGTTTCCAGGCTACAATGCACTCCGCAACCGGCTTCAACGCGAGCTGGGTCCCGATCAATTCGAAATTCTTGCCATTAACGTGGACGTTACCGAAGCAGAAGCCAATACCTTTCTGACGAAACAACCCGTTGATTTCAAAGTACTGAGGGAAAGTACCGGAAAATCATCCCGTGACTACAATCTGGTGGGCATGCCGACCTCCTTTCTGATTGATCCCGATGGACAAATTATCATCGCACATCAAGGATATAGCCCTGCCTACCTTGAACTGCTTGAAACTGAAATCAAGCGTCTACTCAACGTCCAAACACCACCTATCCAAAACTAAAAAAACCTATGGCCAGTACTTTCGACCACCTTGTACAACGTGGGCTACTACCCGGTGCCCCGCGATTTCTTGCATCCTGTGTCCAATATGAAGTCGTCATGGGCTCGATCGCCTATGGGGTATCGACGGACCAGTCCGATATGGACGTATACGGCTTCGCTATTCCACCAAAAGAAGATGTATTTCCTCACTTGCGCGGCGAGATTCCGGGGTTTGATCGCTGTGAGCCAACATTTGAGCAGTTTCAGCGTCACCATATTCAAGACCCTTCCGCATTGGGTGGAAAAGGTCGTGAGTATGACATTACCATTTACTCCATCACCAAATATTTCAAACTACTGATGGACAACAATCCCAACATTATCGACAGTTTGTTTGTCCCTCAGCATTGCATATTGCACAGTACCCCGGTAGCGAATCGCATTCGAGAAAAGCGGCAACTGTTTTTACACAAAGGGTGCTGGGCAAAATTCAAGGGTTACGCCTATTCGCAGGTGCACAAGATGGACACCAAGGTACCTGAAGGAAAACGCAAAGCCATAATCGAAGCATACGGTTACGATGTGAAATTCGCCTACCATGTCGTGCGACTGTTGAATGAAGTTGAACAGTTGCTGACCGAGCAGGATCTGGATTTGACTCGGCACAAGGAACAACTCAAGGCCATTCGCCGGGGCGAGTGGACGCTGAACGAAGTGAAAGAGTACTTCAATGCCAAAGAGAAGACCCTTGAACGCCGGTATGAACAATCATCACTTCCGCCGACACCCGATGTGGACAAAATTCGAAATTTGCTTTTGGAATGCCTTGAGCATCACTACGGAAATTTGTCCGCGGTGGTACCCCGCCGGAATGCGGCGGATCAAACGTTGAACGCAATCAAACATCTGGTGGATGACTACATGCTTCAGCAGGGGAAGTAGCGCTTGTTTCTGGCTCTTGCGCAGTCTTCAAAATCTTTCATCCAATTGGTTTACGCTACGGGCTTGCTTCGCACAGAACGAAGCAACCTAATGACACTCAGTGCTATTAGTTTCACCTGCTTCACGGCCCTGAATAGTGGGCTCAAGCAAGGGCGCCATACTCTTCAGCACTTGCACTGGCAAACTGGAGGTGAATTTGAACTGCCCGGAATCCCCACCGATTACGTAGGCGGTTAATGTGCCAAAATAGTTTTCACCGATGTAGAAAACAAAGGTGGCAGTACGGTTCAAAGCCTTTGATTTAATACGCTCACCAAATCGATTGGTGGTCACTAAACGGTTATCCCCTGTACCGGTTTTACCGCCAATCACGATTCGATCATCCTGATCACCACTTATCGCACCATGAATTCTACGCGCCGTACCATCCGCAACCACTTCCGACAATGCATGCCGTAATGCCGATGCCACTTCCGGCCTCATCACTTGCTCTCCGGCGCTGAGATGCCGGGTTAATCTGACCTCATAGGGTGTTTGTGGTGCAAACTGAAGGTCACCAACCCGAAGCGTCGGCATACGCTTGCCATTGTTGATGATGATCCCCATGAGCTCTGCCAATGCCGCTGGACGATCACCGGAACTGCCCAGCGCGGTGCCCAGTGAAGGCACCAGATGGTTGAAGGGGTAACCCAGCCGCTTCCAGCGCTCGTGTAAATCCGAGAAGGCTTCAATTTCGAGGATGATCCGGATACGAGAGTCTCGGGCATTTTTTGCTCTGGAGCGATAGAGCCATTCGTAGACATCGAGCCTTTGCTGGTGACTGGCCAGCTTGGCCGCTTGATAATCGCTTTCCGGGTGTTGGAATAAATACCGTACCAGCCAAAGCTCAAGAGGATGTACACTGGTGATATAGCCCAAATCCTGCAATGAATAGGCTCCCGGCGCGTAATTCAAATACAGTTCCGCCAGTTTCCGGTTGCTCAATCGGCGATGCCCCAATTGTTCATGCATGAATTCCGCGAAAACATCCAGTCGAGCATCGGGTAAAACGGTGCGGTGAACCGCAGCGAGTGTATTTTCTGTTTGCCTGAAACTGGACAGCAAAGTCTCCATTTGCTCGGGTTGTTTCTGGCCCCGGTTGTATTTGTGCCAGAATCGCCTCAGGAAAACACTGCCTTCCCGATCAGCAAACCGCTCCAGGTATTCAAGCCGCCGAGGGTCTTTATCATCCCCTAAAAGCTGGGCATTTTTATCCAGATTCTCATTGATAATGTACTTGATAATGTCCTGCAACATTCTTACGAAAGGCAGGTTGATGGATTCTCGCAGAGATTCGATTACCGTGGGACTTCGACTGTTGTCCCGGGCCAGGAAATTACTGAAGATATGTTCTCCACCCCCGGTGAAAAAGTGCTGCCGTGGATTGGCTGAATAGCTTCGGGTCATCGCAGCAGAAAGCATATTCTCAAGATCCCGGTGCTCTGCCTGGGCCAGGTATGCAACAGCCCATCGTGTCAATGGATCCGAGTCCTGATTCAGAATCAATGGTTTATCCTGCTCAGTTATGCGCGTATGAAGTTCCGCCACAATCTCCAGGTACGTCGCCAATACCCGCAGTTTTGCGGTTGAACCCAGCTCCAGTTTGCTCCCTTCATTGATATCAAATGGCTGATCCGTATTGTCTGTCTGGACCCGAACCCGATTTCCTGCTGCCGTGCGCTCAAACAGGGTAAAACTATACTGAAGATCCTGAGCCTGACCGGGTTTCAACAAACGGTGTCCGAAAAGACCCGCCTCTTGTGCATTTTCCTTTTGATTTAACCCTTTCAAGTAATCAGTAACCTGATACTGAAGCCCTGCGTGCAACGCTGATGCAACGGAAAGATCGAGCCGATCCAGATCATACAAGGAGACATCAAGCGCAGAAGCCACTTTATTCCGAATCAGGGTTTGAGCTTTGCTGATATCCGCAGTGACCTGAATCGGTGTGCGATTGAAATCACGAAACTGTATTTTCTGCTGTAATGCAGCATCCTTTAGTTCACGACTTACCTCACCGGCTTTGAACATTAAACGAACATAACTGGCCACCAGATCTTCCAGCTCGTCACGGCCATTCAGCAGGTACCATGAAGGTCTTCGGTGGGCAATCATCAATGCTAAAACCTGTTTGAGTGCCAGGCCCTGTTCCGCCAGCTGTGCTGGACTGGACGGGTGACTTCGCAATAAACGGTTCACCTGACCGGGATCAGCTGCAAACCAGACCCGTAAGCCATCCAGCACCCCGTGCACTTCACCATGACGGGGTGCTGCAGCCAATGGCACCGTATTCAGATACGATAATACCAAACGTCGGCGCTCTTCCGAGGTATCACCACCTTGTTGATAAATTCGCACTGTTGCGGAAACCAACTGTTGCAGTTTTTCGGTCACGGAAGACGTCAAACCATCCGACGAATGGCGGTATTTCTCGATTTGCGTCGCTAAAGTACTGCCCCCCATACTGGGTACAGAAATACCGAGCAGAGAAACCACTCGATAAAAAGCAGCTTTGCTCAGACGAAGCCAATTGATGGCAGGATTTTCCGTTGGATATTCGTTCGAGAAGAGATTGCGATCCTCAATGAAAAGCAGCGCTTTCCACACTAAAGGCGGAACCTGTGCAAAATCGGCATAGTGCTCACCGGGATAATTAAATTGGTAAAACGCTTCGCCGCGACAGTCTAAAACCGTCAAACCGACCTGATCTTTCTCCTTGTAGGGCGGGTAAAAACCCAGATTGATGTATTCAATGAGGGCGTCACTCATGGACACCTGTCGGCTCGTCGACCACTCAGGCTGCAAACGCGCGAGAAACTCGGGAAGTCGGCTATAACCGAGCCGACGATCAAAAGGTCCTTGTTCAGGGTATTGGATCTGGGTCGATTTACCCGGCTGGAGTTCATAGGTCAGGCGGGCAGCCAGACGTTCAGCTTCCGTCGCCTGGATAGCTGAAGTACGAAATTCGTACGCGCCCAGTATCAACATCGATAAAATGGCTACAACAACAAGCAGGACCAGGATGCGCCAGATTCTTATTTTTTTGAGTTCTTCATAGTCCGGTGGATCCGGAAACAACGTTGAATCAGGACCAAATTCTGGAGAATTAAATCGCAAAGGTCTACCTACCTTGGTCGTTATCGGCTTAGTGAAAGACAGAAAAAATACAGAGTGATCAACGAATTGGGATGATGCTGTCCGAAGCGATGATGAACGACTTCCATCACCGCAAGTATACGTTCGGAATGGGTTTGATTCCAATATTTAACAAAAATCGAAGGGGAAAAAGGGAAACCGGTCCGTTTCCAGAAACCCTGTCGGGCGCAAAGCTCTGGAGTACTTATCGTAATGGTACTTTCAATTTGGAATACATAACAACCTCCTGAGTGATGATTAGGATCTCATTTTGTGGCGAAAGGGATTCAGGAGCTTGACCAATGCTGACATCTCGCTTGATACTTTACGCCATCGAGGAGATTACAAAGATGTCGACCATTCCACTGCAACAACGGGTTGTCCCCGAAACCTACGCCCAACTCCTGTTTGACTACATCGAAGCGCGTAATTTACGGCCCGAGATCGTTCTGGGCGAGCCCTGGCCTGTCGCAACTTCAGAGCGTGCCGGTATCGATATCGATATGTGGCAGCGGATGATGGAACGTGCCGCACTTGAGTTGGATGACCCGCTACTCGGGCTGCACCTTGGGCAAACAGTCTCGGTGCAACATTTAGGCATTGTGGGGGCAATATTACTTGCCAGTAACACTTTCAGCCAGGCACTGGAGCGTTTACGCCGTTACCAGCGATTGATATTTGACGCCACACCAATAAGATTGCACACAGGTGATGGCTGGATGGAAGTGTTATGGGATATTAGCGAATACTTGCCAGGTCAGCTGGTCGAAATGACGGGTTATACTGTGATGGTACAGTTTACTCGAAGCCTGATTCGCGGCACGGTGAATCCAATCGAGGTGAGATTTGCCCACGCTGCAGCGGGTGATCCAAAAGACTTTGAAACATTCTTCGGCTGTCCGGTCGCTTTTGAACGGCCGGATCCGGGCCTTCGCTTCAGTCTGGAATTGTTACAACAGCCTCTCAAAAGCCCGGATCCCGCACTGATAGCGCTTTTGGAGCAACATGCCAACGAGCGCCTGGCCGAGCTGCCGGCACAAGTCGAGATTATTGATCAGGTACGTAGAGCAATCGCCCGTACCCTGCGAGAAGGCGAACCTGGTATCGATAAGATCAGCGCGCAACTCAACTGCTCACCCAGAACCCTGCAACGTCGACTGGGTGATGCAGGATCAAGCTTCAGATATGAACTCAACCTTGTTCGCCATGAATTGGCCGTTTCATATCTGCATAACTCCCGTCTGCAAATTGTGGATATTGCACTGCTCCTAGGCTATTCCGAGCATAGCGCTTTTACCCGCGCATTCAAAGAGTGGACCGGCTGCACACCCCAGCAGGCAAGGCAGGGAGCGGTAATCAAAACGACTCCCTGATTGTCGCCCACAGACTTTTCGTCCGCTTCGTGCATCAACTTTAAGTATCAATCAACGGGTACTGTTTTTTTCAAAAACGAGATCTGATCACGAACCACCCGTTCGAAGGCTTCACCAACATAGATCTCAAAATGACCATCCGCGTATCGTTTGATCTCTTTATTTGGTGTCCGTTGTGCATGCCGGAGCGTTGCCCCGGAAGGGGCCACCGTGTCTGTATCGCACACACAAAACAGGACTGGCGCTTGAATTTTAGGGGTTTTACGACCCGGATAATAACGCACAATATCCAGTGCAAACCGGGCGGTAACATAGTTGGGGGCATTGGTTCCCGTTGAAATAGCCGCGTAACCGTGAACAACATCCGGCGCATTCATCAATGCCAACGTCCCAGGTTGTCCGGCGGTTGTCACCATCAACGGTTCTGCACCAAACAATGCACCGATACGATCTCGTATCGCCAATGCACTCAATTTCAGAGATGTCAGAGGGCTCAACGTCAGGCTCGATGCCAAGCCGTCCGTGAACGGACATTGGGAAATCACTGCGGCAATCCCTCGGTCTTGCGCTGCAGTCGCCAATACATGGCCGCCCCCGAATGATGTGCCCCACAGAATCAAGCGATTCGAATCCACTCGGGACAGGGAGCGAGCAAAGCGTATTGCGGATTTCCAGTCTTCTAACTGCTTCTTGATATCAAGCAGTTGTCGTGGCTCACCCCCGCTCTCACCAAAATGACGATAATCAAAAACCAGGCAGGCATACCCCTCTGCCACAAAGCGCTCGGCAAAAGCATCCAAGCGCATAGCACGAGTTCCACCCAGACCATGGGCCATCACAATAACAGGTGCACGGTGATCACTGTCCGGAATATAAAGGTCTGCTGCGCACCGTTCGCCACCCGATTCAAACTCAACCAGTGTTTTAAAGCTCATAATCTCTGCCTCTGTCGATTTAATGACATCCACTCTATTAAAAACAGGACAGCGAGACTTGACGATCTCCGACAGAGTTCTTGACAGTTTACGCCAAAATCCAGCAAGGATTACCCAACATTATCTTTCTGGATAATCACTCATTAATGCGCTAACAATGAATGGGCGCACTCGACACGCCCTCTGGTATCTTGTTTTGGCCTCAATAATCGAAATGAAAGTCGATATCTTCAAACATCCTACTTCTGGCAGCATCGTAACGAAGTGTCAGGACTTCTTTAAGGTTTTTTAAATTCCGCAACATTACTGCCATTTCAGCCGTGGTTTCGGCTTGCTCACGAATTTCACCTATATAACGCTTCAGGTTACTTTCCCGCTTCTGCTTTGTATTTTCATAAAAGTGATCAAAAACAAATTCATGCAGTGGGGATTTTGTTATTAACGCTTCTCTTTGAAACTCTATATTTTCAAGCTGCTGCTCAAGCAAACGCTGCAGCTTGCCAGCATCCTGATCATCAACAGAAAAATCTCCGGCTACGACATGCTCGGAATACAACTCAACGATAGTAACGATGTCTTCCTGATCTCGAGCATCAAGCAGCTTAGCCATAATTTCTTTTTTAATATCTTTACGCTCTGAATCCGGCTCTTTATCAGGGTGAAGTGCCTGAGCAATTTTTCTGAACATGGTACGTAGCCACTTGGAATCTAATTTTTCCTGATGCTCAAATCGATCGTACATTGACCGAGCGTCATAATCTTCCTGATCACCACCCCCTTCCACCGAATCACTGTTACCCTGACATTTCTCCTTCAAATCATCAAAACCAAACATATCTGGCTGGCAATCTGGTTTTTCTGACGCGTTCTTGTGGAAATTAGTATCCTTTTGCCTCTGCGCTTCAAAAGCCGCCTCGGTAGCTTGCTCCATCACTTGTTCAAATTCGCTTTGCTGCTGCTCAAACTCCTCCATCATCTCTTCAACTGATAGGCCCATATGATTTGCAACAACCTGATTATATTCTTGGCTCAACTTAACAGCCGTTTCAGCATCAACTATTGCAACTTGTTCCAACAGTTCTTTTATCCAGTCCGCAAGCTGGTCACGGTGCCAATTAGCCAAACTCTTGCGGCTAAAAAATACAATCAATCGTTCGAGCAACACAATACGTTTAGGATTCAAAATTTCTTTTTCCACCGGAATAATCCGATCATGAAATGCGCTTATCAATCGATCCAGTTCAAGCTCAAGGCGCTCATTACTTTTGCGTTTGTTCTGAACCAAACGCCACAACTTATTAAGGGCGATTTGTTTTTTATTCGTTTTTTTCGATTGTTGAGAAACTACAATTCCCACAGTTTTCCCCTGTTCTATGAAAGTCTTGATCAATATTCTGAGTACTGTAATGTGAAAAAAGCATTACCATAATATGGACAGATACAGCAACGAGAATGAGCAAAATTGGTACTCATCAAAAAAATCTTAGCATCAAATACTTGCCTGACCTCTCCAAGCAAACAAAGGAATGGACTGCGCATAAACAGCCTCTTTGAAAGGCCGGGCATATAGATTCTGCGCTTCAAGGTCAGCCATCACCGCTGCCAGTCCCCACTGCAGTCGATTAATAAACAAAAAATCCGCAGGCATGCTGGAACTGAATCTATTTTTGTTTTCCCACAACATATAATCGTTGGTGCGCGAGTTATGGGCATGAGTAAAGGTAAACGGCTCATCTGTCAGAAACGGACCATAAACATGATTCATCATTTCCCAATGAAAATCGTGATCAAATTTATCCAGCTTGCCAATCAGACCCAAGGCATCTGTTGCCTGAAGATTCTCATCCTTGCGTTGCTCCAGAATGGTTTTCGCCATCGCCTTCCAGCGGGAGATAAAATCAATCTCGAATTTTTTAACACAGCCAAAGTCGAGGAACGTGACCGTGCCATCGGTGTGAAACAAGTAGTTACCCGGATGGGGGTCACCATTGAAATAACAATGCCTGAAGATCGCGTTCATCGTATGGTTAAAGATATTCAAACCCGCACGATTGCGCGCCTCCTGAGTGGCTGAGGCACAAAATACCTGAAAGCTCTGCGCGTCCACAAACTCGGTGGTGAGTACGCGCTTGCCGGAGTGGCTCAACAAAACATTGGGGACATGTTCACCGTTTTCATAAACCTACTTAAACCTACTCAAGGTTTAAACAAGCCTATCCCTACAGCGCAGGGTGCGCGGAAAGCAGGGTAGAGCTTTCCTGAACCAAGTCGGGACTCATGCCCGGTCTACCATCAAGGCGAGCCTCGACGGAGTAACTAACCCGATTCACACGACGAAAGTGACGCCAACCGCTCAGAAAATCTAATGATTTTTCGAGTGGTCGGTACCAACGCTGAAGTTTATTGTAATACTGATAATCCCCGAGCGCCATCCTTACAGGCGGATGCTCGGTCTTAACGGTACCCTTCGCGTTAATACCAATGAGTTGTTTTGGCGGCTTTTCTTTAAAGCCATAATGCCGACGACCAATCACTAACGCGGCAGCATGGTGATCTGAGAAACCGTGTCGATCGCGATATTTCATCCGCCCCAGTAATGAAGTATAAGCCGGATTGACGTGATAAAGGCGTATGCCGCGTTTAATGCTTTGCGTTTCAATCAAGGCCTTGATCTTACCGTAAGCAAAGGCGTTTAACATCCGGGCATACTGAGGGTGATCCTGCTTTTGGTATTGCCGTTTCTTTTGCTGAAAATCCAGCTTTTCAATCACCACCGCTTTGCCTTGCTGTGCGGCAAAGTCCATCAGGTCTCGTACGGCATCCCCAATAATGGCTGCCCGTTGAGCATCATTCTTATAGTGTAGCGGTAAGTCAAACGTTCGGTGTTGCAGTGGGTTACCGTTTCGATCCAGCTCGACGACCGCTAAGTGGTCCGGGTTGACATCTACACCGATGACACCTTGGTCATCATCGATCCACTCTGCTTGCTCTGTTGGTCCTGCCACTTCCACGCTAACGAGTAACCGCCAACCTTTTTTGTCTCGCTTAAATCGAAAACTCAGGGGTTGCCCTTTGATTGATTTATCGTGTTTTTTAACCTGATTCTGCCAAACGGCTTGGGCAATAGCCGCCTTACCATGCTTGAATTGCAGGTGATCAATGTTAATGGTCGTGCCGAACGTGGCGCGTAATTGATGGGGCACCAGGAGTTTTAGCTGGTAAGCATCGTCTTGCTCACTGGGCGATAGCTGGGCATTTTGACAGCCCCAGGATTCATCATGAGAACCCACTAATAGAAATTCGCGGTGTCGTGCTTCGTGCCAGCGTTGTTTCCAGCCTTCAATGGCCGAACCCGTTTCTAACGCTTGACGCTCTTTCAGCAGCTTTCGACCACCAAAACAAATCGGTGTTTTGTTTTCCTGTTTTTCGGCCACCAAGGCGGTCTGCTTTTGCTGCCAACGACGCAGTTTCACTTCCTTCTGTCGTAACCTGTTGCGAAGTTGTTTCGCCTGTTGCGGGCAGCCTTTCTCTGCAACATGATCACAGCGCTTCTCTAGCTTGTTGAGCGTTTTCTCCAGCTGTTTGATTTTAACGTCCAGCGTCACCAGTCGGTTGTTTCGATTGGTTTGGTAAGACTGGATTAAGCCTTTAATGCTTTGCTGGACGCCTTGAAACACCCGATAGCTGAACGGCATCCCCATTTCATGCATAAACTGGGTACGATTCAATTGCTGGGCTTTAGGCTTTTGTAAGTTAGCAAACCAATGAAACTTCACTTGATTCCACAGCTCGGCATATTGACACAATGCCGCATCCTGCTCATGAATCAAATCAAGCCGGGTTTCAAAGGTGAGTGTTTTGGTTGGCGTATCCACTAGGCGATGGCTCGTTGATTTTTACGACGATGGCCACCAGGCGTACGAAAATCTGAGAAAAATCGTGATTCTTTTTCCCAGCGACGAAGGGTGGAAACGGCCACACCCAGCAGAAAAGCGGCAGCGCCTATCGATAGAAATTCAGCCATGATCATCACCTCCATCCATGAGAAAACGACACTGTACAAGCTACTGTATATGAGTAGGTTTAGTCAAGTATTTCGTTAACTGTTAAAGCCCCAATCTTAGGCTGGAGCAAGCGACTCGTTGAACAGGATTTTATTACAAAACGGGTCAATAACCGTAAATGTCCGGCAGCCCCAGGGGGCTTGTTCGATTTCCGGCTTGTTGTACTTGTAAGGCTTTGCGGTTATATCCTGATATAACGGATCCAGATCACTGACATTGACGAACAACTTACCACCCGGGGTGCAATCTCCCGAGTGTTCACTTAAATGCAAAACCAGATTATCTCTGGATACTTGCATATAAAGCGGTGTATCAGGCGCAAAGCGATGCTCCCAATCCACCGTCATGCCCAGAAAATCCAGGTAAAAAGCTTTTGCCTTTTGCTCATCAAATATCCTGAATATCGGGATTGCTTGAAACGCCATCTCTGCCTCCTCTTCATTTTCCGAACGGGATACGCTGTCTTTCGATCATTTGCGTTTATCGTATTCCGGCTTGACACTACGGGTGGGGAACAATAATTCCAGGGAGGTTGAAAAGCTGTTGTCACCCACAATATGGGCATGATAACGGCGCAATTCACGGGGCTCCCGCACACCACAACTATGGGCAATCACACCGACTTCATGCACCATTTTCTGGGCATACTGGGCAACACGTTCCGCTTTATTGGTTGGATCAAGACCATTCTGTAAATCCGGATCATGGGTCGTAATTCCGGTCGGGCAGGTGTTCTTGTTACATTGCAAAGCCTGAATGCACCCGAGGGAAAACATGAAACCACGCGCAGATACAATCGCATCTGCACCGGTACATAATGCCCAAGCGACGCTTGCCGGTGTGATCAGCTTCCCGGAGCAGATCACTTTGATGCGATCCCGCAGGCCGTATTCGATCAGCTTGTCGACGACCAAAGGTAAGCTCTCTTTGATCGGCAGGCCAACATAGTCGATTAGACTCTGAGGCGCTGCCCCGGTGCCACCATCCGCACTGTCGATGGTGATAAAATCCGGAGCGAATTCCAGGCCCCGCTCATGAATAGACTTCAGCATGGTTTCCAGAAAGCCGTACGCACCCAGTACGAACTTGAATCCGGTTGGCTTGCCGGTGATTTCCCGTACTCGATGAACCATATTCAGCAAATCATCAACGGATTTGATTTCCGGGTGGCCATTCGGGCTGATGGAAGCATGTCCGACCGGTATACCCCGGATATCGGCGATCTCCTGGGTCACTTTCGCCGCCGGCAATATGCCACCCTTACCCGGTTTGGCGCCCTGACTGAGTTTTATCTCAAACATTTTCACGGCTTCATGGGCGGCAACACTGCGCAGTCGCGATTCGCTCAATTGGCCTTGATCATCCCTAACCCCGTATTTCGCAGTACCAATCTGAAAGACGATATCGGCCCCACCTTCCAGATGAAATGGAGAAAGCCCGCCTTCACCAGTGTTCATCCAGATACCCGCCTTGGCCGCACCTTGAGACAACGCCTGCACTGCCGGTTTGGAGATCGCGCCGTAACTCATACCCGATATATTGAAAAATGAACTGGTGGTATACGGCTGCCTGGCCTGACCTTCGCCAAACGTAATCGCGCTGGGTGGTACAGCATCCGCCTCCAACGTCGGAAAGGGGCAGTTGAGAAACAGGATTTCACCGGCGGCTGAAATATTCCGCGTCGAACCAAAGGCAACGGTGTTATCAACGTTCTTGGCCGAGCGGTAAACCCAGGAACGATCTGCGCGATTGAAGGGCAATTCTTCTCGGTCCATCGCGAAAAAATACTGGCGGAAGAACTCACCCAGATGCTCAAAAAAATAACGGAAGCGACCAATAACCGGAAAATTTCGTCGTATTGCCTGCTTTTTCTGGCGAATGTCACTGATATACGCCCAGATTAACCAGACAATCGCCGCCAGGAATATAAATACAAATATAAACGTGGCCAATTCAATAATCGACAATGCTAAAGATTGGAGTGTCTCGGTCATGAGCCAGGTCTCTCAAAAACGTGACGAAAGCTGAAAGCATCAGCCCTGTCGCCCTGATGCTGGAGTTGCGTCAATCGATCTTTGGCTTCCTGCAATGGGGGTTCATAATTCTCGGGAATCCACCACAAGACCAGATTGGCCAGAGGCAGTTTTTCAAACCACTGTGACTTTTGTTGCAAAAACTGGAGATGCTCGGTTGTATACACAAACTGCTTCAAAGCATCCACAGAATCCCACACTGAAAGATTGACGATGATATTGGGGTCAGTATAGATACTGAAATCCGTAGCAGCACCCGATTCATCCTGTAAACGCCAGATAAAACCATCACTCTGCTCAGCCAAACGATTAATTCGTTCCAGATTATCAACAAACGGTTTCATCAAGGGATCATCAAGTGGTGCTTTGCATTTAGCAATATTAAATTGGGCGAGGTGCACAAAAAATCTCCATTGTGAGAGGATGTTTTCACACTATCCTGTTAAGTGGCGCGAAGTATTGTAACGTTCGATCTTCATTCCGGGTCCGGTTGGGGCTATCATACGATAATGACAATAGCCCATAATATTCGATTATCGTCGCACTTTTAGCCGTGCTGGAACGCGACCCTGAAACCTGATTGATATTGCCCATGAATTCAGCGCTCACAACTGCTAACATACGAGACATTCTCACCCGGGGAAACTGGTTTTCAGGGCTGAATGATCATCTTCAACAGCAGCTGTTCAAATTGGGCAAGCAGATCAAACTGCAAAGCGGAGAGCGATTGTTTTCCCGGGGTGACCAGCCCTGTGGTCTATATGCGGTATTATCCGGAAACATCCGGATAACCGGCACTGGTATAAATGGCAAAGAGGCCATATTAACCTTGGTAGAAGCGCCCCAATGGTTCGGCGAAATAGCCTTGTTTGACAACCAGGCGCGCACCCACGATGCCATGGCTGAAAGCAGCTGCCTGCTGTGGAATATTCCCCAGAATAAATTAACAGATTTATTGTATCAACATCCTGAATATTGGCAGGATTTCGGCAAGCTCCTTACCCATAAACTTCGTCTGGCGTTTCAACTCATTGAGGACGTCGCGCTGCTTCCTGCTCTCCCACGACTGGCCCGGCGCTTGTTAATAATGGGCGAAGAGAGCGATCCGGGCAATATATGCCTGTCCATCCCGCAGGAAGTATTGGGATCCATGCTTGGCATATCCAGGCAAACGACCAATCAAATTCTCAAGGAACTTGAACAAAAGGGCATTATTCGTCTGGCCCGCTCCCAGATCGAGATTCTCGATCCCGCCCGACTGCAACAGATCGCAGGCAATATGCTTTCAGCCTAGCCCGTTATTTGCGACGATGAATTAGTGCTCAAAATGTGTCACCTTAGCGACAGACGCCCCGGCGCAATTTAGCTAAAGTCACAAATCTGATTAACTCGTGCAACCTGTTCTGAAAACGGCGATCCTAAACCGGTATGGGTGCATAACTTAGGAGAACAAAAAAGTGAAGTCACTCACTCAACACCTCACTCAATATGCAGCTTATCACCGCGATAAACGGAATATCGCAACCCATTTCATCGGTATTCCAATGATCGTATTCGCGGTGATGATACTCCTCTCCCGTCCAGGGTTTGACCTTGCCGGTGCGTTGATATCACCCGCATTGCTGGTCGCATTCGCATCAATTTATTTTTACTTAAAGCTGGATACCCGGTTTGGTGTCGTAATGGGCCTGTTGTTCACCATCGGTCTCTGGTCTGCAGCGCCAATCGCCCAAGCATCAACCAGTACCTGGCTGGGCTGGGGCATCGGGCTGTTCTTTATCGGCTGGGTCATCCAGTTTATTGGTCATTACTACGAGGGCCGCAAACCTGCCTTTGTTGATGACCTGGTCGGCCTGATTGTGGGTCCACTTTTCGTGGTCGCTGAACTCGGGTTCATGCTCGGCATGCGAAATGAGGTCCGCCGGGAAATCGAGCAGGAAGTAGGCCCCACCATCCTTAGAGACATGAACGCAAAAACGCCTTCATAATCTGGGAACCCAGGCACAAAAACGAACATAATTTGGGCAAAAATAACGATCTTGCCCCAAATTGTGTTTGTCAACGTGACAGGTGATCATGTCAATTAGGATAAAGACTAATGTGTTACGTTTCGTTACAATGGCAATCACTCAAAATTCTAAACCTTAAAGCCATTTTAATGACGGAGCAGTACCATGGAAATCAATGTTGCTCATCCTTATCCTGTCAGTGCGGATAATTTGTTCAACTTTCTGTTCAACGAGCAGAACATTATCCGCAAGCATGAAACATTAGGTGTTAAAAATCTGCGGGTAAATCAGTGTGACTGGAGCGAGAGCGAAGGCACCATCCAACTCACAAAAGATGTGCAGCCACGGGGTGATATGCCCAGTGTCCTGCAAAAATTGCAACCGGGTACCACCACCATGAAGCAGGTGGAAAACTGGCGCAAGAACAGCGATGGTGAATTTTGTTGCGATTATCAGGTAGAACTGATTGGCGTACCGGCCAATTTGAAAGGCACCATGGTCATCAAGCCGGATGGCGAAGCCTCCGTCATCCATGTTTCCCTGGGCATTCAGTGCAAGGTGCCACTTATCGGGAAAACCATCGCGCAGTTCATTGCCAAAGACTCTCAAATCCAAATGGAATCCGAGTACGAAGTCAATCAGAGTCTGATCCTGGCAAACTAAGTCCGGGATTGAGCTATCCGGTTAAATTGGGCCGGTTAACTCAGGCCAGGCAAAATCTGCCTGGCCCGTCTGGCTTCCTGCTACCGAACGAGACCTCCTGCTACTGAACCGGGCTGCTTGCATTCAGATTGGCCGCGTCAATCAAGCGCAGGTTTTCTCTCTTCAAGCGCGCAATTTCCTGTTCCTGTGTTGTTCGGGAACGCTCCAGCTGAGCCATTGATTGCCGCAATTGATCCAATTCCACTTGCAACGAACTCAATTTCACCGCATTGCTGCCTTGCTCGGTTTTCAAGCGTTCCAGTTTTTCCTGTTCCGCACTCAACGCCAGCTTTTTCTCGGTTAGTTCATTCTCGACACTTTGATACAGGCTTTGTAACTTGGCCCGGTCCAGTTTCTCCTGTGCCAATGCCTGGTTGACGCTCTTCTGTGACTGCTGTTCAGTGAGAACCGCCGCTTGTGCCCCCTCCAATTCAGCCTGCAACTGCGCGTACTTGGTCATCCATCGGTTACGATCTTCTGTGAGCACCGATCGTTGTTTTTGCGCCTCTGACAACAATGTCTCAACGTCTTTGCGTTTCTGTTCCGCGGTCTTGAATTTCGCATCCGCCCCCAGCAGCAAACCACTTAGGGACTCCAATCTGCTTTCAAGGGTAACCAGCTCATCTTCTGCAGACTGCTTATTTACCGCCAACCGGCCCAACTCCTCCCGTAAACGATCTTTATCACCCATCAACCTTTTCATATCCCGGTCCAGCTCACTAAGTCGCTTATCCGCCTGTTCCAGACGGGTCTGGAGTTGCTGTTTTTCATCCCGGGTCTGCATCAGTTGCTGTTTCGCTGAATCAAGTTGATTACGGGTTTCCGATAACCGGGATTCACTACCCTGCAGCTGATCCTCGATCAGCGTTTTACTGGTGCCCAATTCATCAAGTGACTCAGTCAGTCGGTCAATATTCCGCACTGCCCCCTGTAGCTGTGCATAATAGGTATCCTGAGAGGCCTGATAATCATAGGCCAGATACCCCATACCAATGGCCGCCAACAGCAAAAAAGGAACCACCACCATCAAGCGCATACGTCGCGCACTCAATTGCCGGCTTTTCTCCTCCATAAAGCGCTGCAAAGCACGTTGATAATCCTGTTCCCGCCGCACCAGATCCTGATCCTTGGTGCGGAACTCGGCTTCACGTTCAGCAACTTCCCGAGCCTTGTCCTCCAATTGACACTGGGTTTCCTTTTGGCGTTCCTCATGACGCTTAAACTGGGAGATTTGTCGGGATAGGCGGTCTTCCTGTAATTTCAATTCGCGCTGCTTACGATCCAGTTGGCGCTGATCAGGTTGGGAAAATGCCATTCATTCGACTCCGGCTAAAGAATTATGGGTCATTGTTCACAGTTTAGCTCATAGTCGTCTTTTTGAATGTTGAAGTTATTGAGGAGACCATAACGGCATATTTCAGAGTTTCAGACCACATTCGATGACCCTCTCACAAACTAAAAAAACTGATAAAAACCTGGGGTTTACCCTAGATGCCATCGATCCGTTGATACCTTAGAATGATTTACTGAATAACTCATGGACTTATTGGAACCCATCCTGCAAAACGGACTGCTTAAAAGGATCTTTGAAATGCCCATAACGTTATCAGGACCAACTCTAAAACCGTCACCGTCTACACCATCATCAGAACACAATCCGACTACCGGGTCTGTCTCTGCATCCGAAAGCACTGAGCAACAACATCAAACCGTAGAAGCCCAAAAACTCATCACAGAAAGTCTCCAACCCAACACGCATCAGCTAGACACGCTCACTCTAGCGCAATCTATTGCCAACCAGCCTTTCACCCTTGAAGATAAAGTCGCCCTTCAGCACAGCACAGAACAAGAATTAATACGGTTGGAATATTCACCTACTGCCATCTCACATTTTCGAACAGACTCACAACAATTACTACATGAACAAGCTGAACTCGTCTCCCACGTGGAAGGTAGATTCATTGAAGAATTTGCACAACTGGCCAATGATCCCGAGCACTATCACCAGGTTTTTCGACAATCTTACGGTTCGTCCTATGACAAATCTGCAGCAGAGTCACTTCGTGAAAAAGCAATTGCAAACAATTTCGATTTTCTACCGAAAATTCGTCTAACCAACTCCGAACGCCTGAATGGAAACTTCGGTGCGTATGCACAAGAGACCCAAACCGTCTTTCTGAATATAGGTCTCGATGTCGAGCTAATGGCTGAAACCTATATTGAAGAAGTCGGGCATCACCTGGAACAACTCCAAAGCAAACAAGACGCAATTGGTGATGAGGGTGAACGATTTCGACTTACTCTTTCCGGCAATGCTTCGATTGAAAAACTAATGTCGACTTTTTTTGATGACGATAGCGGTCAAATATTAATCTCAAATCAACCAGCCTCAGTCGAATTTTCCGGCGATTATACCGATGTGAGAATGGACGGCACGACAATCATTGTCAGCCCGAGAGCTAATGATAAGGTTACAAATCCTGGCCAAGATTGGGCTCTAAATTTTGATTCTGAGAGCGGGCGATACAACCTCCAACCGATACCGATGGATCTAAGAATACCGGGTAACATCGAATATCCTGAAATTGAAAACTTCAACTTACCAGACCTTGTGGATTTCTATCAATTTGAGTCAGCCGCTGATGTTACGGTTTTACAGTACGTGAACGGCAATGAATTCACAGCCACTCGGAATTGGATAACAGAACATGGCGGAAATGCCTCCACTAGAATCTGGAACACAGAAACATCATCGGGGAATGTAACTACCATCGTATACGGGGTGAATGTACCCCCTCCGGAATTCGAACTCACGTATCAAGAAATTTACGCTGGCAAATTTGTAGCCATCCCGGATAAGAATGGAGAGTACCATGTATCCCTTTCTCAATCGATAAGTTCTCTGATTGATAAAGGGAAAACGGTGACTAATCAGAAACTTGCAAGCAATGATGCTTTCATCCAAACCGCTTTTGAGAAACGCCTTGGAATCGACTCCGCAAGCTCAAAAGAAGCAAGGAGTCTGCTCAGACTATTAAACTCGAATAAGATTACTCAGATTCAAGCACTTGATGTAATGAGACAAGGTGATGCCTACCAAGCTATCGAAAGAAATGATGTCGATACCAAGCTTCTGTATTACTTACGCTATGATGCTCCCGAAGGGCTCAAAGAATTGACAATAGGGGATAGAGATACCGATTATCTGACTCCATTGCTCAAAAAAACCATAAGTGATAAATCTTTTATCGACAAAGCGTATTCCTTAATTTTAAAACAAGACCTCGACAAACCCTCACAAGAACATTTTAGTGCTTTGCTTGAGTCAGGCGAATTATCCAGAACAAATCTTTTAGTACTGCTCTATAACCAGAAGTTACAGAACGATGCTAATCCAAACTGGACGGCATACCCAGAAAACGCACCCATTGATATAGCAGAACTGGATAACCTAACACACGAGGAAATCGTAAATTTGCTTTACGAGAGAGTACTCGGTTATGAACCTGGACTTCATGATCCCGGCTTCCAGTGGTGGGTGTCGGAACTCCAATCGAATCAAATTACGCCTATCGAAGCATTAACTCAGTTTATTGACTCGGAAGAAGCTCAAAACTTCGACCCTTGGTTAGATATACCATTACGCTACCATCTCAGTAACGAACAGTCTCAGGATCTTCAAATTTGGCTGGAGAGAGATGGAGAGGCCGTGGAAGACATGGAAATTTTAAAAACATACCTTCCCGACAATGAATTCGTCGAACACATCTACCACCGTGTTTTAAATCGAGATGCCGATCAAGCAGGATTGAATTATTGGGTGAACGAACTCGAATCTGGAAACGTCACTCGGGCTCAAGTGATCGACAGTTTTGCAAATACAATTGACCTGGTTTCAGAGATGCGAAACTGGCTGGCCCTGGATGGAGGTCATGAGCTGTCATTGGCAGACTATCACAACCTGAATGAACTCGATAACACAGCACTTGTGCAGTATGTATATCAAAACATTCTGAATATCCCGATCGAAACGAATGATGCTGGTGTTACGTTTTGGGTTCAGAGTCTGAATAATCAAATTATCAGTCGGGATGACTACTTCCGCAGTATTCTCGAATCCCCCGAATATCAGTCACTCGGTATTGAAGGTGTGGATCGGGCACTCGCACAGCAAGGCTATTCGTCCGACACCCTGAGCATATCTAAAAAACAGGCACTCGCCATTGATTTGCAAGTTGCACCCAGTGAATTCACCGCAAAACTGGAGCAGGCAATTACTGAACAAAACCAAGGAGAACTCGACCTGATTGGTGACCCATTAGAAATGGAGAACCAGAAATCAGTCTACCGCCGAAACATCGCAGACCATATTTCAGAACACCAACCCATCATCCAAATGGCCGTTGACCGGTATATTGGAGCAGTCTATGGCAACGACCCGAACACCCTGCTCGATGCCTATGAAGAACTGAAAACACTCCTGCCTTCCGATGCTCCGATAGTCGACATTTCAGATATTGGTATCGGCGCGTTCTTTGGTGCAAGCCAGTTTGGCGCTGACACCTTGGTTGACGTATCAACCACCGCTCAATTTGCCACCGAATTCAGTCTGGGTGCACTGGACTCCCTGCTATGGACCTTAAGCGGCGAAAACCCTGCCTTCGAGACCGGTAAAGCGGATTTTGCCGGTAAAGTTGAATCACTCATTACCTTTGTCACCAATATTGATCAAATACCGGGTGCAATGGAAGACAACCTCCAGGAGAAATTCGACCTCGCCCATGCATATGATGAAGAGGGTGATTTAATCGGTGCCAGTAAGTATTACACTGCTGGAGGCTTAGAGATAGTCGTCGCAGCACTCGGACTCACCGCCCTTGTCAAAACCGGAGCTGATATATTTAAGCAAGGGGCAGAGCGGTTGTTAGATCGCGACTCAACAGATATTCCAAACACGGGTATACTACCTCGAAATGGAACTGGAGGTTTTATCGATCCAAACGTGGTCGATAAAATAAGTGATGTACGTAGAAGACCAACGATTTCGTCGGACGGGAAAGTGATTCCGTATGGAAAAACGGAAGCCGACGCAATCACCATTAGGAATAAGAGAAATCTAGATGCAGATGGGTACTTGGTTAAGGGTGACCAAAAACTTAAATACAATGAAGACGGATTCCCTATATTTGACAGCAAATATGATACTGTGCTTGATGATGCACACTTTGGAACACAAAATGAATATGCTCATTTTCAGGCTGCAAACGAAAGCTTGGCTAGGCAACTTAGAGAAAATCCTGGGTTGGCAAATGAAATGGGCTTAACTCAACAGCAAGTCAAATTCTTTGAGAAAGTTCCTGCTGAAGGTATAGCGCCTCCTGGTTTAACTTGGCACCATCACCAAGATTTAGGAAGAATGCAATTGGTTGACGACGTTCAGCATAAGTTATTTAAGCATACCGGTGGAATGTCGATATGGGGTGGAGGATATAAGTGATGGAAATCGTATGGAATAACTACCTTTGGGACGGCAACCACACAGTTGATGTTAATAGTGTTGAATTGCTCGAATCACATCTTGGTATAAAGTTTCCAAAAGACTATTTGGACGTTGTCATGATTCACCAAGGAAAGGTACCCAATCCGAATCAAATAAAAGTTGGGGGTCGGATAACAAGCGTTGGTGTTTTATTTTTGATTACTCATGATAACGAGTATAAAGGAAGTACAATCAAGTCGAATGTCATGTATGTTGAGGACGATCTGCCACAAGGTATTGTCCCGATAGTTGGCTCTGGAGGTGGTAGTGTCTTCGCGTTTGATTTCAGAAAGTCTAGTGATACACCTTCAATTGTATTTGTAGACTCGGATAAAGAAGGAGATGACGCGATTACATTCTTGAGTGATAGTTTTAGTGGCTTTCTGTCATTATTAAGAGGTGACTTGACTTAATTCCTGCTCTTGTATTTGCGTTGTTTAAGTCCGGCTATGTGCCGGACTTTTTGTTGCTCCAAACACCAAATTAAGTAGAGCCTGCTCAGAAAGGGCGAATAATGATTGACCACTACATCAAACCAAACGAAGCAGTATATAAGCACTGCCTTAATTCTTACGAAAGACGACATAAAAACATCATTCAAGACATCAAAAAAGTCCCCAGTAGCCAACTACCTGTGAAAGCTACAAGAAACCTTAAAATGTTTTTCGAAGAAAGCCTTTTTAATCGAAGCTCTGCGATGTGTGAGGTGTATCTTCGTCGAGCAGCAGAACTGGGAACGGGCTCATTTCAAAATGCGAGCAGTAATAATGATGGGTTCACCATGGAATACGATGGAAAACACTTTCAAGTTCCCACACAAAAGAGCACCTTCTCCGTCCGGGCAAGTCGATGGCTTCCAATATATTATTCAGCCATGATTCTTCGAGACCATGACAAGATAAAAAAATTAAGCGCCGTACCTGAAACTGTATTCAAATCAGATGAAATCGGCTCTGGAGATTTTGATTGTGCTGTCGCCGCGCTCTACAAAGGTATCTATGACCCCAATGCAAACCTGGCACAACTTCTGGTAACGGCCACTGAGTTGTTTAATCCACGTGACTTTACTCCAGAACGGTTCGAATTTCTGAGCCGAATTCAATGGCCTCAACTCGCTATAATTCGAACAATTTATACCCACAATGCAGAAAATGAATTCAATCAACATATAGAGAAAGCTCTCAAATTACACAAAGAATATTGGATAAATATATCCACAAGACGAGAAATACGAGCAGAAGAAGGTGTTATCTCCCTACCACTAACGGCCCTTGCCGTACTCGCCCATGATGTGAAGGGGTACAGGGTCACTGTTGAAAATGACTACATTGCCGACTGGTTAATTAAGCCCAAAACTACCCCAACGACCTTTCCCTCAAATGAGGCGCAGCCTCTTCAGGACACACAGGCGAAACATAACCAAAATGAAATGCTGTTTCCCAACACGCCGCCCGCAATTAGCGACGCTATATTTAATGAGAACTATAGTCTGCTTGAATCACTGCGAGAATACGATTACAGCGAGTATATTCCGGATATGATTGATGCCTATGAAATAACGGACGACTGGAAAACCAGAAACAGTATTATTTATGTACTCGCCGACCGAATTGGAGACGCAAGACTTCACCCTGTCATGGAGTCCGCTCTTCATGGATCCGACCATCTGGCCAAGGCCCTGGCATTAAGCTGGCTTCGTGGTAGCCGCAGCTACATGCGTGAGTACTCGGTCAATTATGGATCAGGCTTGGATGAGCCGAAAATCGACCTGGCTGTACGGGAATACTTAGCCACGCAACGTTGATTATATTGTGTCGGGAAAAAATGACTTTTTCCGGCACAGCCCCGAAGCGCTCTCGCTTACAGCCAAATAATGAACAAAACCAAGGAGAACTCGACCTGATTGGTGACCCATTAGAAATGGCCGTAGACCAATATATAGAAGCGATCTATGGCAATGACCCGCCCCCACCTGTGCCAGAATAGTTGTCATAGGGAGTATTGACGAGCTATTCAAACACAAGGGTGGAGCTTCAATTGCGAGGATGTTAAATGATTAACCAGATTTTAAAACAGAAAAGGACGACATTGAACATTTGTGACTTAACAACATTCGAAAGGAAACTCGCTTCAAAATTTCCAGAGGAGTTTAGGGAATTTTTGATTCAATTCAATGGAGGCTCACCCATTAAATCTACCATTCGTTTCAATGGGGCTAATTTAAAAATTAAAGGTGCCACGATTAATTATTTTTTTGGATTTGGCGGGTCTTCTGAAAACATTGAGAAAAGCTATTCAAATTTGAAATATGATCTACCGGACATGTTAATCCCTTTTGCCAATACTCCTGATGGTAATTATTTTTTAATGTCACTAAAAAACGATAGCTCGTTCGGAAAGATTTATTACTATGACCATGAATTTGAGTATGATTCAGATGAAGAGTTTAACGAAAAAAAAGGCATCTATCCGACCTGTCTATCCAAAGTAGCGGAAAGTTTTGGTGAGTTGCTCGAGCATATGATAGAACTTTAGTCCGGTTGGGCCAATTAAAAGGAAATCGCCCCAATGGTTTCCTTCTGCTCTGAAAATAACGGACGACTGGAAAATCAGAAACAGTATTATTTATGTGCTCGCCGACCGAATTGGAGACGCAAGACTTCACTCTATCATGGAGTCCGCTCTTCATGGACCCGACCATCTGGCCAAGGCCCTGGTATTAAGCTGGCTTCGTGGTAGCCGCAGCTACATTCGGGAGTACTCGGTCAACTACGGATCAGGCTTGGATGAGTCGAAAATAGACCTGGCTGTACGGGAATACTTGGCCACGCAACGGTGATTAAATTGTGTCGGGAAAAAATGACTTTTTCCGGCACAGCACCAACGAGCTCTCGCTTACAGCCAATTAATAAATAAAATCAAAGAGAACTCGACCAGATTGGTGACCCATTAGAAATGGAAAACTAGAAACCTGCCTACCTCCGAAATATCGCAGACCATATTCCAATGGCCGGAGTAATCAGACAAATCTCTCCAAGGTAACCCTGTGCGCATTCGATTTAGCACTCCTTCCACTGTCCTACTCAAGCTTCGCTTGTCATATACACAAAATTGAAGCAAGATTAGCTTTAGCTTCAACCAAAGCTCGTCACTGAGCATTAGTTGGGGCATAGCAAACTCGTTGTATCGTTGTGTGAGAACTACAACATTGCGGATTTGCTATTTCAAGTCAATAACTTATTGCTAAGAATTAACAACCCCTAGACAATCAAAGGAACTGATTGTGAGAGAAAAAATTCAAAGTATTGCGCTTAACAGCGCTGTAATTCATCGAGTAGGGATGTTCATAATAAGCTCATTCGTTCTTGCTCAACTCCCTATTTATATTTTCCTATTATACATGGCCCAAAATGGTATTTTTTCATACGATTTTTTTGCGCAGGGCGCTTTTGCATTAAATGTATTCTTTTTTATCACAGCCTTAACGTTAGCGTTAATTTGCTTATTCTTAATCGGAGCAATTACTCCACTCGTTGGCATAATAAATGACTGGCGCAATAAAGAGAAATTGATAAAACAACCCTTTAAACTAATATCCTTTTTTTCTCTGTTGATATGTAATGTTGCCTTTTACTATCAATATTGTAATGCTATTCCTGAAGCACCGGAAACTGCCAAAGCATGGGAGGCAGGTATAAGGTTTTTAACCTTGATGGGCGGTACATTCAGTTTACATATTGGGGCAATGATATTCTTAACCCCGCAAACTCAGTTTAAAACTTTAATGATCACTACAATTATAACCTTCATGAGTTGTGGCATATATTCCTCTGCACTAACTGATGCAGTCAGCATTGGCCTTCGAACTTTCTCTGTTGGTGGTGGACTTCACACCAGAGTAGTAGACCAAGACGATAATCTTGTAGTGGAGGGCCCCTTAACCTTATTAACGCCTGAAAGTATATATTTAAGAACAAATACCGGATCTACAATTATAATCGAGCGCACCAGTGACATCATGATACACATTGACAACGTCAATATGGGCACACGCTAATCGCCCCCTCTTGAATATTAACTGAAAACTAAGAATCAATTGCTTAGTAGGACAGAAGGACAGATTGAGACAAAAGCTTGGAAAGCAGGTGCTGAGCAATCCAAAAACAGAACTGAATATCCCATATTTGAGAAGAATCACAGAACTCGAAACAAGATAATTTTTTTAATACATAAATGACTAATTTGAATTGAAATACGCCTGAAACTGATAGAGAAGCAAGTCCATTCGCTGTTTATGTTCAACGCTGGATTTTCTTCTGGCGCTCCTCATGATGCTTAAACTGGGAAATTTGTCGGGATAGGCGGTCTTCCTGTAATTTCAATTCGCGCTGCTTACGATCCAGTTGGCGCTGATCAGGTTGGGAAAATGCCATTCATTCGACTCCGGCTAAAGAAATATGGGTCATTGTTCACAGTTTAGCTAAAAGCAGAGGCTTTGAACGGGTAAATTTGCTAACCACAGCTGACACACTACAAAAATGTTACGAACACCATATATCAACGCTAACGTGACCAATATCTCGCCACCAAATACAAGACTTGATTTTTTCGAACTTTTTCTTGCTATCAAGGCGCTAACACAGGTAGACTTGTCGCCATTGGTTACAGGTCGACCACTTTCGGGTTGGCACTGGCTAAACCAGAACAGATTTCTCAATTCAACAAGAGCCCTGATTTGCTCCTATGAATATGCTTCTTACTGTCGTGAACCTAGTCATTGTCGTCGTGGTGTTACCACAACGGGGGTTGTCGCGCAGGTGAAGAAAAGTTGAACTGACCAGACACAAAAAACCCCCAACACCATGTTGGGGGTTTTTTTTTGCCCATTTGAAGGGCGATCGGCCAAAAGATCCTGCGGAGGACAAAATGAATGGCGCACAGGCAATTATCGAAGCCTTTAATCGACATAAGATAGATACTTTTTTTGGATATCCCGGTGGCTGCATTATGCCCCTCTACGATGCACTGGTCGCCAGTGATATTCGCCACATTCTTTGCCGACATGAACAGGGCTGTGCGCTGGCGGCCGATGGCTATGCTCGCGCAAGTGGGCAAATCGGTGTTTGTGTCGCGACATCCGGCCCCGGTGCGACCAATCTCATTACCGGTGTCGCCAATGCCTTTATGGACTCGATTCCAATGCTGGTCGTTACCGGTCAGGTTCCAACCGGGTTAGTGGGTACGGATGCCTTTCAGGAAACCGATATTCTGGGTATGACATTGGGTATTGTGAAGCACAGCTACCTGGTGCAATCTGCATCCGAGCTTCCGGCAATCATGGAAGAGGCGATTCATCTTGCCCAGTCCGGACGACCCGGGCCGGTATGGATCGATGTACCGAAAGATGTCTTGCTCGGAGATATTATTGAAACTGAAGCGATGCCAACTCCTCCGCAAACGGCCATGGCTTCTGTCACATCCGCCGAACTGGAAACCGCACAGCAACTTTTCGCCGACGCAACCCAACCGCTTGTCTACTCTGGCGGCGGCATTTCACTGGCCAATGCAGAAACCACGTTGCAGGACTTTCTGGCCAGAACGGGTATACCCCATGTTTGCACCCTGAAAGGTATCGGCAATGCCGGAACCACGGATACACCTAATTTGGGCATGCTCGGCATGCACGGATCCAAGGCCGCTAACTACGCCGTTGATGAATGTGACTTGCTGATTTGTATCGGCGCCCGTTTTGATGACCGGGCAACCGGCAAGGCCAGTACTTTTGCACCTAACGCAAAGATCATTCACATCGACTGCGATACAGCAGAGGTGGGTAAATTAAAAGCGGTGGATCTTGCATTGCACGGTGATTTAAACCTGATTATTACCGAATTGACGGCTGCATTCACAGAATCGCAAGAAACAGCCTCTAATATTGATGACTGGATACAGCTGAATCGGAGCCGAAAACAAACCCTCGGCTTTAATGTGCCTGCAAACAGTGATGAGCTGGTTCAAACCATCCGTGGACCGGAGTTTACGGCCATGCTGTCCCGGCTGGCCCCCAAAGATGCGATTGTCACCTGTGATGTTGGCCAACACCAGATGTGGGTAGCGCAATATTATCAGTTCAGCAATCCGCGTCAGCATCTCAGTAGCGGTGGTCTCGGTACCATGGGTTACGGCTTACCGGCTGCCGTTGGTGCGCAACTCGCGTGTCCGGATGTGCCTGTGGTGAACATCTCCGGGGATGGTTCGTTTATGATGAATCTGCAGGAGTTAGCGACCATAAAACGCTACAACCTGCCACTCAAAATTATCATCCTGGATAATCAACATTTGGGTATGGTGCGACAACAACAGGAACTGTTTTACGAAGGCCGGTTCAGCGAAGTGGATTTATCGGACAACCCGGAATTTGTTGAAGTTGCGCGAGCCTTCGACATTGCCTCGTTGAAGATTACAGGCTCCAACCAGATGCGACGCGGTATCGAAACATTATTTGCCTATCAAGGCGCGATGCTGCTTCACGTGGTTATTGAAAAAGAAGAAAACGTTTGGCCAATCGTAAAACCGGGCGAATCAAATAAAAATATGATTGAAGGATCACTGACATGAATGAATACCGCATTTTTTGCCAATTTACGCCCGCCCCGGCGGCGTTGGAACGCATACTGAGAACAACACGGGTTCGCGGTTTTACGATCGGTAAACTTGAAGCGACAGTATCCGAAAGTGGAATGAATCTGGAGATGAATGTTCAAGGTAACCGGGATGTTTGCAATCTGCTCAAGCAGCTCGATAAATTGCAGGAAGTTTCCGAAACCGGACAACGTCAGGGTGTTCCACACAAGAAAACGGCTTGATCTTCGCGCTATCCGCCCCCATAACCTGGTGCATGTCACCAGGTTATTTCAGGATACAAACCATGATACAGCAAGTTGTCTGCCCGCATTGTCTACGCACTAACCGAGTTCCGAGTGAACGCTTGGGGGATCAGCCCAACTGTGGCGCCTGCAAAGAAAAGTTAATCTCCGCGAAGCCGTTAAATCTGGACAATCGTGCTTTCAATACAGTGATCTCACGGAGCGATGTGCCTGTTGTAATCGATTTTTGGGCCAGCTGGTGTGGTCCCTGCCAGGCCATGGCTCCGGAATTTGACAAAGCTGCAGCCGAGCTCACGCCCCGGTGGATTTTTGCAAAAGTGGATACCGAAACCGAACAGGCGATCGCCGGGCAATTTGCGATTCGGAGTATTCCCACGCTTATCGTTTTTCAGGCTGGACGGGAAGTCAAACGAATGAGCGGTGCGTTAAATGCACCGCAACTTAAGCAGTGGTTGATTTCCGGTTGAGAAACAAGTTGAGGCACAAGAGGGCAATTACTGCCCTCCCCAGATTGTGATCGTACCGCCGGTATTGAAGTTCCCTTGAATATTGGTTTCATTCATCAGCTTGCCACCGCTACTGGCCAGCCCGTCATGGTTTAGATAGATACCTTTCTGACTGTAGCCATCACCCACATAATTGATTCGATCCGGCAACCCGATCACCAGTGCACCATCCTCTTCAACATCCAGCGTAATTGCACCTTCGATATCCATCGCCAACGAAACTTCATCGGCGAAAAAATGGGTTTCATTTTCGCCATTGTGATCAGTCGTCACGTAGTCATAATGAAAACCTTTAGTACGCCGACCGTCACTCTCATCCTCTGGTGTGTCAGGATTGTCAACACTGCCACTGGCGTGGGCATTGACTCTAAGGTGATGGATTTCAAGTGAAATCCCCGCCTGCCCCGTCACCCCGGAAAGTTCGTTTTCTGCCAGCCCCACCAGCTCAGCACGGGTCAATTCAGACCACAGGATTAACGGCAATATCATCACGAGGCTTTGCAATTTGGTTTTCAAATTTATCATCATCTTTTCCTCATAACCCCATTATTCATTACGAATATTCAGCACCAAATGATCCAGCGTCATGCCATGAATTCGGGATTCGCTGGGCAAGGAATGCGGCATCTGAGTTTGCAGCGTCAGATTACCTTTCGGAAACGTCGGATCATAAGCGTTGTGATTAGTATCGGGATAACCACCGCCTGAAGGCAGAATTAATCCTTCATCCGGTGTAAACGGCTGGGGATCAGAATAAGCTATGCGGATACCCTTTGGCGTTGCTTCAAATGTCGCCGACTGCAAATGCACATTCTCGAGACGGAAGTTCTTGATCACCATATCACGGTCGGCATTGTAAATGCCGTCTTCCTGCTCGGTTTCAAACAGCCACTCATCCACCACCAATTCATCAATGGCAACATTCAACAACAACCCCTGGCGGGAAGCCGCTTCACGGCTGCCATCATCAACATAGACACTCTCGATCTTGTAACCTTCCGGGATACCGGCCAGATCAACTCGTCCAGTCAATGAAAGGTTGTCAATACTGACTAAACCAAATTCATTGTTCTCTGAAGGTGTGCCACCGGCTCGAATATTAGGGTTATTGGCATCGGGTGTGTCCGGGTTACCATAAATCGCATTGTAGGCAATATCAACATTCTGCCATGCTGCCCGTTCTGACAGATCAATACGTAACATATTGACCTCGCCCAGATTCTTACCATTTTGCGTATAGGTACCACCGGACACACTGTTGACTGAAGCATCAACATTCACCGCTTGCAAACTCAATGGTGCTGCCCGTGTTCCAATCGTATCGGCACTGAATTGATAATTCTTGCGGTACAACGCGGAGCCATCAGCGGCAATGTCATTCACACTGCCCGCTTCCGCAACCCCTTCAATCTCTGCGCCTTTAAATTCAATGTTCTCGAACATTAAATAGGTAATGCCTTGTGCTTCCACATTCCCCATTTGTTCGTCGGTCATTTCCTCCAATGCCATCACAGCACTGGAAATTGTCGCTGCCAACAATGCAGCAGGAACACTCAATAAATGATTCATTGCACGACCCTCTACAACTCAAGACATTAAAACAGCGGCTGATATGACTGACGCGGGTTATCATCCCCCGTGCCGAAAAATACTTGTCCTAGCGATGCCGTAATATTTGAGTGAGCCTCCAGATAACCATCTGTTGCATTATTGGGGTCGTTAAATGGAGTAACCAGATTCCAGCCGGGCAGATCCGGACGCGATTTTGGAATGATGCCCTCCAGGTGTTGTGACCACATCGCCCCGTTGACCGAACCATCGGCATTGACGAAGGATGCACCGCCTCCCTGAGTCATGGAAATATAGAAGTTCTCTACATTGTGATAGTCCAGACTTTCGACATGTTCCAGATTAAGTTCCTTGCCACCCAAAGCGTAAGGCAGGATATTGGTATTCTGGCTCAGGCCAGTATTATCAGGGGTGTTACCACACCAGATTCCGTTACACTGCTGCTCACCAGGAGGAGGGGTTTGAGCATAGTTTCCTGATCCATCGGGAAATTCACCAATCACATTGGCAAACGTATCTTTGGTACCACTGCCATAAATCTGGGATCGAATGAGTCCACCCGCATCCGCCAGAACGCTCAACGCCTGAATGTAACCGGAAATGGAATCAATGGTTACCGGGGTGCTGCCATTGACCAGGCCAAACCCGATACGGAAACCGCGAAACGACTGCGTACCATCGGCATGATTCTGCTGCTGGATTTCGATGTAAGGATCTTCAAAATAGAAGGGCTCTTCCGCCGATTTACCGAACCCGAAGTTGCGCAATGCAACATCCGGTACGCCCTGGCCGTTTTCATCTTTATAGATAGAATTGTTTGCGCCACCGTAATCGCCCAGCGTCAACTCTTCCGCGAATGCGTGAAATTCCCCATCCGCATTGATTTGATATCGATAAACGGTGGCATCGACCTGCTCGGTGACGGACCGCTGTTCGGTACGGGTAAAGCCGATACCTTCGTCTTTAGTGAACTCAACACCGACCAGATGATTTAACTCATAGCTGATATCGGTTGCCGAGAATTGAAGTGCGGACTGACCGGTGATATCCCGCAGCTCACCGTCTTCCAGTGAGGTTAGTTCCGCATTGGCGTTGGCCGCCACAATTGACAGGCACAACAGTCCTGTCGCATATCCAGTTGCTCTGATACCCATTGATTGTCTCTCTGCTTAAGTCGGCTCATGTTGATCTCGGTGCTTTCTTATTGTTTTTTATGGTTCTTACCGTTTTTATTGTTCTTGTTGGTATTTATTATGTTTCTTTCTATTTTTGTAATATTGGGTGTTGATTTATTATGAAACTAACAAATGTAAGTTATATCGTAAATAAATTTGTACATTTTTACCTGATTACGAGAAATCAAACACAATATTTCTGTTAAATAAATCAAAATAGCGCAGCGAAACGCCCGGTTTTCCGCACGAATTGAAGGGATTTATTGCCAATACCGGAAGCGGACGGAAAGTACAAATAAGGGAGGGCGGTCCTTCGGTCAAGCCGAAGGGACCATTAAACGGAGCTTACAGAACTACTCTGCGTCGCTTGAAAGAGCGTTTTCAGATTCGTTGATATCCCGTCGGGATGCCTTGGCTGCAAGCATTTCCGCGCCGTACATAATGATTCGGATTTGCGTAATTGCACGCTCACCAATTTCATTGCGCTTGGATTCATCCGTGCTCAGCACTTCTGCGCCCGCATTAAAAGCGCAGTTTACAATTAGATCAGCGACATAAAGCGGGTGAGCAATCGGACGATTAATGCTCGCACTCGCCTCGGCCAGGGCTTCGGCATAATCTTCAATGATATGCCCCATTTCCCGTTCAATGGCAAGCCGGAAAGCCCGGGTTCCACCCACTCGCTCTGCAAACAGAAAATGAAAAAGTTCAGCATTATTACGCAGGTAACTGTCAAAGGTCTCTACGGACCGGCGCACCACGCTCTCACCTGAAGTCGTTGTTTTACGCGCCCGACGCAGCAATTGACGAAGTGTCACACCCGCCTCGTCAATAATTGCCAAACCCAGATCCTCAAGATCGGTAAAATGGTTATAGAATGACGGTGCAGCGATACCGGCTTCCCGGGTGATTTCCCGCAAACTTAACCCGGAAAACCCTTTAATACTGCTCAGACGCAATGCCGCATCACAAATACTGCGCCTGACCATTCGTTTTTTTTCTGCCCTGTCCGGGCCCCCGGAAGGTTTAGCCATGGTGAAGAAAACCTGTTTTATTGTTGTAAAACCTTGTTAATCTGGGACAAGGTCATTTCGATCAGCCTTGCATTTTCAATCGCAAAAGCGTAACGAATGTAAGCCAAAACCCACCTGATACGCAAACGCCAGCGAGCCGGCTATATTAACAAATGATCACCGCGTCAGCGATCACACATTTGACTGATCTTCATGATAAACCAGTTTTCTGCCAATAAAAAAGGCGCGAATGCGAATACGCGCCTTACCTTACTTATTTACAACTGAAATGTTATAAAAATCTAGCGAACAACACCAAGCTGAATATCGGTAACATTATCATTCGATTCAACACCGAAAAACTCGGTGTAAATTTCACGGCACTGATCGGTCAGTTGCAAACCCGCTTTTTGTACCGCCGCGATAAAGGGCTCATAACCCTTGTGCCCCATTTCTGAACATTTTCCAATGTAACGCTGTTGCACATAATCAAAAGGCTCAAGCTCAGTTCTTTGATACTGTCCCTGATAATCGATTTTGTTCGTGACTGGCTGACAAATCCGAAGCTGGAAGGGTTTATCCACACTGCCATCACAACCCTGATAAACAAATATCATGGGTTCGGCCGGTGTAATTCCCTGGGCTTGAATATCTGCCAGAAGTGTTTCGGGTAATGATCCGATGTCCTGTTGTATGCTTTGAAGCGTTGCGGTGGTGTCGAGGGCAATAACGGTAATTGGCTCTGATCGTTGTGGTTGCATCGTTCTATTCCTGATGGTCCGTAATCCTGTCGGGCTCGCGTAGGAGCAGTTTGGGTATGGTTTTTAATCACCATATTGCAATGCTAACGGACCGTACTGACAACGGATTGTCAGTTGGCTTGCACATCAACCGGTTTTGACAGTCAGTGCTTGAACAATATTTTCTTGAACAGTCTGTTCCTGAATAACCGATACTTCATTGGGTAACCAATGCCGCGCAACGTCTCGACTGAGTTCCACCATAACCGCCTGCAAACTTGCCGGAGAAAGCACCTCCACCCCTGATGTAAAACTCAATAACCAGCGGCCAAAATAAACCAGTGAGGGCGTCAAAAATGTCATAACTGTACCGGTTTCGTCGGATGCTTCCCCAACAAAGCCATGATAATACTTCTGCTCCCCCAAATAAGCCGCAACAACCGGATTGAAGCGCACCTTTACCGCCACCAACTCGCTATCATTACGCATACTTTGCAGGTAATCATCAAGACTCTTGCGACGCTGGGCACTGTACCGTTCCTCCTGTAAGGCCAGAGACTGAATGCGATCCAGTCTAAAGTCCCGGTACTCAGAACGATACCGGCACCATCCGATCAAATGCCAATGCCGACTGTAATGATACAGCCCGATGGCCTCAACTTCGCGCTCTGTAGCCGTCCCACGGGTGGGGGTAAAATAGGTCATGAACAGGACCTGTCTCGCAGTCAGCGCCCGGGTACAAACCGGTAACCAGTTTTCCCCCTGATCCTGTTCGCCAACGGAACGGGGCAAACAGACGTCCACACTCTCGTTCAGGCGGGCAATATAGTCTTTATCTGGCGCTTTGAGTACCGCTTTGACCTTGTCCAGCGCTACACTGTATTCACGGGATATCGCTGCCTGATTCAAATGCTTGATACACTTCTCTCCGACGACTAAAGCAGCCGCCTCCGGCAGCGAGAACATCACCGGCGGCAAGTGATAGCGTTTGTCCAGGAAATAACCCACGCCTGCTTCTGAACCAATCGGTATACCCGCGTTTTCCAGGGTACGAATATCCCGATACACCGTCCGTAAACTCACTGCAAACCGGTCCGCAATCTCCTGCGCTGTGACCACTCGCTTGGTCTGTAATTGAATTAAAATGGCAGTAACCCGGTCAAATCGATTCATGGCCTATCTCCAGCCTCAGTACCCACTTAAAAACGCCAGTTTAAAGTCCATCCATCAGATTTCGTAGACTGGCCAGCGTTTCCCGGCCTTTTGCTTTATTGGCGTCCGGATCTTTTTCGCCCTTGCCAAACCAGACCAAATCTTCTTCAGGCATTTCATCTAAGAATCTGCTGGGTATGGTTTCAATTTTTTCACCATACTGTTTACGTTGTGCCGCATAGGTCATGGTGAGTGTTTTTTTCGCACGGGTGATGCCAACGTACATGAGTCGGCGCTCTTCTTCGATATTGTTTTCTTCAATGCTGTTACGATGCGGCAGGATTTCTTCCTCCAGCCCCATAATAAAGCAATGGGGGAATTCCAACCCCTTTGAAGCATGCAGGGTTAACAAGTGGACTTTATCGGTATCATCCTCTTCCTGTTGCTGTTCCAGCATATCCATAAGCAACAGTCGGGATATTGCGCTTTCCAGGGTCATTTCATCAGCAAGCCCCTTATCCCGCTCTAACATGCGTTGAATGGAGTCCACCAGATACCAGACATTATCCATACGCCGTTCAGCCTGCTTGGGCGTATTACTGTTCTGATAAAGCCAGTCTTCATATTCAATATCGGTGAACATCTGTTTTAATACCGATATCGCTTCTTTGCGTTGGCAATCCTCAGCAGTACGCTCTAACCATTGGCGAAATTGTCGAAGTTTTTGAATGGCCTTTTCAGGCAAGCGCTGTTCCAGGCCCAGTTCATCGACGGCACGGTATAAACTGATATCCCGTTCTGTCGCATACTCACCAAGTTTCTCAAGGGTAGACGGACCAATTTCACGTCGAGGCACATTTACCACACGGAGAAATGCAGCATCATCTTCCGGATTAATCAATAAGCGAAGATAGCCCATGGCATCTTTAATTTCGTTTTTTGCAAAAAACGAGGTACCACCGGAGATGCGATAAGGTACTTGATGGGCCTGGAGTTTCATTTCCAGTAACCGGGATTGATGATTCCCCCGATACAACACCGCGTAGTCCCGAAAATGGGTGTTCTTTTTCAGTTTATGGTCGAGAATCTCGACGGCGATCCGTTCTGATTCTGCGTCTTCGTTTCGGGTCTGAATGATGCGAATCTCGTCCCCCATACCCAACTCACTCCACAATGCCTTTTCAAACACGTGGGGGTTGTTGGCAATTACCGCATTGGCCACTTTCAGGATTCGACTGGTTGAACGATAGTTCTGCTCCAGCTTAATCACTTTCAACGACGGAAAATCCTCATTTAATTTCACCAGATTTTCCGGTCGCGCACCTCGCCAGGCATAAATTGACTGGTCGTCATCTCCCACCACGGTAAATGCGGAACGGGTCTCTACGAGCATTTTTACCAGCTCATACTGGGCAATATTGGTATCCTGATATTCATCCACCAACAAGTATCGAACCCGGTTTTGCCACTTCTCCAATACCTCCGGATGCTGCCGGAACAAAGCCACGATAAGCAGTATAAGATCATCAAAATCAACAGCGTTATAGGCTTTCAGATACTGGTTATAGGTTTTATAGACCTGGGCAATCATAAGCTCATGATCGTTACAGGCGACACTAATTGCACGATCCGGTTCGCACATGTCATTTTTCAGATTGGAGATCGCTGCCTGAACCTGGTTGACTTCTTCCCCTTCATCACCAAAATCACGAATCATAATATCCCGGATCAGCGCTTTGGCATCTTCACTGTCAAAGATCGAAAAGCCGGCTTTGTAACCCAGGATCTTATGCTCTTCCCGCAGAATGGTAAGCCCCAGATTATGAAACGTAGCCACAATCAACCCTTTGGCGTCATGGGCTGGCAACAACTTGCTGACCCGTTCACGCATCTCCCGGGCGGCCTTGTTGGTAAACGTAACTGCCGCGATATGTTTGGCTTTAATACCGCACTGTTCAACCAGATAGGTAATCTTGCTGGTGATTACACTGGTTTTTCCACTTCCGGCTCCAGCCAGAACCAACAGGGGACCACTTATATAATGTACCGCTTCCCGTTGCCGGGCATTCAATCTGGACACTGTGTTTACTCACTCTTGCCGTATCAAGCTCGCCATCACTCGAAATCAATAACACTGTACATAATACCACTGGCAGACCGGGATAATAATACAGAGGCACAAACAAATTCAGATTTTAGGGAAATCCCTCCCGAATGTGATCCACCCAGCAAAATCAGCATTTCAGTTATATTACGGTTACGCTAAATTAGCGATTGGTATGACACAAACAGGCATAGCCTGCCAGATTGGACTATACCTTATAAATGCCCCCAAACGCGGTTGACTTGGGGCGTGTTACAAAGACCGGACAGTATCATGAAAACGAATGCAAAACTGACGGACGCTCTGGGCGATGACTATCCACCGCCCCGCATCCTAATTCTGGCTCGACAGCTATCCGAGTATCTCTGGATTAAACACCTGCTAAACCCTGTTGAAGACGGATACGGACTGGAGCTGCAGTGGTGCCATGATTTTTCGGTCAGTCAACATTATCTGGAAAACAGCCCATTTGATTTGATTATCTGGGATTGCCGGGTCGATGGTGGTGATCCCCTGACCTATCTCAGTTTTCTAACCGTCGAAAGCGGTAACAAACCGGTCATTTGCCTTGCAGGCCAGCAAAGCGCTCAAGCTGTGCACAGCTATTTTCTTGCCGGTGCTGACGAGGTCCTGGAAAAACACAGTCTGACCAGTGCCGTATTGAGCACGGCGATCCGGTCTGTGCTATTCCGACACAACGCAGAAGAGCAGACGTTACAACGGAGACACACAGATAGTCTGACGGGTGTGGTATCCCGCACACTTTTCTTCGACCGCCTCAATCATGCCCTGCACCGGGCGGATCGCAACCGTGAATTACTGGCCGTTATGGTTCTGAATATCGATGGCTTTACGGCGATTAACGAAACCATGGGCTATAAAGCAGGTGATCAGTTGATTCGCCTCGCCTCCTCACGCATCAAACGGACCATCCGTAGAAGTGATTCGCTCGCACGTATCGGTGGTGATGAATTCGCCATCATTCTGGACCGTCTTGATAATTATATGTCCTGCCGCAATGTCGCCGACAAATTGATGGAACTTTTCCAGATGCCGTTTGCGGTGAATCACGAAACTGTTACCGTCAGTGCCAGCATCGGTATTGCCTGTTATCCGGATAGCGGCAAATCTGCAGATGAATTGGTGAAATACGCAAATCGCGCCATGGTCGCAGCCAAAGATGACATTGGCAACAGTAGCAAATATTACAATCAGGATCTCAATGAAACACTCATGAAATCATTGGATCTCGAGGCGGATTTCAGAAGGGCGATTCGCAACCAGGAGCTCAGGCTGTTCTATCAACCGCGCATCGATATCTCCAACAATGAACTGGTGGGAATGGAATCTCTGGTACGCTGGCAACACCCGACCCGGGGCCTGTTGAATCCCGGCCAATTTATCGACCTTGCTGAACGCTCGGGTATGATTGTGCCCATGGGCTACTGGGTTATCGATCAAGCCTGCCGCGATCTGGCTCACTTCCAGGCCATGGGTTATCTGGATCTGACTTGTGCCGTCAACCTTTCGTTTCGCCAATTTCACGACAAGAAACTCTCTGAAACCGTTTTTCGCATTATCTATAACTCCGGCGTGAACACCTCCTCACTTGAATTCGAACTGACTGAATCCGCAATGATGAGCGATTGGGAACATACCCACAAATGTCTTTCTGAACTGAGTAAATTAGGCATCAGTTTCAGTCTCGATGACTTTGGCACCGGTTACTCGTCTTTCGCAACACTGCAAAAGCTGCCATTATCCACATTGAAAATCGATCAATCCTTCATCTCCCAAATCGAACAGGACACAGACAGCCGGGTGATTGTCAAAGCCATGATCAATCTCGCCCACAATCTGCAAATGCAAGTGGTGGCCGAAGGCGTCGAAAATGAGAACCAACTTTCATTCCTCCAGTTTCACGACTGTGACCAGGTTCAGGGCTATTACTTCGGCAAACCCGTTCCCGCAGATCAGTTTGTCAGTGATCTGCGTAAGTACTACCCCCAGTCCCGTCTGGAATCATTCCCCCGCAACTAGCAGGCTCAGAGTACTGCGGTAAACAAGTTTGGCATATTAAAAAATTTACGGCTGCTATTTAAAAACCCCGCGCCAGCCCCCATAACCCTCAAACCTTGCTCCCCGTTTAGCGATCAGATCAGGATGAGTTATAACAATGAATAGAATTTACGCGAAGCTCGCAGACGAGTTGGCGGTCAAACAAGCACAAGTTGAGGCCACGGTTACCTTGCTGGATGAAGGCGCGACTGTTCCTTTTATCGCCCGATACCGGAAAGAAGTCACAGGTTCTCTGGATGATACCCAACTCCGGCAATTACATGAGCGTTTGCGCTACTTGAGAGAATTGGAAGACCGTCGGGAAACCATCCTGAACAGCATCGGAGAACAGGGTAAATTAACCCCGGAGTTAGAACGGGATATCCAGAGCGCTGATACCAAAAACCGGTTAGAAGATCTCTACCTCCCCTACAAACCCAAACGCCGCACAAAAGCACAGATTGCGATCGAGGCCGGACTGGAGCCTCTGGCAAATACACTGTTCGAGAACCCCGCGCTGAACCCCGATGAAACCGCTGCCGATTTTGTATCCGCAGACAAGGGCGTTGCAGATATCAAAGCGGCACTGGACGGCGCAAAATATATTCTCATGGAACGCTTCAGTGAAGATGCCAATCTCCTGGGCAAGCTTCGGGAATATTTGTGGCGTGAAGGTATTCTTCAAGTTCGGGTGGCAGAGGGCAAAGAAACGGAAGGCGCAAAATTCCGGGACTATTTTGAACACAATGAAGCCCTGAACAAAATGCCCTCACACCGGGCTCTGGCCGTTTTCCGGGGCCGGAATGAAGGCATTCTGAATTACACCATTGCAATGGATAACGAAGACGTTGATCCGTTGCGAGCACACCCGTGTGAAGCGATGGTCGCAGACCATGTCGGGATACAGGATCAACAACGCCCTGCAGACAAATGGCTCAGGGAAGTGGTGCGTTGGACCTGGCGTGTAAAACTCTCCAGTCATCTGGAAACCGAACTCATGGCACGAATTCGTGAGCAGGCTGAAGAAGAAGCAATCAACGTTTTTGCCAACAACCTCAAAGATCTGCTGCTCGCAGCACCAGCGGGTCCACGGGCAACGCTGGGACTCGATCCCGGTTTACGTACCGGGGTTAAAGTCGCGGTGATCGATAGTACCGGGCAAGTAGTCGACCACAGCACAATATACCCACATGCCCCCCAGAACAAATGGCGGGAATCCATTGCGGTGATTGCGCACTTATGTGAAAAGCACAAAATTGAGATTATCAGTATCGGAAACGGTACAGCCTCTCGGGAAACCGACAAACTTGCAGCGGATGTTCTAAAACAATTTCCACAACTCAAACTGATCAAGATGATGGTTAACGAAGCGGGTGCATCCGTCTATTCCGCTTCAGAATATGCCGCACGGGAATTCCCCGATCTTGACGTGACCATACGCGGCGCGGTATCCATCGCGCGTCGCCTGCAGGATCCACTTGCAGAGTTAGTTAAAATTGATCCCAAATCCATTGGTGTGGGTCAATATCAACACGACGTCAGCCAACCCCAACTAGCCCGCAACCTGAATGCGGTCGTGGAAGACTGTGTAAACAGCGTAGGTGTCGATCTCAATACTGCTTCTGAACCATTGCTGACCAGTGTTTCCGGTTTGAATGCCAGTATCGCATCCAACATTGTCGAGTTTCGCAATGTAAATGGCCGGTTTACCGACCGCAAACAGTTAAAGAAAGTGCCACGTCTGGGTGATAAAACCTTCGAACAGGCTGCAGGTTTCTTACGTATCATGGATGGCAGCAATCCCCTTGATGCTTCAGCGGTGCACCCTGAGGCATACAATCTGGTGGAGGCCATAGCCAATAAACACAAGCGCACACTCCAATCCGTTATTGGCGACAAATCGTTTTTGAAAGCGATCAAACCGGAAGATTTTGTCACCGATGAGTTCGGGGTGCCCACGATCAAAGACATCCTGAGTGAATTGGAAAAACCGGGCCGAGATCCCCGCCCTGAATTCCGGTTTGCCAGCTACCAGGAAGGTGTCGAAGAGATCAAAGATCTTAAACCCGGTATGAAACTTGAAGGTACCGTTACCAACGTGACCAATTTTGGCGCTTTTGTTGATGTGGGTGTTCACCAGGATGGACTGGTTCACATTTCATCACTGTCCAACACCTTCGTTAAAGACCCTCGCGAAGTCGTCAAAGCTGGCGATATCGTGATGGTAAAAGTACTTGAAGTCGATGTACCCCGAAAGCGAATTTCACTGACCATGCGCATGGATGAAACACCACAACCAAAAGAGAGTTCCGACAGTGGTCGCGGCGCATCCGGCAAAGGGCAGAGACCTGCGAAGTCACAGCGACAGGCAGAGCCCGCAGGAGGCGGCGCATTCGCACAAGCCTTTGCCGCCGCTCAACAAAAACGCAAACGGTAACCCGAACGCGGCAGTTGATCGGCTGTTCAGCGAATTGGCTGCCAAACTTATTGACTACGAAGTCACAAATAACAGATATTACCCCGGTAGGGGCATAGCCCGAGAGCGACACAACAGGACATAACATGGCTGAGTTTTTTGAGCGTAATCTGAACCAATTTGCCCAAAGCATCAAATCGGAACCGCACTATCTGGCCAAAGGTGTCGAAAAGGAAGGCTTACGCTGCGCTGCAGATGCACGAATTGCCCGGACCCCCCACCCGGAACAGTTGGGGCATGCTCTGACCCATCCTGAAATCACCACGGATTATGCGGAATCACTCATGGAGCTGATCACACCCGTTTACAGTGATACCGCGTCATTACTAAACCATTTGAGCGACCTGCACCGCTTTGTCCAATCGAACCTCAAAAGCGAATTGCTCTGGGCGGGCAGCATGCCCTGTGAGCTTGATGGCGAGCAAAGTATTGATATTGCACAGTACGGGGACTCAAATCTGGGGCACCTCAAATACGTTTATCGCCGGGGGCTTGAGGTTCGTTACGGCAAAATCATGCAAAGTATCGCAGGCATGCACTACAATTTCTCCCTGAGCGATGGCTTCTGGGCATCATGGCATCAAAACTGGCAAGGTTCAGCAGCAGAACCCCATACGCCAACCGATTCCAACCTGCAGGACTTTAAATCTGACCGCTACTTTGCCCTGATCCGGAACTTCCGTCGTTTTTCCTGGCTCACAATGTACCTTTTTGGCGCTTCACCTGCAGTGGACAAGTCCTTTATCAAAGGCAATCGAGGTATCTCTGATGAAGCAGCAACAGGTCTGAGCACAAAGCTTGAACGCACCCTCTACAAGCCCTGGGCAACCTCCTTACGCATGGGTGATTTGGGCTATCACAATAATGCTCAAGCGGGCCTGGGTATTTGCTTTAATGAACTCAGCAACTATGCGACAACGCTTCAGTGCGCGATTCGTACCCCCTATCCCGCATATGAAAAACTCGGGATAAAGGATGAATCCGGCTACTACCAGCTGAATACCAATATTCTGCAAATTGAAAATGAATACTACAGCTCGATTCGCCCGAAACGTACCACAAAACGAGGTGAAAAGCCGATTCAGGCACTTCAGTCACGGGGAGTCGAATACATTGAGGTTCGATGCCTGGATCTGAATCCATTCCTGCCTCTGGGCGTGAATGAAACCGCGATTGATTTTATGGATTTGTTCCTGCTCTTCTGCTTACTGGAAGAAAGTCCGTGGATTGAAGAAGCGGAATGTGCCGAAGTTGATATGAACTTCACGAGTACCGTATCTGAAGGCCGCAAACCTGGACTGGCACTGCAACAAAATGGAAAACCCAAAATCCTCACCGAATGGGCAACGGAACTGCTCGACAAGATGACGCCTCTGGCCACCGTAATGGACCAACACTCCGGATCAAACCGTTACACCGCCTCCCTTGAGGAACAACGGGACAAAGTACATTGCCCGCATTTAACACCATCTGCGATGATCCTGGATATTCTCGATAATGAATCGATGGAATACATCGATTTCGTAAGAGTCTTGTCTGAGAAACATCAGCATCAATTCCTCAAGCATCCGCTTGATCCAGAGCAAACAGCCCATTTCACAGACTTGGTGAGAACATCATTCCAGTCAGAACAGCAACTTAAACAAGATGATTCCGGTGACTTTTCGGCGTTTCTGAACCAGTACCTGTCTTGACCGTTATACAACGCACAAAATTCAACCAGTGACGTTGTTGAAAATTAATCGCTGTGTTAATTTTTAACCATAGCCTCACACAGAATTACAAAGCGCAACAAACTTTTACCTTTTGGTAATTTTCCGTTCAGAGATGTTGCGCTATTGTAAATCTGTGGAGACTGGGACGCTGTGCGTCGATTTTATGTACCGTGGCAAGGCAACGACTATTCTGAATTTCACGGTCTGACTCCAGTTCCTACATAACAATTACAACAAATTGCTTGCACCTTAGACCGAACCCGCTGCGCTTAACGGCAACGCACTCATAAGGTTACAAGCCACGGTAAGCAACAGGAGAGGCCGCCATGGCCAAAGACTTTTCAATGGGCTGGGACGTAGAATCCCTTAACAAAGCCTACCGCCAGGGATACATGGCGGGTCTCATGGGAATGGAAAACAACCGCTGCCCCTACCACGGAGAAGTGATTGCCGCAGCATGGGAAGCCGGCTGGGAAGATGGTACGTCAGAGTGCCATCTAAAAGCATCCGTGCACAAAATTGCCTAGGGAAAGGAAAGCGTTCAAGCCTTCATTGCCTCAACGCTGCACCACAAAGTTGGTGAATAACAGGTCATCAACCATTGCACCGTCTGCCTCTTTCCGCAAGAAGGCATTGACTGACTTCAGCGCTGCCTGACGCACAGTCTCCTGTCCTTCACCACTAATCATTGCACTCTCAGCCTGACTACTCAGCAAGAACACAATTTCATTGCGAAGGTAAGCCATATGGTGCTCTACCGCATCGGCACTGGCCCGAGTCGTTACTCGGAGACTGACATCAGCCTTCACAAATTTCAGTTTTTTATTGCCCGGTTGACCAAAGTTGGTCACGAACGACGGCTTCATTTCGATGTATTGCGTCTGGAACGCCGTTTCATCGCCCTCTGCAACGGCCACTCGCGCCGCAGAAGTAAGTGACAGGAATATAGCGAGGGGTACGATTTGCAACCATTTATTCATAGAAGTCCTGTTCAGTCACTCCGAAATCATTTGAATATGAATAGCATAGCTGAAATCTGCGAAAAAAGTGGAGAAATTCAATCAGGTGCAGATTTCAATTCATGAGCAAAATTTAATGTGTATCTTCCCTGATATACGCTTTCATCTCATTAGTCTTTTTGTTAAAAACCAAGGTATATCGTCAAACTTCCGTTCACGCTTACGCTACCAACCGGGTTGCACAGCCGCTATATGGACAACATTAAAATGCCCAGCGCTCGATTAATTAATTTCTCTGTTTTTCTGACCTGTATCGCACTGATGCTGGTGGCCTTTTATTTCGAATACGTTAAAGAATTGGAACCTTGTCCACTCTGCATGGCACAACGTGTTGTGGTGGTTGCAATCGGCCTGATCGCCGGATTGGCCGCGCTGCAAAACCCTAAACAATGGGGTTTGAAGGTCTATGGAGTAACGCTATTTCTGGTTGCCCTGGCGGGTATCGGGCTGGCCGCTCGCCAGGTTTGGCTGCAGCATTTGCCGGAGGATTTGGTTCCCGCATGCGGCCCTGGCATTTACTACATGTTGGATGTCTTTCCCATGCAAGAGGTGTTAACCAACATGTTGATGGGTACAGGAGATTGCGCAGAAGTCGTCTGGCAGGATCCGGTATTGCAACTGAGTATTCCCTCCTGGACGCTGATCTGGTTCTCTTTCATGGCTCTGGTATTCATCACTCATCTTTTCAGAAAGCCGTTAAACTCAGCGGAGCAAAATAATTGATTCTGCAGATCAAATAAATTAAGCCTCAGGGCGCTACTCAGCTTCCGTTTGTAACATATTGTTATCAAAACCAGAAACAGGGCAAATAAGACTTGCCCTGTCCGCCCTTTTTCGTTAATTTTGCACCCAGCTTTCTGCCAGATAGCCTCCGGGACAAGCCGGAGTGGCCTGGACGAAAGCAGCCTGATGGGCGTATGATTAAATCCTGCCCAACACTGATTGATTAGCCGAGCACAATATCAATCACCGACATAATAAAATACAATAATCGAGAACTGGCGTACGCCGGACTGCTCTCAACAACAGACGCAGTCAACGACAATAACCGGAGGGGAGACTATGCTCGAGAATTGCGAGAGCGCAAAAGAACGCTGGGGTGGTGTTAACGACATTATCGACAGATGGCTTAAGGAACGGCAAAACCTGATTGTTCAGTTTTGTGAAATTTCCCAGTTGGAAGACCTGAACGACATCGATCGCATTGTCCGTAAAATGGAACGGCTATGTGAAATTCTGGTAGATTACGTCTCTGCAGGCCACTTCGAGGTTTATGACCAACTTGTTCTCGAGGCAAAAGAATTCAATGATGGTGGCGTAGAACTGGCTGAGAAAATTATTCCCAAGATCCAGAAAACCACCAGCGAAGCACTCAAGTTTAACGACCGATTCGATGTCACCGAGAAGTCCGAAAAAGGCGTCGTTGTGCTACATGAAGACTTGTCAACGTTAGGTGAGGTGCTTGAAGAACGCTTTGAGCTGGAAGATGTTCTGATTGAGACACTTCACAACGCTCACGCCGACCAGGTGGCTTAACCGGTTGCACTATTAACCGGTTGCACTACCGCTCAGACATGTTTGCGGTTTTGGTTGATCCGGCATCCACCGGATCAAGACTTGCTAATTCTCCAGCTAAAGCTGAGACCCTTACCGTAGTCAACGCCACTCAAGCAATCATCTGAATCTGATAAACTCATAACCGGGCTAAAACGGCCATTCACCTGTCCACTCCCTCGCCAATTGTCTACACTTAATTGCAGCAATACCTGAACTAGAATACTCACACTTATCTCAAGTTGGTAGCCACAATACAGGACCGCAACTTCATTGATGTATTTACTAAAACGCTCACTGTACATCTGTTCCGCATTACTCTTCAGTGCATTTCTAACCGGCTGTGACTCAGGTTCACCACCCGCCAAAAGCTGGAAATATGCCGCCCAGGGTATTCTGAGCGCCGATCTGTCCGGAGAATCAGAAAAAGCAGTGATCGGTTCGATTCACCATGGCGGTAGTCTTTGGGACACCCAAAAAGGCGAACGGCTGTTCAATTGGAACCACAAGGCGGGCGAATACAGTACCTTTCGAGCTGTCGCGCTTTCCGGCGACGGAAAAGTTGCCTGCACGACGGAGCATGACGCTCTCGGTGTCTGGAACGCCGACACAGGTGAATCATTGGCATTCTGGCGCGCGCCAGATAAAGTGCTGGCCTTATCGGTATCCGATACCGGACGCTACGCACTAATGAGCCTGCCGAATAATACGGTGAGCTACTTCGATCTCAAAATCGGGCAAGGTCTGTTTCTTTTTGACCACGACGCCCCGGTTTGGAGCCTGGATTTCAGCGCCGAAGCCAACCGCGCCATCACAGGTTCAGATGACATGATTGCCCGGGTATGGGATTTGTCCAACGGGCAGCTGCTACACCAGTTTGAACACAAGAACCAGATTAAATCAGTTGCGATTTCACCGGATGGTCGCTATGGATTCTCCGCCGCTCAAAGGGAAGACACCATTATTTGGGATCTCAATAGTGGCAAGGTGAAAAGAAAACTGGATTTCAGATATGTTAATTTCACTGCCGCACGGTTTTCAGAACGGGGCGACAAATTACTGCTCGGAACGTTTCAGGGTCAGCTGCATTTGATTGACGTCAATTCAGGAAAGACGCTAAAAACCTGGCACAGTAAGCCCAGGCAGTTTTGGGGCGCATCTGCCAGTAAAGCAATTATGAGTGTCGGATTCGGTCGCGGCAACACCTACTATGGACTTTCATCCGATGGCATCATGGGCTTGTACAAATAATACTTGCACTGATCAGGATGAAAAACAGAGGGGACTACAGGTCTATCACAAAAGACCTGTATGTCGGGTTTGATACGGAGACACAGCGAGCGCTCATCCCCGAATAGACCAAGTTGTTTTAATTTTTCTGAACTTCGAGCAGTTCAACGTCGAACAACAATACTTCGTTCGGTCCGATATTCCGGTTACCACCTGGTCCGTATGCCAGATCAGCCGGAATATAAAGCTGCCACTTGGCCCCTTCTTTCATGAGCTGCAATGCTTCGGTCCAACCGGAGATAACACCACCAACCGGGAACGTTACCGGCTCACCACGCTTGATGGAGCTGTCGAAAACCGTCCCGTCGATCAGACTGCCTTCGTAATGTACTTTGACTTTATCTTCAGCCGCTGGCTGGGATCCTGAGCCCGCTTTCAGTACTTTGTACTGTAAACCACTCTCGGTTGTGATCACCCCGTCTTTGCCTTTGTTTTTTGCGAGAAAGGCGTCACCTTTGGTTTTGTTTTCGGTCGCCAGATGCTCAAATTCCGCCATTTGCGCTTCGCGCTGCTTCATTTGAAACTCCTGGATAACCTGGCCAATTTCTGCGTCACTCAGCTGAACTTTACCGCCACTGTAACCATCAGTCATACCTTTAACGAATGCATCTACATCCAACGAAGGCATGTCATTTTTCATCCGCTTACCTAACATCGCGCCAAAGCCATAGCTTACTTTCTTCTCGTCAGAGTCCAGTTTAATCTCTTCAGCATTCGCGGCAGAAACAGTGAAGCCTGACACCGCCATGGTTGACAGAGCTGCTGCTAGAACCAGCTTTTTCATTATAATTTCCTTCATATTTTAGATGACTTCGAGGGAATACCAGTGTTTGCCCCCGAGGTTAGACTCACGTCCGTCAAAAACAGACAGAAAGTGGTGAGGTTAACAGTTTGCGCGGTGCACCGTCGAGTAGCAGCCCACTGAAATATCATTAATTTTTGTTAGGGCGATTTTATTCTGATTCACTCATGGCTTTCATCGCCTCTGCGCGCTGATCCATCAACTGTTGCACCGCTTTTGCGTCTTCCATCACTTTCATCGCATTGGAGACCGATACAACATCCTCTGCCGGGGCCTTTTCTGCTTCGGTATCAGAATGCTCTTCAACCGGTATGGATTGAATTGTATTGGCAGAGGTATCCACCGCAACAATCTCGTAGTTGGCCACATCGACTGGTTTTTCATTGCTGAAGTGCATCCTGCCATTTTGATCCCGCCATTTGTAAAAGACCTCTCCAGATTTCACGGAAGGCGCACCATCGGGCAACGCTGCCCGACCACTATCCAAGCCGACATTAGGTAAATCGCTTAATTTGGGCAAACTCAACATGGGTTCGCCTTGCCGGTTGTCCATGAAAAACGGCAATGCCAGTGCTCCCCCCAAAATACTCAATGTCATTAGGCGATATATCCACTTCATAAATGTTTCTACTCGATATCAGGGTGCATACGACGCATGACTAGGTATCACCTGAGGTATGACCGACATGCGCGTTACTCATTTCTATCCACTGTGACACAGTTGGCGCCGGTAAGCTACAAAGTCTCGGATAGAGTTCATTAATTGCCGTATACCAATCCTTAAGGTGAACTTTTTCATCCAGCAAGCCCAGAGTATAGTCAATAATTCCACGCTGGAGCATCGATTCATAGTCAATGTCTGGAGACGCTTTACGGTATCGAAGCCAAGCGCGATAAAGCAGTGCACATTCAATTTGTTCTGCTTGTAATTCCAGATCCAACAACGCACTTCGGTATGCACTAAAGTCTTGCGAGCGTTTATGGATTAGGCCACGCATTTGTCGTATCGGCTGCACAAAATCCTGATTCCATTGCCGCCAGGTTGGCATGGCCAGGAATACTTGCCTGCTACAGTATTGTGCCTGTGCTGCAGACCAGAAGCAGAATAAAAGCGTGTTGATATGGCCATTGAAACGCATCTGCAGCGTAAGTGCTGCAGTTTCGACACCCGGTAGTCGCCAACTATCGAGTGCATAAGCCCAAAACGGATTGTCCAGTAATAGCGCCTCTTGATCCGAATCCGTGTGGTATTTCCAAGGGTAGTCTGGCATGGCATTTAAATCTCTATGGCATGGGAAGTTCAATAATTTTTTAATTCCGGCTTTATGGACAGTATACCCAAGCAGAATAAAGCTGATAAAATCCGCCACCATGATAAAGATAGATAAACTCAGTTTACAACGGGGCGGTGTATTTCTGCTTGAAGAGGCAGACTTGACCCTGTTTCCCGGACAAAAAGTTGCAATTGTCGGTGCCAATGGTGCGGGCAAGTCCAGTCTATTTTCTCTGATACTGGGCCAACTCGCCAACGATGCCGGGAGTATTGATCTACCTTCGAGCTGGCGTATCAGCCATATGGCTCAGGAAGTCAGTGAAACGCACCGGAGTGCAGTGGACTATGTGCTTGATGGTGACCAGAAACTGAGAGCAATTCAATCCCGGCTCGCGGAAGCTGAAGAAAGCCATAACATGGATGCCATCGCCAAACTCCACGCAGAACTGGATACCATTGACGGTTATCAGGCAAGCAACCGTGCGGAAAAACTGTTGCATGGTCTGGGTTTTCAACAGGCAGACTTGTCCAGGCCGGTGAGCACCTTTTCTGGTGGCTGGCGCATTCGCCTGAATCTGGCCCAGGCGTTGATGTCACCCGCCGATCTCCTGCTACTTGACGAACCAACAAACCACTTGGATCTGGATGCAACCCTGTGGCTGGAAAAATGGTTAATCGAGTTTACTGGTACGTTACTTTTTATATCCCATGACCGTGACTTCATTGATAATGTCGCCAATCATATCGTTCATTTTGAACACAAGAAACTGAGACTCTACAGCGGCTCCTATTCTGCGTTTGAACGACAGCGTGCCGAACGTCTGGCACAACAGCAAGTTGCCTTTGAAAAGCAACAACAGCGTATCGCCGAGATTGGTGACTTTGTGCGCCGCTTCCGCGCCAAAGCCAGCAAAGCGAAGCAAGCCCAGAGCCGATTGAAAGAACTGGAGCGCATGGAGCAAATTGCCCCCGCTCACGTTGACTCGCCCTTCAATTTCGAATTCCCCGAGAGTGAGAATTTATCCTCACCGCTGCTGGTTCTCAAGAATGCGGTACTCGGTTATCCCGAGCGATCCATTCTGGAGCAAGTCAAACTTTCAATATTGCCGGGATCTCGGTTTGGTTTGCTTGGCCACAACGGTGCAGGTAAATCAACACTGATTAAAAGTCTGACGGGACAGCTATCACTCTGTGCCGGAGAGCGCCATGAGGGTAAGCACCTCAGTGTTGGTTACTTTGCCCAACATCAACTTGAAGCTCTGGACATGAATGCCAGCCCGATACTGCATGTGCAGCGATTATCACCGGATGCACGAGAGCAGGATATTCGAAACTTCCTGGGCGGATTTGGCTTTCAGGGCGATGATGCGCTCAGTGAGGTCAAGCGCTTTTCCGGGGGACAAAAGGCCCGCTTGGCACTCGCCTTGATCGCCTGGCGCAAGCCTAATTTACTCCTCCTGGACGAACCGACTAACCATTTGGATCTGGAAATGCGCCATGCACTTACGATGGCCTTACAGGTGTTTTCCGGTGCAGTTATTATTGTTTCTCACGATCGTCACCTGCTGAAGAATACCGTAGATCAGTTTTTACTGGTCGACCAGGGTCGCGTTTCGGAATTTGATGGTTCTCTGGCGGAATATGAACAGTGGTTGTTACAACCCAGAAAAGCCGCGACAACAGACACGGATTCACTGCCTGCGAGCAACAATAAACAGTCCGCAAACAATAAGCAGTCCGCGGAAGAGAAGAAGAATCAAAAGCGCCTTGAAGCCGAGAAGCGACAACGCTTGAGTCCACTTAAAAAACAGTTGGCAAAGCTGGAAACAAAGATGAGCTCCCTTCAAGTCGATCTAAAACAACTTGAGGAAACCCTTTCGGCTCCGGAAATTTACGAAGAAGCACACAAAAACAAGCTCAAGGATACCCTGGAGCAACAAAGCAACACCCAAAAAGAGCTGGATGATATCGAAACGCAATGGTTTGAGCTCAGTGAAGAATTAGAGCACCTTGAAGCGAACTAGTGGCCGTCAAGAAACGCACAATCGTCTTTCTAAAATCAAAGCAAAGGAAGACGATTGTGTGTTTCTGATGATTAGCTACTCAGCCAGACGGGTTACGACCTCAAGTTTAAATTCCATTTTAGACAAATAATCCGCCTCCATTTCCAGGTCTGCCAAGGTCAACGGGTGCGCCTGGAGCCATTCTTCCGCAAACTCAATCGTGATCTGTTTTCGATTCACATTGAGCCAGAATTCTGCCAGAACATCACCGGTTCGTTCATGGCGCAACAGTACAGCCAAACGCAATAACAGTGTTAATCGCATCATCGGTTCTGCTTCTTCAGGGCTGTAATCCTGAAACAACAAAGGCAAGAGTTTACGACGATGACAGCGTACCAACACCGCCAGATTTTTCTGCACTTGTTTGCTGAATCCGGGCAAGTACGAGTGTTCAAGCAAATACGCACCATGCTTGTGATATTGCGAGTGAGATATCGTCAGACCAATCTCATGCAGGCGCGCAGCCCAGCGTAACAGGTCCGAATAATAAGGCGCACTTAGCCCCCAATCCCGTTTCACCTGCTGATAAGCCATCATGGTGGTTCGCTCAACAGTGGATGCGTGATTCTGGTCGAGGTGGTAGCGTTCAGCCAATGCCTGAATTGTTCGTTCACGGACATCTTCATGCTGAATGCGTCCCAACATGTCATAAAGCACACCCTCGCGCAGCGCACCATCAGAATAATGCATCACATCAATTGCCAGAACTTCGAATGATGCGCACAAAATGGCTAACCCGGAAGGGAATACCCCGAGGCGCTCTTTACGAACCCCGAGCTGATCCAGGTTTGCACTGTTCCCCAAACTAATGACGCGCTTTTTCAGCTCCATGAGTCCGCTTCGGGTTATACCATCGTGACAGATATCCAATTCACTGAGCACATTCGCTACGGCTTTGATCGAACCCGATGCCCCCACAGCCTCTTGCCAACCCATGCGTAAATAATTGTCTCTGATATTCAGCAGTTCCCGAGATGCTGCAGTCACCGCTTTATTGAACTGCACTTCAGTAATTTCACCATCTGCAAAGAACTGCTCCCGGTATGAAACACATCCCATATGTAAACTTTCAAGCTCTTTCGCTTCGAACCGTTCACCAATAATAAACTCGGTACTCCCGCCACCGATATCCATTACCAATCTACGACCACTGTCATCTGCAAGCGTATGAGCCACGCCGAGATAAATCAGTCGAGCCTCTTCCTGACCGGCAATCACCTCCATCGGGATTTCCAACATGGATTCAATCTTACGCTTGAACTGAGCGGCGTTTTTGGCCACCCTCAACGTGTTTGTTGCGACCAGCCGGACTGCACTTTTTTCGATGCCCTTGAGCCTTTGTGCAAATCGGCTTAAACACTCCAAAGCCCGATCCTGAGCTTCTTGAGCGATATTTTGGTGTTCATCCAGACCTGAAGCAAGCTGGACTTTCTCACCCATTTTTTCCAGCACACGCACTTCTCCATGTACCAGTCGGGCAATAATCATATGAAAACTATTCGAACCCAAATCAATTGCTGCAAACAAGTGATTCTGGTCTGATACTTCTTGATTCAACTCGGTGTTTGTAGTCACAGAACTTGATTTCCTCACATCCAGCTTCATAATGCGTAGTGAATCACGTGCCTCCGGTAACTCGGGAAGAACGCTGATGGCTAAATCGTAGTGTGTTCGCTATTGAAATTTCAACTAAAAACCATCGTAATATGGTAACAAAGATTTTTCAGCAGGGCTCCAGCGACGATTGGCTCCGGATAACGTTAAGCTGGGCAAACCACAATTATGATAGCAGGCAACGATAAAAAGCCGCATTAAATTGCATCGGTTTATGAATTGCTTGCGCAATTTTTGTAACACCGATTAAATAGAGATTGCCCTAAAGCCTCGGAACATATTACTCTTGCACACAGATCCGAGAAAAAAACAGACCAGGAAAACACAATGAGCGATAAAATTATCAACGTCACTGATGACAGCTTTGAATCCGAAGTTTTAAATTCAGAAACGCCCGTTTTAGTTGACTATTGGGCGGAATGGTGCGGACCATGCAAAATGATCGCGCCAGTGCTGGAAGAAATCGCAGAAGAATACAGTGACAAGTTGAAAGTTTGCAAATTGAACATTGAAGACAATGAACAGACTCCGCCAAAATTCAATATCCGGGGCATTCCAACGCTCATGCTGTTCAAAAACGGCAATCCGGATGCAACCAAAGTCGGTGCGTTGTCCAAGTCCCAGTTGACCGCGTTTCTGGACAGCAACTTGTAATTCGCATTATTCGACCGAAAATCTGCCACGCCAGGGGTCTGTCACCACAGACCCTCTGCGTTACTCAGCAATCAACGGACTGTCAGGGCTCTTCAGCACCTTTACCCGTTACATCCAGTACAAAGCACAACACAACGGCAGTAACAACAAAGCCAACGATAAACACCGCCGGCATTGTTAGATAGCCCAATATTGTCCAAATCATCGATTCCAGCGCGCTCATTTACCATTCCTCCAGAGATTAAGAATCGCGTTATTCTGTAAAATGCTAGTGCCAGCCTTCCACGCCTTCCATATCGGGCAGCTTATGAGCAATCCCCTTATGGCAATCAATACAGGTTTTTTCACCTGACGCCAGTGCAGTAGAGTGCTGTTTGACGGCCCTGCGACCTTGCTCGGTGAAGTCCATAAACTCAAAGTTGTGACAATTTCGGCATTCCCGTGAGTCACTTTCTTTCATCCGTTGCCATTCTCGCATGGCCATTTCCCGCCGGTGTTCGACAAACTTTTCCCGGGTATTGATATAGCCGGTCAATTTTCCCCACACTTCTTTACTTGCCTGGATTTTTCGCACGATTTTGTGTGTCCAGTCTTTTGGTACATGGCAATCCGGACAAGTTGCTCTCACACCGGAACGGTTTGTATAGTGGATTGTTCCAACATACTCCTTATAGACGTTTTCTTCCATTTCATGGCAACCAATACAGAATTCTTCGGTATTGGTCATTTCCAGTCCCGTATTGAATCCCCCCCAGAAAATAATACCGGCAGTAAAGCCAAACAGAAGAACCACTCCCATTGCAACGGTACTCGGTCTGCGCAACAACAACCAGTACCGGGACATTATCCCCTTTTTCTCAGACATGGTCTTACTCCCATTCCTCTCTTAGTTCATCGACTCAACCGACTCAAATTGATTACCAACCAGTGGCTTGGCGTTCACTTGAGGTACGTGACACTGGAGACAGAAGTACCGCCGCGGTGAAACATCAGAAAGCTGTTGGCCATTTCGAGCATCATAATGAGTTAAACTGATTTTAGTCGCTCCACTGGATTTGTAATTACCCCAGCTATGGCAGGAAAGACACTTATTGCTATTGGTATCAATGTGGTAGTCCCGGATCTGGTGTGGGATCAAAGGGGGCTGATGTAAATAGTCCCGATGTAAAGGCTTTCGATCATCTGGAATTGTTTTGAAATCACTCGCTGCCGCACTTTTATCCAGATCAAGATCCCCTCGCAAGGAACTCACTCCCCCGGTATCGGCCTGCAAACTTGCACCGAGAGGTACCGCAATAAGCAACACGACCCATAATGTTTTGAAATATTTCATGACTTTTTCTCCGCCTGGAAGGCTATCCGGAACCGGAAATTGGCTACCGGACAGCCTTGGTCAAAAGTTACACAACTCTGTTTAATGCAAACCATTAAGCTTTGCTTACTTTCACAGCACACTTCTTGAAATCCGTTTCTTTGGACAGCGGATCGGTTGCATCCAGTGTTAACTTGTTAGTCAGCTGCTGAGCGTCAAAGAATGGCATGAACACCAGCCCTTTGGGGGGTTTATTGCGCCCGCGAGTCTCCACCCGTGTCAGCACTTCACCCCGGCGGGAAGCCACTTTGACCTGCTCGCCTCGGCGCAGGCCGCGCGCTTTTGCATCTTCCGGGTGCATATACAACACGGCATCCGGAAATGACCGATACAACTCAGGTACTCTGCGCGTCATGGTGCCACTGTGCCAGTGCTCCAATACCCGTCCGGTACTGAGCCATAGGTCATATTCAGAATCTGGCGATTCCGCTGGTGGCTCATAAGGCAATGCAAAAATCCAGGCTTTGCCGTCAGGCTTGCCGTAAAAACGAATCCCCTCACCTTTCGGTACATAAGGATCATGACCCTCCCGGAAACGCCACAGTGTTTCTTTTCCATCCACTACCGGCCAACGCAGACCGCGCTCCTGATGGTAACGATCAAAATTCGCCAAATCATGGGCTTTGCCGCGTCCGAAAGCAGCATATTCCTCAAACAACCCCTTCTGAGCGTAGAATCCAAATTCCCTGGCTTCATCATTGAGTCGATCGTCCGGGATTTCGCCCAGGCCGTATTGATCAACCTGACCATTGGCATAAAGCACATCAAAAAGTGTTTTTCCACGATACTCGGGCTTTTTCGCGAGCAAGGTTTCTGGCCAAACTTCCTCCACCTTGAATCGTTTCGAAAACTCCATTAACTGCCAAAGGTCGGACTTGGCTTCACCAGGCGCTTTGACCTGTTGATACCAGAACTGTGTCCGGCGCTCAGCGTTGCCATAAGCCCCTTCTTTCTCAACCCACATAGCAGTAGGCAAAATCAAGTCCGCAGCCTGTGCCGTTACAGTCGGATACGGGTCTGAGACCACCACAAAGTTATCGGGATGACGATAGCCGGGATAACCTTCCTCGTTCATGTTGGGTGCAGTCTGCATATTGTTATTACACATCACCCAATAGGCGTTCAGCTTGCCATCTTTCAGCATCCGGTTTTGTAATACCGCATGGTAACCTGGCTTCGGCGGAATGGCTCCTTCCGGTAACTTCCAGATTTTTTCCGCAATCTGGCGATGTTTTTCGTTCTTCACAACCATATCTGCGGGTAATCGATGGGCAAAGGTTCCGACTTCCCGAGCGGTGCCACAAGCAGATGGTTGGCCCGTAAGGGAGAATGGGCTGTTACCCGGCTCCGAAATTTTTCCGGTGAGCAGATGGATGTTATAGACCAGATTATTCGCCCACACGCCACGGGTGTGCTGGTTGAATCCCATTGTCCAGAACGAGGTCACCTTGGTGTTCGGATCGGCATAGACCTTTGCCAGTTTCTCCAGGTTTTCTTTTGGCACGCCGGTCATCTCATGGGCATAATCCAGCGTGTATGTGGATACAAATTTCGAATACGCCTCAAACGTCATATCCTTGGATCCACCGCCACCCGGATTTGCCGCGGCTTTTTCAAGCGGGTGCTCAGGTCTCAGTCCATAGCCGATATCCGTTACCCCTTCACGAAACCGGGTGTGTTTGTTTACAAAATCATGATTCACCGCATTGTTTTGAATAATGTAATTTGCGATGTAGTTTAAAATGACTAAATCAGTCTGTGGTTTGAATACCAGCGGATTATCAGCCAGTTCGAAAGACCGGTGGGTAAAGGTGGACAAGACATGCACCTGCACATGGGGCGCGCTGAGGCGTCGATCGGTCAATCGTGACCAGAGAATGGGGTGCATCTCTGCCATGTTTGAGCCCCACAGCACAAAGGCATCAGCCGCCTCCAGGTCATCGTAACAACCCATCGGCTCATCAATGCCGAATGTGCGCATGAAACCGCCTACTGCGGATGCCATACAATGTCGTGCATTAGGGTCAATGTTATTGGACAAGAATCCTGCTTTATAGAGCTTCGAAGCCGCATACCCTTCCCACACCGTCCATTGCCCGGAGCCAAACATGCCAACCGCAGTGGGACCTTTTTCTTTCAATGTGGCTTTAAACTTTTCCGCCATGACATCGAAGGCTACATCCCATGACACAGGCGTAAATTCACCATTCTTGTCATAACGTCCATCCTTCATCCGCAGCAAAGGTTTGGTCAACCGGTCTTCCCCGTACATAATTTTCGACAGGAAATAACCTTTCACGCAATTCAGCCCGCGGTTTACCGGAGCTTCTGGATCGCCTTGTGTCGCAACCACGCGTCCATTCTGAGTCCCGACTAAAACACTGCAGCCGGTACCACAGAAACGACACGGAGCCTTATCCCAGTTGATTGCCGTGTCACTGGCTTTGGTGATTAAATTCGATCCAGCTGCCGGGATAGAGACTCCGGCTGCGGCTGCGGTGGCCGCCACCGCATTATGCTTGATAAATGCACGTCTGCTTAACTTCATTTCTCATCCTCCGAATTGCAGCCTGAATCAGCCAATTCACAATTGGGTTCACTTTCGGTGTAAATCAATGAGGCGTTCAAAACGCCCGGTATCGCATTAATCTCCGAGATACGTGAGAGCAGTATCTTGTCACCCGGAAATTCTTCGATTGTGACAATAAGTTTGCCGCCTTCGACACCATGCACTTCGACCCCCGATAACTGGAGTAGATCATGTTCTACAAACGCTGCTCGTTCCAACTTGGTGTGCACAAGCACGCCTGCGATAGAATATTGGCCACGAGTATGCTCTGACTGTACCGCTGCAGGTTCTCTCAACTTCTCACCTCTTTCTTGCAATTTTTATTTTTTAAAAAACGCCTGGGGTCAAAACCATCATTGTGAATACTGATCAGCTTTAATCTCGATAGCGTCCACTGGGCAACTGCTCACACACGCACCACAACCTGTACATAGATCAGGCTCGATTCCGGGCAGTGCAGGACCACCTATTCGCGGTGTGAAATGGATCGCTCGTGATTCACACGGATCTGCACAACGCTGGCAAACTACACCTTGCAAGTTCAAGCATTGGCTCTGTATTTCAGCAACATAATCCCAAGGCTGGCATTGGGTACCCGGCTCCGACCCTTGTCTCCGGTCTAATGCTCCGGAGGGACATTGAGCTTCACAAAGTCCGCAGAAAGTACATTCCCCCAGGCGAAAGTTAACGCGAGGAAAACCGCCATCCCCCTTTTCAAGTATCGATTCGGGGCAAGACTGAATACACTCGGAACAGCGAGTACAACGACTGAAAAAGCCATCAGCTTGTTCCGTCATAGCCCATGGTGGTAACAACGCTTGCTTCGGATTAATCTTCGCTCGAAGCAAGTTCCGTCTTGTTATGGCAACCGACATTTAGAACTACCGTTGAGATTGGTCTGATTTATACTGCTGTTACACTAGTCCCTTTAAGCCCTTTAACAATTGACATCCATCAATTTAACTCAAGCTCTACCCATACAGAGGTATGTTGTACTATGTTGTAGTCGGTAGACTGACAGACAACGGTTCCCATCACGGTCTACTGACTTATAATTACGATATGAATGAGTGAAACAAAGTGCCCACGCGCGTGCGATGTGTCCGAGTTATCTGAAGAACATGGGGTAAAACCAGACCAATGACACCAAACCAGACAGACCTTCCCGACTCCAAAGCCGGGTCGGACGAACCCATCCGTGTCCTGATCGTTGATGATCATCCAATGCTTCGAAAAGGCGTTATAGATCTGTTGCAGTTAGAAGAAGGATTCCAATCTATTGGAGAAGCCAGCTCCGGTGAGGAAGCTTGTGAAATCGCCACGAAGCTTGAACCCGACTTGATCTTGCTGGATCTGAATATGAAAGGGATGGATGGTATTGAAACCATCCGGCAACTGCGTAGTCGTGATATTTTCTCCAGAATTGTAATTTTTTCAGTTTCCGATAATCATGAAGATGTCGTCAGTGCCCTGAAAGCCGGTGCCGATGGTTATATTTTGAAAGATACCGAACCAGAAGAATTAGTCTCCTATATACAACAAGCTGTAAATGGAAAGCTCGCAATCAGTGATAATTTAGCCGGTATACTGGCCACAGCTATCAAAGACAACAACTCTTCAGTTAATCGCGCGGTTGAAAACCTGACCTATCGGGAAAAACAGATTCTGTCGTTGATCGCTTCCGGACTCAGTAACAAGATGATCGCCCGGGAACTCACCATAGCCGAAGGCACAGTAAAAGTTCACGTGAAAAATTTATTGAAGAAACTGAAAATGCGATCCCGAGTTGAAGCGGCTATCTGGGCGATGGAACAAAACATAAAATAAGGGGGTCATCACCCCTGCTCGCTGTAATTATTGCGCCAGATCAAAGATTTATATACGCCTGAATGGCCATAATTTACCGCCGGCCAGACAGCCACTCACGAAAGTTAAAATAACATGAAACGAGACAAGATCATCGATGGAGCGATAATTGCGGGGGGTATGGGTTCCCGACTCAGTGGTGCTGACAAGGGCCTTTTGGAGTGGGGTAAACTACGCTTTGCTGAACACATCGCGAACAAAATGCGACCTTACATCGACCAGCTTATTATCAATTGCAATCGAAATGCCCATCGTTATGGAATCATTGCAGATCTGATCATACAGGATGAACTGGAGAATTATCAGGGACCATTGGCGGGGCTTCAGGCAATTCTCACTACAACCGATGCCGATTACGTCTTGATTGCGCCCTGTGATACACCGCTGTTGACTCAATCTTACCCGATCCGCATGCTGCAGGCTTTGAACGATACCGTTACGCCGCCCGAGAACACAATTTTTGTCGCCCATGATGGCAACAGATTACAGCCCATGCATCTTCTGCTTCCAACAGGGCTCAAACACTCCTTGGAACAGTTTTTGGGCTCAGGTGACCGGAAAATGATGATGTGGCTTTATCAACAAAACGTGGTCGAAGTTGATTTTCAAGATCGTCAGAACGAATTTTTGAATATAAATTCACCGCAGGAGTTTGATACCTTGAGGCAAACGATTCCGGCTGAATCTGATCAGACAGATTGAATAGGTCAGCGCTATACTGTGCGAAAGGCTTTAATAACGTTTGAATTAAACGCGATTGGGAGGACTGGTAGTGGCAATTTTCGAATGGCAACCTGCTTACGCAACCGGTATTCCCAAAATCGATCAACAACACAAACGACTGGTCGCAATGATCAACGAGCTGGATGACGCAGTCCACAATCATGCCTCCCCTGATCATATGCGAGCTATTTTCGAGGACCTGTTTGAATACACTCGCTATCACTTCCAGATGGAAGAGTCGCTCATGGAAGAGTTTACCTATGATACGGCGTGTACCGAGCGCCACAAAGCGCAGCACCAGCGCTTTGTAAATGAACTTACATCCGTTGCGGAATCCGCCTCATTCGCGACCAAGGCTGACGGACAAATTATCCTCGCGTTTCTAACCAACTGGCTCATTAATCATATCTGCAAAGTGGATCGCAAGCTCGCTGATCACTTGATCGATCATGCCCATGTCGACTTTTTGGAAAAAAGCCTGAATGAGGAAACCACCCCCACCGACCACGGGCAGACCGCCGATCATCAAATTGTAGATCAAGTTATCGAATTCGATGCGCAATTCGGAGCGACAGTTCAAGATCTTATGGACTCCCTGAACCAGATTCTGGACGATCTCACACCGCCGGAAACAGAGGTCAAATCCCGTATCCAAAATGTGAACAGCCAACTGAAAGCACTGGATAATGCCATTAATTCTCTTTCTGCATCAGCGAAATCGTTAAAAGGTAAATCGACGCCTGAGACATGAGCAATAACGAAAGCCGCTACTTGATCAGCAGTGCAACTTCCCGAAAGTCAGGATCTGTCGCATCGCCCATTAATTCAAACAACAACATCTCCACGGAAGACGGTGACACACCTTTCGAAATCATTTTTCGCACGCCCAATGAACGATTCTCCGGCGTACGGGATGAAGTGGCATCCTCAAGAATCGTGACCTCATAACCCGCTTCAAGTAACTGCACAGCACTCTGGTAAACACAGATATGTGTCTCAATCCCGCACAGAATAATGTGTTTCCGGCCAGAGGTATAAAGCGCTTCACGGAACTCGATGCTGCCCATGCAACCAAAGCTGGACTTGGCAATGGGCAGAAGATCAGGCAGCTGGTCCGCCACCTCTGGAATCGTCGACCCCAACTTGTCTGGCAACTGCTCTAGCCACAAAACCGGGACATCCAAAATCCGACAACCCGCTACGGCCTGATACAGACCTTTGAAAAGAGCGCTCTTTTCAAACATAAGCTGTGCCAATTTACCCTGCACATCAACAACAACCAAAATGGCATTATCACGGTTTAACATGGCTTTTCCTGTATATCATTGTCCGATCTGCGTCATATCACCCTTGGCTTTCGATCAAGTGATTGACGTTAAACTTTAAACATTATCGACAACGATAGTACAGAAGCGACAGCAGCGTCCAGAGCGGAATAGCTTAATGCAGCTCACTTCCCACAACACGCAACACCCGCTCACGCTTGTATTTCACCCACTCAAACCCGACTTTCTTATAGTAAAAAGCAACAACCTGTTGGTTAACTGGAACTTGAACACGAATCACATCACCGTTCATGGAAACATTCATCTTTTTTCCCTCGCTGTTACGATTATCGACGCGTACTTCAACTAAACTTTCAGGGTTAACAGTTAAACTGGAACTCAACATCGTTTGAATACATTTGAGGCAACCAGTTGTTTACTGTCGTTATATACACTGTTGATAATTACAGTACAAATGCTGTGCGATGTCAACAGTTAGCATATGCACGCGTAAACCCTCGCCAGAGCAACCTAGCAATAATTAATCAATTTGATCGTGTTGCGATCAATTCACGATCATACAAGAACGACTCAAAGCAAAAGGGCTTGTTGCTCTGCGAGGAGCATTGAATAATCCATTGGATTCCATTCAAAATGGCCTGTGACTGAATATTTTTCAACCTAAACGTTCAAATAACGCTCAATAAAATTGATCATTTATTGCTAGGTTGCCCTGAAACCCTCGCCCACTCGGGCGGGGATATAAGCGGGAAGTTCGGAGAACTTCTTGTTTTCCATAATTTACTGTATATACTTACAGCATGCTGAGAGCGACCAAAGTAAGAATTTACCCAACGCCTGAACAGGCGGAATTTCTCAACCGCCAGTTCGGTGCTACGCGGTTCGTGTACAACAAGACCTTGCATGTCATCAGTGCTCAGTACAAACGCCACGGCCTGAAGCTCAAGGCCAAGAAAGATATTAAGCCCCTGCTCGCGGTGGCAAAAAAGTCACGCAAGTATCACTGGCTCAAGGAGTTTGACTCGATTGCACTCCAGCAAGCCTGTATCAACCTGGATAAAGCCTTTCAGAACTTCTTCGACCCGAAGCACTCCGCTCGTTACCCCAAGTTCAAGCGCAAGCACGGCAAACAATCCAGTTACCACTGCACAAGTATCAGCGCGGGGGATAACTGGATCAAAGTGCCGAAGATGGAGCCAATCAATGCGCGAGTACACCGCGCTTTAAAAGGGAAGCTCAAGAGCATCACCCTGTCACGTACCGTGACGGGAAAATACTATGCTTCGCTGCTGCTTGATGACGGCGTAGAAACACCCGCGCCGATGAAAACAGTCGATACCGTGTTGGGTCTTGATATGGGGCTTACTCACCTCGCTATCGACTCAGAGGGTAGGAAAATAGCGAATCCCCGTTTTCTGAAACGTGCCGCCGCCAACCTTCGACGCAAGCAAAAAGCCCTTTCCCGATGCCAGAAGGGAAGCAAGGGGCGGGCACAAGCTCACCTTAAGCTTGCCAAGGCACATGAACACCTCGCGAATGCCCGTGCGGATTACCAGCACAACCTGTCCCGACAGCTTATTGACGAAAACCAAGCGGTGGCAGTCGAGACATTGAAAGTTAAAAACCTGCTGAAGAATCGGAAGTTGGCGAAGCATATTGCTGACGCGAGTTGGTTCAGCTTGATTCAGAAGTTGGAGTACAAGGCCAAGGCGCAAGGCAAGCACCTGGTCAAAATTGATCAATGGTTCGCCAGCACCAAGACCTGTTCCGGCTGCGGCCACAAGATGGCGTCCCTGTCGTTGTCTGTGCGTCACTGGACGTGCCCTGCCTGTAAAGCAGAGCTTGACCGTGACGTAAATGCGGCGCTCAATATCCGCCAGCAGGGCATTATCAAATTAAGGGCCGAAGGACTGTCGGTTCCTGCCAATGGAGGCTTGCGTAAATCCAGCCACGCGCCGGTTGCAGCCTAAGAAGTTGGAAGCCTTGCCTGACAGGGTGGGGAGCAGTCACATGACGCTAATACTCAAATTTAATTTGAGCGTCTTCACCCTCTAAAAGTTCACTCAATACACCATGGGCAGGCTTCCAATCGAACTCCGGAAAGCGCACTTGAGCCTGTTCGACCTTCTCTTGGTATGCTTTCAGCAGTTTGAGTTCAATGCCATGGGTATGGGTTAGCGGCTGGGAAAAAAATTGCTCCATGTGCGCTTTCAAATTCTCAGTTACACCGAGATCATCCGGCATGCTCTGGATCAAAGCATCAATGATCTGACGACAGATTTTGGTCTCAAAGTTACCCGCCCCCTCCTGCTGTATGTAGATGATGGCATCTGCCCAATCTGCAAGTTTCGCAATTACCGCTAAGGGTGTGTCCTTGATTTTTTGATCCAGTTTGCGCAAAGGCGGGTGTATTTCATAATCCAGCTCTTTGAACACCGCAGACTTTTCACCGAGCATCATTTCCAGTTTCCGCTTACTGACTGAAGGCAAGTCACCGGCAAGGAGTTCTGGCAAGTCATGATTCAGGCAATAATCGACCAGTAGAATCTGTTTTTCAGTCGTGTAGTAATCAGCGCTCAGTATTTTTCGCGCCAGTGCACGAGCAATCATTGTCACCATATAATGATGCTCTGCGAGATACTGGGGACGGCCATGTTTTACGCTGTTCCAACGCACAACATGACCGCTTCTGACAATATCACGGAGTGTCAGCATGGTTATTTTCCTTACTTGATTTCGTTTACGGAATTAAAAAACGCGCTTCCCTTAATAATCAGGGTAGTCATATTTTCGTAGGAGAGAGCAAAGCATAAAGTCGGAACCACCAACACCCAAAACTCAATTGTTGATTGAATTAGGGTTAAAATTAGCGTTTTGCGTATTCACTCGCTATTGTTTCATTATTGTTTAATTCAAATTTATCCAATGATAATGTGTAGTGGAGCTCCAGTTCATGCTCAACCGCTCCAGCATAGATTTCTCACAAGCGTGCTGTAAGAAAAAAGTGCGAGCGCCTCAAATTGGCGATACACACTGGCATGCGTATATACCTGCTGCAATTCTGCATGTATTTTTGATTCTTCTTGCTCAGTCAGCCTTCGCAGGAAACGGATCCGTTTCCGGGTTTGGCAGGCTGATTGGTGGTTATCTGGATCAAGCTGATGTCAATTACAAAACCTATAACAACAGCCTGAGCTTTGATACTAGTCTCATTGGTCTTCAAGGTATTTACCAATTCTCAGAATATTTCGACGTTACAGCTCAGGTAATTTGGACACCTGATAACAATAGGGATTCAGGCCTTGAATGGCTTTACACCTCAATCAAGCCCACACATAATCTCAATCTCAAACTCGGTAAACTAAGAACTCCCTTTTTCGCATTAAGTGAAGTACTGGATGTAGGGTTCGCCTATCCTTGGATAACGCCCCCAGAAGAGGTTTACATTAATTTCGTTTTCAATACTTTTGAAGGCTTAGACGTTCGTTATGACTTCAGTTATGAAGATCTCAGCGGGGGTATAGAGATTTACTATGGTCGAAATGATGACAAAATCCGGCTCAATAATTTAACTATTGATAGTGAAGTAAAGGATCTGTTCGGCCTCATCACAGAATTCAATCTCTTCCAGTTTCAGATACGCGCCACTTATCATAGCGGAAACGTCGATTTGATGCTCAATGAAACACAACGGTTACGTTCAGCGCTCAGGGATGCGGGATTTATTAACAGTGCTAAATCGCTCTCCCCCGCCGCAGAAGTGGATTATTATCAATTCAGCGTTCACTACGAAACATTGGATTATTTTGTGCGTACTGAAATTGTTCACTTTAATACAGAAGCCGGGATTTATCAGGACATCACGGGTTACTATCTGACGGGTGGACTCTATATCGACACACTTACACTACACTTAACCTACAGTCAGCGCAAAGACAGTTTAAATCGTGCCTTTATTGGCGAGATACCAATTGGAGTTGACTCCACTTTCGATGCACTAGCGCAAGCTTATGACACAACTTTACAGGCAAGAGAGAAAGAAGATGTCAATTCAGTGACTTTAGGCGTACGTTGGGATGCCTCACCAAACCTGGCACTAAAAGCGGATGTCAAACATATTAAATCTAGAAAAGGCAACAATACGATAACTTTCTCATCGCAACAAAACAGCGAATTTGACGGTAAAGCCTTCTTGTTTCTTTTCGCTCTGGAGACGGTGTTTTGAAACATCGACAATGGCTCGCGCTTGCTCGTCAACACTTGATCTGCTGTTGCTTACTCACCTCACCCGCCGCCATATGTCAGGATGAAAGTCTTGTCGTTATTGTAAATCAAACTCTCATACTCGATAGCATCAATAAAAAACAACTAAAGCACATCTATATCGGCTCAAAAGCATACGATATCATCCCGGCAAACCTAAATAGCAACAATCGGCTGCGGACAATATTCAACACTCGAGTGCTCGGACTTACAGAATCCCGGATTCGTTCCTTTTGGGTGCAAATGAAGTTTACTGGACGCGGGAAGCCCCCGCTTGAACTTGAAACCCCAGAAGCTGCGATTGCATTTGTTAAAACCACACCCAATGGTATGGCTTACGTCGATGCCAACACAATATTACCGAGTGATGTAAAAGTAATCTTTAGTTTGAACTAAGGTGTGATTTCAACTGCCAATTTGTACGATTAATGGCAGATAATGCCTCTGCTAACGCTCCAAGAGGTACAGGCTTGGAAAACAAATATCCTTGAAGTTGATGACAGCCCATATCGATTAAAGCATCGCGATCAGAAACAGTTTCCACACCTTCCGCGCAAATATTTAAACTAAAACTTATCCCCAAATTTATAATAGATTGAATAATAAAACGATCTTTATCAGATTCGTGAAGCTGCTTCACAAAGGAATGATCTATTTTCAATGTGTCAACTTCTATCTGGCTCAAATAACTCAATGAAGAATAACCCGTTCCAAAATCATCTAGGGCGACAGTACTTCCCAATGTTCCAATTTCTTGCAAAAACAGTGCAGCATTTTCGAGATTTTCGAGATAAGATGACTCTGTTATCTCAAACTCAATATGCTGTGGATTAACCTTATTCTTCACCATTTCATCGCGTATGAATCCAATCAGAGACATGTCTCGAAGATCATGAGCAGATAAATTTAATGATATATGAATGGTGGTCGACACTAATTTGACAATTGTTCTATATTCTCGGAAAACACAGGAAATTAGGTACCGAGTAATATCACCAATTTTTCCACACCACTCCGCAATAGGTATAAATTCGGAAGGAGCGATAATCCCGTCATAACTGCTTTGCCAACGGATCAATGCCTCAAAGCCAATAATCCCACCATTGGGACCGACCTTTGGTTGGTAAAAAACTTGAAATTCATCTTTGACCAAGGCAGTAGAAATGGCATTCGCTATTTCTACTTTTCTTACGCTTTCCCGCAACAGTTTATCATCAAAGAACGAACATGAACTTTTACCTGTCTCTTTGGCGTGATACATCGCTAAATCAGCATGCCGTATCAACACTTCTGCACTACAGTCACTGCTCAATGTCGTGGCCACCCCAATGCTGACTCCACTTTCTACTTCCCAGCCCTTAACCTGAAATGGCCTTCTCAGCCGTTCAATTATTCGCTCTGCTATGTGCACCAAATCAGCTATTTTTTCGGAGTTTTTAATCAAAATCAGAAACTCATCACCACCAAACCTTGCCACCACATCCCCACTTCGCAGAGTCTGTTCTATAAATTCAGCAACCATAATCAATAACATATCTCCCGTGCCATGACCAAGAGAATCATTGATATGTTTAAAATTATCTAAATCCAGAAACATAACCGCCAAATGACTTCCACTTTGTTTATAATTCGCAATTTCATTCTCCAGCAGCACCTGGAACATCTTCCGATTAGGTAGCCCTGTCAATGTGTCGTAGTTTGCCAATTTTTCAAGTGAATCTTGTTGTTGTTCAAGTTGTGCCGTGTAGCGTTGGTTTTTAATTGTCTGCTCGTAAATCGTACTCAGCATTACATTAATATTTCTGGTGAGCTTGTTTATTTCCTCACTTCCAGAAACATTCACCTTAAGCTGATAGTCTCCAGTTTCAGTCACTTCTTGAGCAAAATCGGCGAGTCTGGCTAGCGGCGACATCAACCGCTTGATTAACAGATTATCGACTAATAAAGTAAATAAACTAACCAGCAGAACCAAGGGCACAAGTTTTCCATAAAGGCTGTTCATGGTAACTTCCAGCGGACCGTGGTAGTCATTAACAACCAAAAGATAACCCAGAGTATAATCACTCTCACCAATTATTTGCTTGGCGACAAGCTCAGACTCAAAAAAAGAAGAGCCCTCAGGTATCCTATTCAAATCATACGTCATCAACTCTGGAAAATTTTGTTGGGAATCAAAATAAAGAGGGTGTACATAGTGATGCATCATCTCACCGCCCGCATCGAACACAGCTGCGAAACGTACCGACGAGTATCGGTCGAAACTCAGCAATTCCGTAGCCACTTCAAGAACAGCACCTTCTCCCCCGATAATTCCAACAAGCTCATCCGCGAGATTGGCCGACAACGCATCAAGATTATCCATTACCGATTGTCGGTACAGGGATTCATGTTCCTGTACGCTCATCATCATGACTGATATCGAACAGAACAATATGGTCACTACGGTTATAATTGTTAATTTAGTTCGAATACTACTGCGCATAATATTGGATGCATTTTGCGAAACCGATATTACTTAGAATAGACGCCCACAACAGTATTCGAGCAAAACTTAATCAAAAAAGTTATAATAAGTAATCACGGCGCTGCAAATATTCCATCACCAAAACTTACACCCGCTCTCACACACCAGACACTAATGCCGTTGAGACGATCCAGTACCGTTTTATCGGAAAAATTTATCGTTAAAGTTTCACCTCTTGAACGTTGGCCGAATAAATTATTGCCGATTGGAAATCCTGCACTGAAGTAGTTACCGTCAATTCCGCCGTAGATAAATACGTCAGTGATTCCCCCACCATCATAGGTAAAGTTTTCGATTTCGATTGTGCAGTCATCGACAATTCGTGCGGTACCGCTAACATTATGGGCGCGCATTGACAATTCGGTGGTAAATCCCACCATTGGGTGAGTTTTGGTGCATTCAGTGTCAACTTCAGTATCGGTATCGGTATCGGTATCGGTATCGATATCCTCAATGTTGAGTGTATCTTTCAGATGGGCAACTGCTCGCTCAGCACTTATCAACGTCACATTCTCCGAACCACTGTTCGCCACCAGATTGACTACCTGTTGATCAAATTCCAGGCTATCAAATTCTACACTCAAGCCTGTCGCCAATTCATGGGCCTGTGCTGAGATCTCAATACCATTATCAGGATTTCCATCGATATCCAGTGTTTGTAACAGCCGGGCAATATTAACGACCGCTGTATCCTGAATATTATCGGTACCAACCAATGTCAGCGGTGTTATCTCCGGTGCCCCCAACACAGGAGGCAACGCAATGTCACCAATCGAAAATTGAACCCCTTCACCCCCCAGGTAGCTAAATTCACCTTGAGCACTGGTGAAACCTTCCTGAGTCGCCGTAACATATTTCAACCCTGATACGGCACTATCGATAAAATAACCAATGAGCACTTCCGGCGCTGGCTCCATCTCTGCCATGTCAGCAGCGTCCGGATTCATACTTGCACCCTGGTTCGGTTCAACCGGGGCAGAACTGGACCCACCACCACAAGCCGCCAATGCCAAGGGAAAAACCAGCCCAGCAACCCGAAGTCCGGTCCGGGGTTTATCAAACAAAGTATTCACTAATAACAACTTCATGTGCTACTCCACAAGCATAACTCTAATTGGTCGATGAGGTATTTCTGTGCCACCGTACTGAGCGCGCGGCTTAGCCACAAGTGGCAACAGCCCATATCCAGAAATTGCAAATGAATTGTTATGGTTTCGTTAGAAACACCGTCACATCCGCCCAAGAATTATTAACGGACCAGTGTGATACAAACGTGATAATCTGTTGATAGAAAAGGAATATTTCTCTTTTAGGATGGCTTACACATTTATTGCTTGAGATCAGTTTGATGAAAAATGTGTTTGTTGTAACAATCAGCCTGCTATGGGTCGCTCCAAATCTCGCACTCGCGAACGGTTCGCCCTGGCTGCCCGCACCGGATTCAGTCAGTATTGCATTGGAAACGGTGTACCAATCAGGTGATGAATTCTACCTCGGCGCAAACAAGATTGAACTGGGCGGCGACCTTGACCAGATCACCTATTGGTTAAAGTTGGGTTATGGATTATCGGAAAACCTCGCACTGGATGCACGAATAGGCTATTCGGAAACGGACTTTGAAGGCTCCCCTACCGAGGAAAGCGATATCGCAGACAGCAATATTGGCGTTACCTGGCGTTTTGTCGATGAGTTCGTCGCATCGACACCCGCACCCTCCCTTGCCTTTCGCATTGGTGCCACAATCGCCGGCGATTATGATACGGGTGCAATTGACTCCCTTGGCGATGGCGCTTCAGGTGTCGAAGCCTCTTTCCTTGCCGGACGAATTCTGAATGACTATCTTGCCATAAGTACCGAACTGGGATACCGCATTCGGGAATCCGATGTTCCTGACGAATTTTTCTATGGTTTGAACACCTACTTCATCATCACTCCACAATGGAACTTTAGCCTGGGTTATCAAGCTATTGAAGCCGATGGCGACCTGGATATCGGCACACCCGAATTCACCGCCGAAAAATTTAACCAAGTCGATGAAGATACTGCAACAGTAACGCTCGGAATATCATTCAACCCAACACAACAACTCAACCTCAACACCACATTCAGCCAAATCGTAGATGGACGAAACACACTTGAAAGTAAAGTCGCATCGTTGAGCGTTGGGTATTCGTTTTAGAATCCGTGCTTTAAACTTAGGCCGTTTAAACAATGTTCCTGCAATCCTTCCCTGGCAATTTCTCGAAAACAGAATTGTGAGAATCCATGTAATTCATCCCAATCAACTATCCTGGCTATACTGTGCACTAAAATTTGCATAACATGAGATGAACCAAGTGAACTCATATTCACAACGGCACACAGTGGTAAGTGTTTAAACAATAACAATCAATTCGAGAATAAAAATGGAAAACAAGGACAATATCCACTTTCGCACCTGTAATCTCTGTGAAGCCATGTGCGGCTTGGAAATCAGGCACCGGGATAACCGTATTCTGAGTATTCGGGGGGATAAAAAAGATCCGTTAAGTCAGGGGTATATTTGTCCAAAGGCGCTTGCACTTCAGGATATCCATGAAGATCCGGACCGCTTGAGGCAGCCGATGAAGAAAACGGATCATGGCTGGGTTCCTATCACTTGGAATGAGGCATTTAAAGAAATTAAGACCCACCTGCGCCCACTGCAATGGCGCTACGGAAGAGATGCACTGGGTGTGTATATCGGCAATCCGACTGTGCATAATCACGGCGCGTTGCTCGCCTTGCTTCCTCTATTGGGTGCATTGGGCACGCGAAAGCGTTTCTCGGCGACCTCGAATGACCAACTGCCTCATATGCTGGTTAATCTGAAACTCTTCGGTCATCAAGCCCTTTTTCCGGTACCGGATATCGACCATACCGACCTGTTTATCTGCCTTGGGGCCAATCCAATGGCTTCCAATGGCAGTTTGATGAGCGCACCAGACATGCGCAAACGACTGAAAGCCATTCAGAATCGCGGAGGCGAAGTTATTGTTATTGACCCCCGTAAAACAGAAACCGCAAAACTCGCAGATCAGCATCATTTCATCCGCCCTGGAACAGACGCGCTGCTCCTGCTATCGATGGTTAATGTCTTGTTTCACCATCAACTGGTCAACCTGGGCCGACTCCAGCCGTACGTGGATGATGTGGATCTAGTTGAACTTGCTTGCCAAAGCTTCACGCCGGAAAGTGTTGCAGACAGCACTGGAATGTCTCCGGAAGTGATCAGAGATCTGGCGCTGGGCCTCGCGAAAACACCCAAAGCCGTATTGTACTCACGCATGGGTACAAGTACTCAGGAGTTCGGCGCGCTTTCAACCTGGCTGGTCAATGTTCTTAATATCATCACCGGCCATATGGATCAACGCGGTGGTATGATGTTCACCAAACCGGCGGTCGATCTCGCCGAAATAACCGCACTTACCGGTGATAAAGGGCATTTTGATCGATACCGGTCGCGGGTTCAGAAATTACCGGAGTTCTCCGACGAACTGCCAGCCGCGACCCTCGCAGAGGAAATACTGACACCCGGCTCTGGACAAATGCGTGCACTCATCACATTTGCTGGTAATCCTGTACTTTCCAGTCCCAATGGCAAGCGACTGGATAAAGCATTGTCACAGCTGGATTATATGATCAGCGTTGATTTTTACCTGAATGAAACCTCTCGACATGCCAATCTGATTTTACCACCGGTCAGCCCGCTGGAACGTTCGCATTATGATATCGGACTGAACGCAGTGGCCGTAAGAAATGTCAGCAAATATTCTGCCCCGCTATTCAAGCCTTCGAAACAAGCCAAAACTGACTGGGATATTATGCTGGAGCTCATGCGCATTCTCTCCCCCCGAAGTGTCGCAGGAAAATTTGGCAGTACAGCTCAATACCAGCTCTTGAAAGCACTGGGTCCCGATCGGGTACTGAACCTACTGTTGCAATCCGGCCCTTATGGCCTCCATCCCGGCAAAGCAACACGAGCGATTCAAGCCCTGTTTGATTTGTTTAACGATGCATTGCCACAACGCTCCCAACTCAAAAGAGCCATTCGCCTTAGCCCATTCGGTGAACAAAACCGAACACTGGTTAAGGGTTTATCGCTGGATGTACTGAAAAATGAACGCCACGGGATCGATCTGGGACCGCTACAGCCTTGTCTGCCTGAGCGAATCTATCACGATAATACCAAGATCAATATCGCACCCAAGATCTTCCTGAAAGACCTGAGCCGCTTGCAACAAACATTCAAAAAGGAACAGGATAAAGAACCCTTGATATTGATCGGTCGTCGGGATGTGCAAAGCAACAATTCCTGGCTACACAACAGCGCTCGACTGCAAAAGCAGAACAATCGGTGTGAACTTTTAATCCACCCCAGGGACGCGGAGAAACATCAGCTGACATCTGGCGATCTTATCGAAATTCAATCCAGTACCGGGAGGTTGAAGCTACCAGTGTGTATCTCTGATGACTTGATGCCGGGTGTGGTCTGCATGCCCCATGGCTGGGGACACAATCGGAGCGGCGTTGCGCTGAAAGTTGCAGGTCAGAACCCCGGTGCCAGCATGAATGACTTGACCGATGCCGAGTGCGTGGATCGCCTGTGCGGAACATCCGTGTTTACCGGTATCGAAGTCAATCTCAACCGAATTTAATCGATTCCCAACAGCTTGTGCATCTGCAGTGTCAGACGCCATTGCGGATGCACAAGGCAATACTCAAGCGCTTTTCGGGTATTCTCCTGCTTGAATGCATCCAAGGCCGAATCCGCTACATTCGGGCTTGCCATCGGTGACAAAAAATAATTCTCTGCACTCAAATTCTGAAACCGTTCAGGTGGAGCAAGCGCTTGCGGGTAAACGAGCTTTAACTCGTTACAGTGCTCAACTACCACCTGTGCAGAGCCCTTGGGACTGACACAGATCCAGTCCAGACCATTTGGCAGGGGTAAGGTGCCGTTGGTTTCGATTCCGACTTCGAAGCCACTATCGTGGAAACAACTAATCAGTTCCTCATCCAGTTGTAACGCAGGCTCGCCACCGGTACAGATGACGTAAGGCTTTCCCCCCGCATTGTCTGGCCAAAGGGCCGTTACGGCATCGACCAAGGCCAATGCACCCGTAAATATCCCCCCGTTCTGGCCATCTGTGCCCACAATATCCGTATCGCAAAAGTTACAAACAGCGGCTTTGCGATCCTGCTCTCGTCCTGTCCAAAGATTGCATTTACTGAACCGGCAAAATACAGCCGCGCGTCCGGATCGTGCCCCTTCACCTTGCAGCGAATAGAACATTTCCTTCACTTTATACGTTTTTGCAATACGATTATCAGACTTGCCCGACACAGGGAACCCTCACTCGTAGGCCAGAGGATCTTTAAGGCCGTGATGCGTAAACGCCTCGAGCCGTTCCGTGCAGGATCCACACTTGCCACAGGCCTTCTCCCGGCCATTGTAACAGGTCCAGGTTTTGCCATAATCCAACTGCCACTGAAGACCCTGGGCAAGAATATCAATCTTGCTCATGTACATGAAAGGCGCTTGAATTTGTACTTCCTCGTAGTTGGCAATCCGGGCAACATCATCCATTTTTTGCACAAACTCAGGACGGCAGTCAGGGTAAATCGCATGATCGCCACTGTGGGCACCGTAATACACCACGTTTGCCTTGATGGATACCGCCCAGCCAATCGCCAACGACAGCATAATCATGTTGCGATTGGGAACGACGGTGGATTTCATACTGGTTTCTTCATAATGCCCTTCAGGCACTTCGATATCATCGGTTAAGGATGATCCCAGTATCAACTGGTTAATCGCCATTATATCGACTAACTTGTGGGGAATCGCCAGTTCATCGCAGACTTTCTGGGCAAAATGCAATTCTTTGCTATGGCGCTGGCCATAATTAAAGGAAAGTGCATAGACACGGTGATGTTGGCGCAGGGCCAGATTCAATAGCGTATAGGAATCCATTCCCCCGGAGTATATGACGACCGCTTTGTCCTGAGCCCCAGTCGTCTCTGGATTAACCATGTTGAACAACCTTTTTACAGTAAACCGGACATTTTAAGCCTTGTCTGATCAACTGCCAACCACCTGAACACAACCAGGGCGAAAAAGTACTAATAATACTGAGAAAGCTGTTGCTTCAATTCACCGGGACGAATCGGTTTACTAAGCACACCATTAAGGCCTACGGCTTCAGTTTTCTGCAATACTTCTTCCAAAACGGTTGCTGTCAGCGCCAGAATAGGTAATTTCTTATACTTTCCACCCAGCTGTCGGATTGCCCGCGTCGCTTCGTAGCCATCCATGTTCGGCATTTGAATATCCATCAATACAATATGGTATTCCTGTTCCTGAACCATCCTGATCGCCGCCTCTCCATCATCTGCGACATCAATTTCGGCCCCCCACTTACTCAGCAACTTGCGTGCCACCATAACATTGACCCGATTATCCTCAACCAACAGCACGCGACAACCCCGTAAAACGGCTTCCGCAGACTCGGGTTCCGCCTGATTTGGCAACGCCTCCAATTCACTGACCTTCGCCAATGGCAATGTTAATTTGAAGGCAAACATCGCCCCTTGCCCAATTGCGCTCTTAACCACCATTCGCGACCCGAACAAATCCAGCAGGCCCTTGGTGATGGCCAATCCCAGTCCGGTACCACCATACTTACGCGTAATTGAGTTATCCGCCTGGTTGAAAAAGTCAAAAATGCTTTGTTGCGTTTCTGGCCCGATACCAATTCCGGTATCTTTAACCCGGAACTCGATATCGATTTTTTCACCCTGGGATTTACCTGCCTTAATGACAATTTGTACGTAACCCCGATCCGTAAACTTGATCGCATTACTCAACAGGTTAATCAGGATTTGCGACAGCCGCGTCGGATCGGTACGAACCAACATGGGTAACTTGGGATCCAGGAAACAGCGTAAATCGATACCTTTTTCTTCTGCTTGCAACTCCAGTGAGGCCAGCACCGACTTGACCAGTCGACGCAAATCGGTTGGAATCATTTCCAGGTCAATCTTGCCCGCTTCAATTTTGCTGAAATCCAGAATATCGTTTATGAGACTTAAGAGACTTTCGGCGGAGAACTTCAAGGTTGTGAGGTTCTCTACCTGAGCTTTGGTTGGCGCATCTTCCAACAAGAGGTGGGATAATCCGATCACCGCATTCAGCGGTGTCCGAATTTCATGGCTCATAGTCGACAGAAAGTTGGATTTCTCCTGGGTTGCAAGCTCGGCACGCTCCTTGGCATGTAACAATTCGGCCTGGGAAAGCACTTCTTGAGTGATATCCATGAGAATGCAATGAAAAACAACATTTCGATCATCACAATCAATTGGCGTCGCAATACAACGAAACCAGCGCACGTCATTTCCCGGTAAAATCAAGCGGGCAACGTAGTTCCAGCCACTGAGATTTTGCGTCACCTCGGTCAAGTTTGCTGCAAAGCCCTCGAAATCCGCGGGATGAATGTACTGTATCAGTTCACCTGCATCTGCCATGCACTTTTCAGGGCTCAAACCAAACATTTCTTCGACTCGGGGGCTAATATAATTAAATCCCCAGTAAGTCCCATCTCGGCTGGAAACCCACTCAAAAATGATGCCCGGTGCATTAACCGTCATACTTTTAAAGCGTTTTTCACTGAGACGCAGGGCCCTTTCTGCGTTCTTGTGTTCCGTGATATCCCGGAGACACCACGCCAATGAACGGGCTCCGGTTTCCTGGTCATCCAGCACCTGAACTGTCAAACCGACTCGAACCAGTTCGCCATCCGGGCGCTTGATCGACGTTTCCCCCTGCCAGCGATCGCGTTTTTGCAGATCACTGACAATCAAATCGATCAAATACTTTTTCTCACCCAACAACACTGCAATGGAGTTGCTTCCCAGGCTATTCTGCCTGAGACCATAACCCCTGTATGTTGCTTCATTCGCGAACTGGACGACACCTTTGGTGTCGGTGTAGACCACGGCATCCCAATGTTTTTCAACAAACAAATTTTGTGTGGCCAAGCGCTTACGGGTGTTGAGTTGGTCATTTATGTTACGTAGCGAAATCACAACCCGTTGATCGGCAGGAACATTACTCAGGAGTTTTTTGACCCGAGCTTCATACCAGACACCATTCGATGGCGAACAATACTCAAAACGCTGTTCAGATTCAGTGGCCAGCGCTAAGGTCGCGGCCTCGCTAAATTGCGTATAAATCGCCCCCGGGAGGTACTTCTTGACCTCGGCATTCTCATAAACATGCCTTGCCAAAGGCAGATTCGATTCATTTCCAGTCCAGACGTTGACAATCTGATGGTGCTCGTTAATTTCAAACACCACATCGTTCAGGGAGGTAACAATCGCTTTAAGTTTATCTTCATGAAGTCGAAGCGACTCCCGGGATCGCTCAATCCTGTGGATCAAAATATAAATCAAGGAGGCCAGAATGATCATGGTCAACCCTTGGGAAGCCGCGGTCATTCGCTCTGAATGCAATAGCTCTTGCCACGGTAACTCGGCAAAGACGTGCCAGGAAGACTCACTCGAACCCAAAGCCAAGAATCTCTCGCTTAAAGCACTCACCGCCACCAACAAACCCATCGAGGCGAGCCGCATTTGCTTTTCGGAAGTCGTAAAAATAAAAAAAGGAAGAGGTAGCAGTGCCGCAATCAACAAAAACCGGGAATCCGAATCGAGCAGGCTTGTGACCAACGATGACCAAAACAACGTGACACCAGCCAGGAATACAAAACGTGCGGAACCATAGAGCTGAAACAAACAAAGCGTAATGCCCAGCGCACTCAAAATCGAGGCGCTTAACATGAATGGTGCCATCACAGTTAAGCCCAATTGCAGCATAAACCAAGTCACTGCAACGTATGCCACCATACTTAATGCGCTAATTTTGAGAAATACAGCCTGCTTGAGCTCTTGCGTTTGCACCGTTGGCTGATTCACAACACACCGCGGCCCGGACTTGAAACGTTTCAAATTACTAACCCTTGACCCCGGCCACACTCAATCCTTTGTTGACGGGACCAATTCACAAGGACTCTTCCCCAACCCAGAGTCCGAAGAAAATTTGACCTATTTAGAGGTAAATATGTGAAATTGTAAGCTGCCCGATAGTCTGTAAACAATTAAATATTAGTGACGAAACACTCAAAAATTGTCTTTGGCTTTTAATTTTTGACACAATTCCACTCAAAATTTAAACATAACCTTATACTATCGATAAACACAACATGTTGTTGTATTCTTGGAATACGCTTTCCGGTTCAGCATCAACAAAAACGAACTGACAGTTGGAGTGAAGGCACTATGAATCTAGCAATCAGCACGCTCATCGAATGGGGCATTCCCCTGATCTGCATCTTACTTGCGTTGCTCTCGATTAGTTATGGCCTACAGCAGTTTCGCCGTGCTACGGTTATTGCCAGCCAGCAACATACTTCAGATGCGAACCGCAGAAGCCCTTCCCTCATTCCAAGTACGTTACTTATTCTATCAACCCTGAGCTGGCTGGGCCTGGCAACGGCCTTTAACAGCTGGACAGCTCAAAATCAACATCCTACCATCGTGCCGGTGCTCACGGCCTCAGACCTCAACCAGTTACCCGCCACTTCCGCCGGAGAGCCGATGTTTATCTCTCATGCGCCTCGTGTAATTGACCCGGCACCCGCATCCGATATCGCCAAAACCGCAAATTTCGCTGAAGAACTGACAGAATCGATGCAAAATATCGATTTACGCAAACTAAGACGCCATGTGTATCAACTGTTGTACGGTTCCCAACAATTTCTCGAGGGCGCACCAATCGTTGCCATAAATTTGCTACATGATCAGCACCGGGAAACCATAAAATATCTGGGCGATGAAAAGCCAGGCTTGCTGACGATCATCCACCAGGATGGAAGAAACGCTGGTGTTGTGGTTTATGTTCCTCAAATTGTGGGGGATCAACTGCTTTACACATCCATCTCGAGCGCTTCCGCAATGAACCGTGCAACACCGTCATATTCAAGCAATCCAAAATAAGCAGAGACGACTTGTTTGGATTCGGGTAAGATGCATAGCGCGCTCGAAATACCTGAACCTGGCGACTGGATTTTGCGGGTACAGGATTTTGCCACTACAATAGCTTGATAGAAAAATAGATTAGCGCTTCGCAACCTCTGTCAGCAACGGATATTGATTCGATTCCCTGCTGTGCGCTTACTTCAGGAACTCACAGACCATTCATGCCAACGTTCATAGATTTTGAAGCCTCCAGCCTGGATTTGATCAGCAGCTTTCCAATCGAGGTCGGAATCTGTAAAGCGGATGGTTCCATATTCAACTGGCTCATCAAACCCCACGTACTCTGGAAGGACTGGTCCGAGAAGTCGGAGAGCATTCACGGAATCACACGCCATCGACTTGAAGAAGAAGGCATTCATCTGGTTGAAGTCGCTGAAGCATTAAATGAACACATACCGGAAATTGCTTACTGTGATGCCTGGACGTTCGACTCCTTTTGGCTGCATCGCTTGTTCAGAGGTGCCAAGCTTAAACCGACATTCAAGCTTGAGAGCATCTCAATGCTACTTGACAGTTATCAAGTGCAACGCTGGCAAAGTACCCGTAACACCATCATTGAAGAGCTCAAAATTCCCACCCATCGCGCAGCCAATGATGCTTTAATTCTGCACAAAACCTGGAAGTCATTGCAGCATTAGATCCTTTCGAATCTAATCATCACTGTAAATCTCCAAAAGCTGTAAATATTCATTGAAAATTTATCCGGCATCGATACACTACAAAAATAGCGTTAACCTGATTCAAAAAGATATTTAGTTATGAACATTAAACCTTCAGACATCCAGATGCCCGACTGCAAGCCAGATAGAATTGGCACTGCGGTCTTAGCAGCCCATTTGCAGGTATTTGGTCGCACACCTGTTTGCGATGTGCTGATGAACGAACTGATGGCCGGAGGTGCTTCATTCGTGTTCTTACCTAGAGCTTAACAGACAACATACTGGGCGGCTCTGAGGAGCTGCCCTGACAAAAAACCCGGTGGCTCCCAAGCCCCCGGGTTTTTTATTTATAGGGTGAAAAATATGAAAAAACGAACACCAAAACAACGGCAGGAAAATCGAGATGCTCCAGTCAGACGCCCTAAAACTCTCCCGTTTTTAGATGCAATCTGCAAGAAGTTGAATCAACGGGTCAATATGGAAGACGAACAGCGCGTGATCGGTGTATATGAGCGAGGCTGGATATTCAAAGGCGTTCTGGCAAACCTGGAGGGAGATGAAGCACGTTACGTTCGAACCCTTGCGACAAAATATAATTCCTGGATTGCGCGCCAGGTCGCTTAACGGTCAAACAGGGCTCGGTATTCTATACCAAGCCCTGGTCTGGCTCCTGGATCAACATATAGTTGTTAATCACATCCAGAATTTTTTCGTAAGAGTAAGGCTTCACAACATAACCATTCGCTCCGGAACTAATGGCTGTTTGAATACTTTCTATCGAATCATCCCCGGTTACCAGTACTACAAACGCATCTTTTTTCAAACGCTTGAATGAACTTAACAGCTTAAGACCGTCCATATCGGGCAAACCGATATCCAACATAACAATGTCATAAAACTCTTCAAGATACTTTTGAATCGCATTATTTCCATCTTCAGCTTCACCAATCCGGCTCACACCAATTTGACTCAGCGTTTTTCTCAAAAGTGACCGCATTTCCGGGTCATCTTCTACAATCAGAACACTGACTTCTTGCATAATATTATCCTTATTTTCGCTCCCCTTAAGACTGCAATCTTATTCGGTCAAGCCAACGATCGTTACGTCTGTATAATCGCGTCGATCGTAATGATACAAAACGCTAGGTTACTGATTTCGGCGCCTTTATTTACCCAGCCCTTGTATAACAATAGGCTTGGGCCGCTCATCATCAATTCTATCCTCATCGGTCGAATTTTTAAATTGACCCGGCGAGCTCGTTTCGGAGTTCTGATTAAGGATTTTTGTGACGCCTATGGCTATTGTATAGAGAGTTATCGCAACAATCAGCAGGATCGGCTGAATAAACACAACAAATTTGGGTGCCTCTTCCTCTAAACCAACCATCTTTGTAATGAGCATCAATGCAGGACCCATAACAAAGAAAATAGTTACCGCAATGAAGAACACAATACGTTCCCGATACTGTCCAATCCGAGAATCACTGATCAAGCCGATAACGAACTTACCCACACTCATACCCGCTATAATTGCGGCCGCCACTGACAAGTCAGGTTGCTTCAGGATTTCAATACCCTCACCATTCCATAAGCGTTGCAGAGCAATCACTAAAAACGGAAACAGAATAAACAAAACATCGGAATAAGTCCCATACATTAAATTAATGCTAAGCGTTTCATTCTTTTTATCCGGTATATCATAGTCTGTGATCATAAATACCCCACGTGGTTAAATCCTGATTATTGGCTTTGTGCACTCACCGGGACGTCGTCATCGACATAACCTTCAACTGCATCTTCGCACTCTGAAATCACATCGTCCATTAACTTTCGGTAAGACTCACTCTCATTATTTTTGATGGCCATATCCAGCAACTTGGCTTTCTCTGTAATGAGTGGGTAGCCCATAGAACCCGCAATACCCTTTATTTGATGGGCGACCTGGCGAACCTCGTCCCAATTTTCCTCAGCAAAAGCCTGTTTCATCGTATCAAGGCGGCTCGGTAAATTCCGTATGAACTCTGTCACAATCGCTCGGAATTCTGCATCTTCGAGTAAAAGATCTTCTTTAGACTGCTCGGTGACTTTTTTCAGATGATTTCCGAGCACGTCATATAACGCTTTTCGATCAACAGGTTTAGCCAACACCCCATCACAGCCCGCACTGTGAAACTCCTGTAAATCATCCTTACAGTCTGATGCCGTAAAAGCGAGAATCGGACGACGAAAACCGGTTTGTCTGAGCATGCGAATAGCCTCCGGACCTTCCATTTCCGGCATATGGTGATCCATTAGCACCAAGTCCACAGTATCCGTCAAGGCCTTCTGAACAGCCAGTTTGCCATTTTCAACAATAATTGCGTTCACACCGACTCGTTTAAGATACTTCTCCATCAGCATTTGATTATCGGTGTTATCTTCAGCGACCAGAACCGTTCCGCAAAATTGGGGGTTATCATCCCCTTCAGGAACCTCACTATCTCTTGGAAGTACCTCCAGGTAACGCTCAAGGGTTTGATAAAATCGATTTTTTTCAATGGGCTTGGCAAGGCAGTCATCACATCCGGCATCTTTATACTCTCGGATATCTTCAGCCATGATGTTGGCAGTCAATGCGATAATTGGCGTACTGTTCCCTGATTTCCGAATGGCCTCAGTGGCATCCCGTCCGTCCATGACCGGCATTTGAATATCCATCAGAATCAGATCAAAGTCTTCTTCTGATGCCGCTTTCAATGCCTCTGCACCGTTATTGACCAAGGTAAGTGTTGCACCGGTTTTCCGGATCAACAACTCTACCAGACGACGATTCACTTCATTGTCTTCGGCATAGAGGATCCGTCCCTTCAATTTAGGCGCTCGGGCGATTCGAATGTTTAGCTGGTTCTCAGTCAACTCACTACTATCTCTTATAAATTGCACATCATCCAGCGATCCCGTTGCCAGGGACACTTCAAACTCACTACCCTGTCCGTACGTGCTGGTCACGCGGATCGTTCCGCCCAGCATCTCAGCCAGTCTCTTGGAAATGTTTAAACCGAGTCCGGTTCCCCCATACTCACGGGCAATAGACGGGGATGCCTGGGCAAAGGCATCGAATAAACGGGTCATTTGCTCTGGCTTGAGGCCGATCCCAGTATCCACCACTTTAAAATAGATCATTTCCTGTTCACGATCGCAACGTATATTGATACGAATACTGCCACGATCTGTAAATTTAAGCGCATTACCACATAAATTTATCAGAATCTGTTTGATCCGAGTGGAATCTGTCTGGACACTCGCAGGAACAGGAAAATCATACTGAATCGAAAATTCCAGACCTTTTTCATTGGCCTTTGGCTCAAAATAGGATTTAATTTCCGCCATCATTTCCAGTAGCGACACCGGAAGGATTTCTACTTCCAACTTATTTGCATCAATTTTGGAGTGGTCCAGAATATCATTGATCAACTCCAAAAGATGCCGCCCGCTGCGCACTACGGTTTCCGCTGAACGTCTTTTTTCGTCCGGCCCCATACTATCATCGAGCAATGACTCGCCGTAACCAATTATCGCAGTCAGCGGTGTACGGATCTCATGACTCATGTTAGCCAGAAACTGGCTCTTCGCAGCAGCGGATGCCTCAGCCATTTGGCGATGCAATCGTTCCTGCTCACGTTCTTTTTCTACGCGTTCACGCTCTTTTTCTTCAGTAATATCAATCAACGACCCCTCCAAATGGGAAGGCGTTCCGTCTTTGTTGTAGATAATACGCAAAGTTGTCGAGCCCCAGCGGGGTTCCCCCAAGCAGGTCTGGTAGGCCGCTTCCAGACCAATAATCTCCTGACCTTTCTGAATGTGGCTGACAACAGAATCACGTACGGAACGATCCATATAACAAGCCGACAATGCATCGGGCGTACTCAAAATCAAATCTCTCGAACTTGAATAGCCCAGGAGTTCCCCCATTGCGGGATTTGCGTCGATAAAATTATGATTCAGCGATATCTGGTAAATGCCTTCTACAGCATTATCAAACAATGACCGGTAGCGTTGCAAATGACTCACCGCGCGTTGATTCGCATCTAATGCCATACGCTGTGCCACTTTGATACGATCCGCAAGGGCAAAGGAAATCAGAACCAGTTGGAAGGCGACACCAAACTGGGGAGAATTAGCGGTTAACAAATTCCAGGGCAAATTTCCCGTGACGGCCAAGCCATAGACACCAACCCCACCGAAATTAAGTATCCAGGCAACAAAATACAACTGCGCCCCCGGGAATCCTCGAACCATCGCACTGTAGCCAAACCAGGTAATCACTACAGTACAGAAAATGGTACCCACAACAGCCCATTGAATGGCAACAACGATTTCCACCATCGAAGACAGGATCAGAGACAAAACCGATGCCTGAGCCAGCACCTTGATAATACGATCCATATCCGGAGCATTTTTGGGCGAATTCACGAAATAACGCAGCATCAGAAATGCCCCGGTCCAGGCTAGCCAGATGTAGATGGCCAAATAACGACGGTGGAACATCTCGGGGATATCACCAAACATCTGCAAACCGTGCACCCGCTCCGTCGTCGTGAACAACAGATATCCGACGATATAAAACACGTAAAAGAAATAGGCTTTTTCCCGAACGGTCCAGAATACAAAAAAGTTGTAACTGATCATGATCGCCATGCTGCCCAGGAAAATGCCGTAAAACAGTTCCACCAGAGCAACATGCTCGGAAAATCCTTTTTCGGTCCAGAGCGTCATTGGTATATGGATCGTAAAGTCACTTTTTATCCGGACATAAGTGACCACAGGCTTGTGTTTTTCGAGTTTGATTGGGAAAACAAAGCTGGGGTTAGGGATATAACGCTGGGAAATAGGTACTTCGTAACCACTTCGAAACTGTTGATAATTACCCTGTTCATCAACAACAAATACATCAGCAATATCCAATAGCGGCAAATCCAGCTCTAACCAATACTCCCGCTTCGGAAAACTGCCTTTGTATTCCATCGGTAGCCTGACCCAGATTGCTGCCCCGGTATAGCCGAAGCTCAGTGGCCCTTCAGGATTGAATTTGAATGGAATGGACGCGTCCCGCTTGATCACCTCATCAATCGTGAGTGTACCGGGGTGATCCTCGAAATATCGTAAACGCTGATTTAAATCATATTCTGGAATCTCATCATAGAGGTCTATCCGGACTTGCGGACCAATTGGCACACTAGATAGCTCGTTAGCATTTCCATATGACCCCGGCCACAACATAACGAGCCCGAAGAAAATCAGCAGTGTCCAAAGCGTGTAGCCACTCGCCTGGAAATATGGATTGCGACAATGCACCCGAAATCAAACCCATGTATTTGATGAAAAAATACTCAGAAAAACTCTGTCCCATCGTTTACTATAGACTGAAACGACAACAATTGCAGTGCTCTGTGCGCAGTAGAATCCAACTCAAAAGACCAACACGATGCGAGCACCCTACTGGGAGCAGCAATTGTCCCAATTTCGTAATGACAATAATGGGTTATGGTTCGCAAGAATTTACAATAATGCTTGCGAGAACTGCATAAAACTGTACGGTAGTTACAGTTATTAACCCTTGCTATCAGGAATGATCATGCCTTCTTTCCCCAAATCAGTACTGTCTTTGGTCATCGGTGTTCCCATGACTCTGGTATTAACCGGATGCGGCTCCTCCGGGCCAAGCGTGGAACCCAGTAGTTGTTCAGACCCGTCGCTGAGAGTGAACTACGGCAGGGGAACATTTCGCGTTACTGAAAATTTGTCGCGAACTTACTTCGATGACTTCCTGAAGGGCTCACGGGCCAGTGATGGAAGCCAATCTGAATCAGGGCAGCTGTTACTGGCGTTTCTGACCGAGAAAATTATGGTGGCAACAGGTGCCAGCGGTGACCCAGCCTCTGTTAACAGTTATAACAATCCATTAGATCTGATCGAAGAAGCAATCGCCAATGACGAAATTGCAAATATCAACGATGGTCGCCGCATGATTCAGCAAAGTATTGCTGACGATGTAAGCTGCGTCTACAACAATAATCATATTGTTGGCAACAGGGGCGTTTTTATACAAGCTGAAGACAGTGAACTGGAATATCGATATACCATCGACTTCCGAAATAGCGTAAACAGTACAAACCCAAATGGCGACTTTGTAACCCGCACTATTGTAGAAACCACCTCCACTCAGGATGGCAGCCCTGTCGATGACAATCTATCACTGCAAACTGGTGCTACATTCAGTTCAGCTACTTATTCGGCAAGCACATTTGCAGCACAAGGCTACGATACCCCATGGACATTGATCGGTTCCTTCGCCACGAATGATACCGCCAGCGCAACGATCGAAAAAGATTTCCTCACCCATAACAGCGACACCGCAGAATACGCCGATGAAGAGGCTTTCACACCTGCACCGAGCGTAGACCCTGTCAAGCGCTTGAAGTTCGTCATTGATTATTCCAGCACTGAAGTCAGTATTTATACGTCTTCGTTTATCGATGCACTCGAATGGCGTTGCACGGAGGGTTCAACAGCTTGTGCAACCACTTTGAATGGTGAGACTCTGACAAACGGAACGATCTTGTTCGACCCGTCAGAAGAGCTTATCAGCTCGATTCGCCAACTGCAGAGGGACAGTCAATTCGTTTCAGATAATCCGGAATGGGAAGTCGTAAATTATGAAGACCCTAACTATGACACGTTAGATGCTGAACCGCTGGAAACCTATATTGGCACTCCGGTGTTGAATCGCGCCTTCAACTAATAATAGGCATAGAAACAGAAACACATCATCTGTTCTGGACCAGATCGATTCACAATTACTGAACGCTCTGTGTCCGGTCAAAAATGTGGCAATCAATCATTTCAACTAACTGCGTGTTGCGCGCCACCACATCAGTGTAATAATTCAGTATTTTGAAGTTGGGACAAGGTTGTTGCCGCAACATCTCAAGCTGTTCGTATGCTTCCTGAATTTCCTGCTCTAACTTTTCCCGCTGGGCTTCTAGTGTCGTTGTCATGTCACGTCCCCTGCTCAATATATGAACAGAATATACATTTTTTTCAGCCCACAACGGCACTGGTTAACACTCTGCCGTAAGAATATGTTCACCTTTGTTTCAAAGTGTAAATCTTAACGTGGGAGGCGGTAATTCGCAGGCCATAACCTATCAGGACATTCAGGCTTAATCACGGTCAACCAAAACAAAAACAGCGTCCGAAGACGCTGTGTTTTTGTTTAGCAGATGAGCTTAAAGCAACTACGAGACAGTATTCACGTTCAGACCCAAGGCACTTTCCGCGGTTTCACTGGTAATCCGTTCACGAATATCGCTAAAGGCATCATTTTCCCGACTCTGCTCGGGAACTTCAACTCCAGTTGTCCCTGAAGCCTGTCCAGAGGGACTATCCGTTTCATTCGATTCCACGCTTTCCGGATCCTGTCTTGCCAAAGATTGCGCCGGTGGAGCAACATTGACTACTTCAGCTTGTTGTTGGGCCTCAACCTGTTCTTCCTGCTGAATCCGTTCAGATGATGCGCGCTCCAAAGCCGATCGTTGCAACTGACGCTCAAACGCAGCCGCAGTTTCTTGTAAATTCGCTTCTCGGCGTGCTTCGGTCTGATCTTCTGACGACCTTAACGCTTGCACATTCGCTTCAGCTCGATCAAACGCCTCACCATCCTGCGCGGCACGCCGTGCGGCATTGGAATCACTACTACCGTTAGTTGCGTTTACCGTATTGGCAGAACCATTGTTTAACGGCGATGGCGCATTGCCACGGTCAATTGTATCATTTTGAGTTAAATCAGGACTTTCAAACTGGCTAACAGAACGCCGTCCGTCCCGCGCCGCATCACTGTTACGATCAGCAAGCGCTGGATTGGGGTACCCCAACCTTTGATTGTTCAAAGCACCTACTTCTGCCATCACACACCTTCCAGAACACTCAATCGTGAAACTCGATTAAAGTACAACTACTCGTACTTGATCTTGTCACCTGACACAAACACGCCCGAAGTTATATGATTCATCGAGCGCTTGATTAAAATATAACCTATTATACGGTAATTCTAAAGTAAAATCAGCCGGACGGCCTCCTGGGGGTTAACTTCCCCAACGTCTTAGCGCCAAGATGTCTTAACACCTGTTTATAAATTACAGGAACGCATAAAGTGCTGCTTGTTTTCGATAATACGCTGATATGTCGAGATCATCAGATCACGATTCTTGCTGTTTGAACCACGAAGCAACCGAACCCGTTCTTCCAATTCCATTACTTCCTGATGTAATTTCGCTTTGAGGTTGTGTTTTACTTCGTCGTAATAAAGTGATTTGATCGGCGATTCCATAACCAGTACATCCTTGTTATCCTGTGTCAGATTATTTTTTAACCTATTTTGCTATACAATTGACCCTTAATCAAGTTTCGGGCGCATTACAACTGCTTCATGTGTATCTTTCAGCAGCACAAAATTCGACAAAAGTTGCTTATGGTGCTTTGCTATTCTTACTAGACACCAATTTGGACAAAGGGACAGACTATGAGTTCAGCGACAATAGCTGATGCACTCCGCGAATTCTTAACTTTGAACGAACTCCTCGATAATGCTTACTGGGAAACGTCGACTCTGGCTCATAAAGACTTCGTATACGATATCATCAGTATTCTCCATCACGAATTGAGTGAACTGAACAAGTTAAGCATCCAGGATCATCACTATCCTTATGAAATCATTACCGAAGGTATACGACATCTAAAGGCTAAACTGGAAAGCCTGAGCGACCAGTCGGAGAATATCGTTTTGCGGACCAGTTCGCGCCTGGATTTGCATGAAAGTATCACTGAAGTTGTGAAAATTCTGGATCAGCAAAACCACAGTTCCGGTGACTTCAAATAACAACCATTAATTCAAACGCGAAGTTCAACCTGAAGCGTACAGATCAGAAGCCAATACGTTCTGTACGCCCTTTAGCAAATCAAGACACTGCAGAGAACACAATCTTAAAGCCGCATCAAGCCGCTTCACTCAAATTATGTAACTTGCTGCAGTTGCGCCCCACGGTCAGTACAAAATTAATCAACGATGGAATATGGTGCGCTACGATTGGAATGCCATTCGTCAGAAGCGCCACAGAAATGTCCCGCTCCGGATCTGCCCAGCACAGTTTATTGATTAATCCGAGGTGTCCATAGGCTTTTCCGCTCTGTGGCCCCCAAAATCCGAATGGCTCTCCGCCCAACATCATCCCGGCACTATAGCGCATCGGTAACATCAGCGTTCGGTCAAACTGCAGGGCTCCGAATTCCTGCGTCGCTCGGCGAACCGTAAGCGGTTTACAAACCTGCTTGCCCTGATACATGCCATCATCCAGCATCATCTGAAAAAAGCGTGATATTTCTTCGGCCGTGCCCACAAGATTACCCGCCGGGATAACGGTTTGTTGAAACCGGGGGCCAGGGCAACCTAGCAATAAATGATCAATTTGATTGAACGTTATTTGAACGTTTAAGTTGAAAAATACTCAGTCACAAGCCATTTTGAATGGAATCCAATAGATTATTCAATGCTCCTCGGAGAGCAACAAGCCCTTTTGCTTTGAGTCGTTCTTGTATGATCGTGAATTGATTGCAACACGATCAAATTGATCATTTATTGCTAGGTTGCCCTGAACCGGGGGCTTTAACAGTTAACGAAATACTTGACTAAACCTACTCATATACAGTAGCTTGTACAGTATTGTTTTCTCATGGATGGAGGTGATGATCATGGCTGAATTTCTATCGATAGGCGCTGCCGCTTTTCTGCTGGGTGTGGCCGTTTCCACCCTTCGTCGCTGGGAAAAAGAATCACGATTTTTCTCAGATTTCCGTACGCCTGGTGGCCATCGTCGTTACGCGCTTGATAAACTTTTAGCCTTTTGCGGTCAGTCGACTGCTAATGAGCAACGCAGAACAATCTGTTATGCACGCGTCTCTTCTCATGATCAGAAAAAAGATTTGCAAACGCAAATTGCTCGCTTGCAAAAACATGCCAGAGAGGCTGGCTATGAAGCTGTCGAAACCATTGATGATCTTGGCTCAGGATTAAACTATAAAAAACGGGGATTAAAGCGATTAATTAAGTTGATTTGTCAGCGTAAGGTAAAACGACTGGTTATCGTTCATAAAGATCGCTTACTCCGATTTGGGGCTGAATTGTTATTTGCGCTTTGCCAGTTTTACGGTACGGAGGTTGTCATTCTTGAGGAAGTTGAAGAAAACTTTGAACAGCAACTTTGCCATGATGTGTTAGCGTTAATGACGGTCTTCAGTGCGCGATTGCATGGTTCACGTAGTCGTAAAAATCAACGAGCCATCGCCTAGTGGATACGCCAACGAAAACACTCACCTTTGAAACCCGGCTTGATTTGATTCATGAGCAGGATGCGGCATTGTGCCACTATGCCGAGCTGTGGAATCAAGTGAAGTTTCGTTGGTTTGCTAACTTACAAAAGCCTAAAGCCCAGCAATTGAATCGTACCCAGTTTATGCATGAAATGGGGATGCCTTTCAGCTACCGGGTGTTTCAAGGCGTCCGGCAAAGCATTAAAGGTTTAATCCAGTCTTACCAAACCAATCGAAACAACCGATTGGTGACGCTGGACGTTAAAATCAAACAGCTGGAGAAAACGCTCAACAAGCTAAAGCAGCGCTGTGATCATGTTGCAGAGAAAGGCTGCCCGCAACAGGCAAAACAACTTCGCAACAGGCTGCGACAGAAGCAAGTGAAACTGCATCGTTGGCAGCAAAAGCAGGCCGCCTTGGTGGCCGAAAAACAGGAAAACAAAACACCGATTTGTTTTGGTGGTCGAAAGCTGCTGAAAGAGCGACAAACACTAAAATCCAATGAAGGGGTCAGGGATTGGCAATGTCGCTGGCACGAAGCGCGACACCGTGAATTTCTATTAGTGGGTTCTCATGATGAATCCTGGGGCTGTCAAAATGCCCAGCTATCGCCCAGTGAGCAAGAAGATGCTTACCAACTAAAACTCTTGGTGCCCCATCAATTACGCGCCACGTTCGGCACGACCATTAATATTGATCGCCTGCAATTCAAGCATGGTAAGGCGGCTATTGCCCAAGCCGTTTGGCAGAATCAGGTTAAAAAACACGATAAATCAATCAAAGGGCAATCCCTGAGCTTTCGATTTAAGCGAGACAAAAAAGGTTGGCGGTTACTCGTTAGCGTGGAAGTGGCAGGATCAACAGAGCAAGCAGAGTGGATCGATGCTGACCAAGGTGTCATCGGTGTAGATGTCAACCCGGACCACTTAGCGGTCGTCGAGCTGGATCGAAACGGTAACCCACTGCAACACCGAACGTTTGACTTACCGTTACACTATAAGAATGATGCTCAACGGGCAGCCATTATTGGGGATGCCGTACGCGACCTGATGGATTTTGCCGCACAGCAAAGTAAAGCGGTGGTGATCGAAAAGCTGGATTTTCAGCAGAAGAAACGGCAGTACCAAAAGCAGGATCATCCTCAGTATGCCCGCATGTTGAATGCCTTTGCTTACGGCAAGATCAAGGACTTGATTGAAACGCAAAGCATTAAACGCGGCATACACCTTTATCACGTCAATCCGGCTTATACCTCATTATTGGGGCGGATGAAATATCGCGATCGACACGGTTTCTCAGACCACCATGCCGCCGCGTTAGTGATTGGTCGTCGGCATTATGGCTTTAAAGAAAAGCCGCCAAAACAACTCATTGGTATTAACGCGAAGGGTACCGTTAAGACCGAGCATCCGCCTGTAAGGATGGCGCTCGGGGATTATCAGTATTACAACAAACTTCAGCGTTGGTACCAACCACTCGAAAAATCATTAGATTTTCTGAGTGGCTGGCGTCACTTTCGTCGTGTGAATCGGGTTAGTTACTCCGTTGAGGCTCGCCTTGATGGTAGACCGGGCATGAGTCCCGACTTGATTCAGGAAAGCACTACCTTGCTTTCCGCGCACCCTGCGCTGTAGGGATAGGCTCGTTTAAACCTTGAGTAGGTTTAAGCAGGTTTATGAAAACGGTCATTACTCACAGACTCAATAGTATCTATATCTGCCCCCAATGCACGTTTCACAAACCAGGAAATCGGAAATACAGGTTTGGGACCCGTCGCATAGTTCAACGCTATTCCTGAACAGTCACCGGAAGGTATGCCATAGGTGAAGTTTGTCATGGCCAGTGGCTCACGCAATTTCTTCTGGAGGTACTGTTGAATACCTGCGCCTGTAATTTTCTGCACCAGTCTGCCGAGGACGAAACCACCCGTAATGGCATGATAAGCGAGCATATTGCCATCAACCGAAATCGGTTTGGCCTCACACAAAAGGCGCCATATTTCCTCATCGTCCCACAAGGTATCAAGCGGTACATTTGCTGGCAGCCCCGGAATGCCGCCCCGATGGGAAAGAATCTGATGGATCGTGATGTTGCGTTTACCATGTTTGGCAAATTCAGGGAGATAGTAACTTACAGGATCCAGTAAATTAACTTCGGTCTCTTCACACAACATATGGATCAGGAGAGCTGTTACCGCCTTGGAGGATGAAAACAAACACATCGGTGTGCTGGTATCCATCAGTTGCTTTGGCGTATCCCTGCTGTCTTTTGGCCCGTTTCCGGCCCGGTGTCCAATGGCACGATGTAACACAATCTCACCGCGACGCCTCAGACACAACTGAATGGCTGGCTGAGTACCTGAACGATAAAGGGTCTCGACCGCAGACCAGATTCGCTCAACATTGTCAGGGGAAAGATCAACTGCTTCAGCGGCCACTTCAGCATGATGATTGATGGTTGTTACGGTGGATAACTCCGTTGGCACCGCCACGGTGTTCAAGGTTTTACGAATCAGTTTTTTCATAACTCAATTTTCAGTAACCATATTAAAACCGCGATAGCTTGCCATATTTTGTACACACGTACCACATGGATACAGCAAACGGATCAATCCGTGCACAACTCCATCCAGATACCGCTATACTGAATGCTATTGATGTTTCCTACTCAGATTCTGTTAAAGCTTGAACGTGATGCGGACCGGTGTACGAGCGACGCTAATGTGCCATCGAGATCGTTATATTACCGGGACCATTGCATTACCGAACGCAAAAGGAAAACGCCTGTGATCAAGCGCATCCCTATTTCCCAGTTACGTGTGGGTATGTACATCTCTGATCTCAATCGAGACTGGATTCCCCACAACAATGCCCGAAAAAAAGGCCAGATCAAAAACGAAGCCATCATTGAAAAGATCAAAAGCCTGGGTGTTACGGATTTGTACATCGACACCATGAAAGGTGACGATACCCAGGACGGCATTCCCGCAAACGAAGTTGATCAACAAAACGAGCAGGACCTGGCCGAAGTGGCAGCCCTCAAACCCCTGACCAAACCCGCAATCAGTATCAAAGATGAAATGATCAGGGCCAGTCAAATTCACAAGGAAGCCACAGGTCTGGTCAGCAACGTAATGGACGACATAAAACTGGGTAAGCAGATTGATGTCTCCTCGGTTGAAGAACTCGCAGATGATATGCTGGACTCCATTTTCCGCAATCACAATGCACTCAGCTGTCTGGGTCGAATTCGCGAAAAAGACCAGTATCTCATGGAGCACTCTGTTAATCTCAGTGTATTAATGTCCGTTTTTGGCCGATCCATCCAACTGGATCGCAACATCATGCAACAAACCATTGTCGGCGCCCTGCTCCATGATATCGGCAAAATTCTCGTCCCGGACGAAATATTGCACAAACCGGATCGTTTAAACGAAGCGGAATTCAGCGCCATGAAACAACATGTCACGCACAGTGAAGAGATTCTCAAGAATACGGAAGGGATCAGTGAACTAACCGCAATTGTAGCAGGCCAGCATCATGAACGAATGGATGGCAGTGGCTATCCGAATGGGTTGAAAGGAGAAGAAATTTCGCCCTATGGGCGCATGGTTGCGATCACCGATGTCTATGACGCGATTACAGCAGATCGCTGTTATCATAAAGGCATGCACCCTACACTCGCCATTAAAAAACTCCTGGAATGGAGCGGCACCCATCTTGATCGTTCATTGGTCGAGCACTTCATACGCTGTGTGGGTATTTACCCGGTTGGTTCTCTCGTGCTCCTGGAGAGCGGTCGCCTCGGAGTGGTCATTGAGAGCAACGAATTCGATCAACGCTTGCCCGTCGTTCGTGTGATGTACCATACGAAGTTTCGCAGCTTTATCAAACTTCAGGTAATTGACTTAGCGAAGCCAGGGGCTCAGGATCGGATCATCAAAGCTGCCGATCCGGACTTTTATAAAATTACCGTGAAAGATTTTCTCTAGAGCGCTGCCATTGCTACAGCGGCGAGCGCATAACTACAGGTTTACCAGTTGCGCTGAACGCATCAAGCAATGCCATTTCCGCTGCCTGTATTAACTCATCGATGGCATGTCCTTCTTCGGGAATTGAGGTGGAAACACCAACTGCAACATGAACTAAAGCCTCCTGCTCGGTCTTGACGTGCTGAGTCAGTTGCCGAATGAGATCACTCACTTGTTGGTGGAGTCTGTTCGACATTAACTCCACCTCTTCCCAGCCCATTCCCGCCGAAATCATTACGAAACGGGTATCATCAAAGTGTGCGACCAGATCTGTGCCACGCCGGAAGAGTCCCCGAATTCGATCCGCTGCAGCCTCTTTGAACTTGCTCTCTGATAACTGGCTCCCGTCTTGCGCAACAAGATCAAGGTCTTTCAAACCCAGCATGAACAACGTTATCGGGAGGTGCTGGCGAGTCATCATGGACCATTCCCGTTCAGCATACTCTTCGAAATAATTACGGTTATACAGAGAAGTCAAAGCATCAATGGATAATGCCGTTTCGTGCCCGGTATTTTCCGGCCCGGTTTCTGCCAGGAAAATTTCCGATTCCAACACGGCCTGAAATGCACTCACGCGTTGCGATACATCACGACAGATTCCGACGTAATAAGGCGGTTGACCCGGAAGCATCAAGGGCGAACCACTCACTTCAAGCCAACGTTCGCTGCCATCTCGACACAAAACACTGACCGTAACCAGACATTCCAGTTTTTTTGCGATCGCTCGACGAAACGTCTGTGCCGCCAATGGACGGGTTTGCTTGCCCAATAAAGCACGGGTGCCCTGCCCGACGATATCATTTTCCCGATAACCCAGCATGTTCAGAAATGCCGGGTTGGCAAATACAATCTCGTTTTTTTGACTGCTTAAATCTGTGACGACGATTCCATCACGCACATGGGCAACCAGATCTCCCATCAAACCGTCTACACTCAACGGCTGTCCCATACTGGAAGCCCTCTTCACACCTATCAGGTGCTTGTTAATCCTGTCTGAGTCGCTGGTAAACAGACGCCATTAATGCCTCCCGGTGAGGCATTTGAAACACACCGGCCAATTGAACATCCGGATTCAACAACAAAATATGAGTACTGTGGTCCACGAGATAATCATCCATCGCTTCCAGTCCGGTATTTTCCGAATTATTCGGCTGATTACCCTGACCTGCCTCAAAGTTCTGCGCCTTCATCGAATCCCCGTTATCTTGACTTCCGCCCGGTTGCTTATCAGGAATACGAAATCCGACATTGACAGATCGAGCCAGTGCCGTAATGGCATTCACATCCCCGGTCAGACCCAGATAGTCCGGATTAAAAAACGCCAGGTATGCGTTGAGTCGTTCAGGTGTATCCCGTTTCGGGTCGACTGAAACCATCACAAAACGGGTATCATCCAGAAAACCGCTCTCTGAAAGCGCCTTTTCCAGCTTTTTAAACGTAACCAAAGTCGTCGGGCAAATATCCGGGCAATAGGTATAACCAAAGAAAACGAAAGACCATGTACCTTCGAGATCACGGATATTGAATGGATTACCCTGTTGATCCAATAACGCCACAGCGGGCACTGTGGTACCCTCTTCATGGATATATATTCCTGATTTTGCCAGGTTTTCGAGATAGGATTGCGGTAGTGCCCCACCGCTTCGCTGGCCAACGATTATGGCAATAACCAACCCCACCACGAATGCCGAAAGACCCGATATCAGCACCATTTTCTTAACTTTCGATGTCAACTTCGTACTCCTTTTCAATTTAATGGGATTGCCGCTCAGGCTATTTTTACCGCTTAGACTATTTGGTAGTTTTAATAAACTCTGCAGGCGCTGCTCATCGCCAAGGAACCATCTTATACTCAGCAGGGGGTATTTGCTCTACGTACATACCAAAATAGACTAACCGCAGCCTTTATCTCACCCAGTTCTCTTCTACACTGTAATTAGAGCGTGTTGACGTTTCAGTTTAAAGAGTAGGTATAAGCGCAGGAACCTACATGACACCGGATAAAATCATCTTTTTAATTCAGAAGGCCAAAGCGGACGAGGCTAAAACCGGTCACTTCGCCCGTCTGATGAACAGTAAGCTGGGCGAACTGCATCTGATTATTGGCCTGCATGGTGACAGCCCGCAGGATTGTCTGTTCAATTTTGCGGTTGAGTATATCGAAATGGCACCGCGCCTCATTGAATGTGTTGAAGCCTGTGCCAGAGAAGCGGACGAGCAGGATCTTTTTCAGCCATTCATTGACACCGCCATCAACTACTTTATACAACCCTCAGTGATATTCTCCAAATATGTGGGCCTTGACGGACTGCTGATGAATGCCTATCTGTGTCATCGACTCATTGAAGAGATGTATGAGAATAATAAAAGTATTCGAAACAGCAACCTGGTCGATGTCAAAACCACCGAAGCAAATCTGTTGGCCCACCATTTGATTGGTGAGCCTTTTTCCAACGAACTGGATCAATCAATTTTGATTACAGTCTGCCAGCTGATGGGTGCGCCCAGTTACTATGAGCTGGATCTCAATCCATTTGTCAGACAGGTCAAACACAAAGCCTGGAACTGGATGCGGGATTACTGGAATTCCTTGCTGGAACGCAATCAGATACGTTTCAATTTTTCAATGCGTTCCGGTTGATTTTCATTTTTTCAAACCGGGCTGGCCTTACCTGGCCAGTCGGGCAATCACTTCCCGGGCTCCAGAATGCGTACCACAGCTATATCATCTGCTGCAGATGATGCCGCTTCCGGTGTATCAACCTGATTGACCCGGGTTTTCAACTCGGTAAAGCTGGATTCAGTCTGGCTGTCTTCGTAACCACAACTGATACACTCCCGGTAAGTCGTTTCTGCTTCCCGGTACATAACCAGTTTGTCCATTTCGGCACAGCGTGGACAGACTGCCCCGGCAATAAATCGGCGTTTCGTTGTCATAAGGACTCCTCCTTCGTGTATTTTACCACTCAGCAGGCGTCCTTTGGCAAGATCGGAGTTTTTTAGGCCGCTAATCCGGAATGTCTTAATAATGGCTCGACACTGGGTTTGCGACCCCGGAATTCAACAAACAATTCCATCGGCTCCCGGGATCCGCCTTGTTCCAACACCGTGGTTCTGAACAACTCTCCGGTTTTCGTATCAAATATGCCATTTTCTTCAAACAGCGAGAACGCATCCGCAGCCAGTACTTCTGCCCATTTGTAACTGTAATAGCCCGCAGCATAACCACCGGCAAATATATGGGAGAAACTATGGGGGAAGCGATTAAATGCGGGCGGCACAATGACCGCAACTTCATCGCGAACTTCTGCCAGTAAGCGCAATATATCCACAGGCGCGTCCACTTGGTACTCACTGTGCAAGCGGAAGTCAAACAAGGCAAACTCCAGCTGGCGTACCGTAAATAATCCCGCCTGGAAATTACGTGCTTTCAACATTTGCTGGAGCAGAGTATCCGGCAGAGGCTCTCCAGATTCGAAATGTCCGGAGATTAATTCCAGCGCTTCCGGCTCCCAACACCAGTTTTCCATAAATTGACTAGGCAGTTCTACCGCATCCCAGGCGACCCCATTAATACCGGAGACCTCGGACACCTCCATACGTGTCAGCATATGATGCAGACCATGACCAAATTCATGAAACAGTGTAGTCACTTCGTCATGGGTAAGCAGAGCAGGGCGGCCGTCCACCGGATTTGAGAAATTACACACCATAAACGCCACGGGCAACTGGATTTGGCCATCGGCAAGGCGACGACGGGTACGGCAATTGGCCATCCAGGCACCACCACGCTTGTTAGAACGGGCGTACACATCAAAATAAAATGCCGCAATCTGTTCACCGTTACGATGAATTTCAAAAAATTGAACGTCCTCATGCCAAAGCGGTACCGGTGCCGCCACATTTTTGATTTCAATATTGAACAAGCGGGAAGCACAGGTAAACAACCCCTGTAATACCCGTGGTAATGGAAAATAAGGGCGTAATTGTTCCTGGGACAATTGATAACGCTGCTGTTTCAATTTTTCACTGTAGAAGGGGACATCCCAGGCATTCAGTTCAGTGGTTCCATCCAGCTGTTGAGCAAATTCCCGCAGTTCCTGCAAATCCTTTTCGGCGTAAGGCTTGGACTTACTCGCCAGTTCTCTCAGGAAATCCAGCACTTCAGCAGGGGTATTCGCCATTTTCCGGGCAAGAGAACGCTCAGCATAGTTTGCAAACCCCAATAATCCCGCCAATTCTGCACGTACTTGCAAAATATCCTGCATGATCTGGGTGTTATCCCACTTACCCGCATTCGGACCACATTCCGATGCACGGGTATTATAAGCTTCATACATTTGTCGACGTAAATCTGCGTTTTCACAGTAGGTCACCATCGGCAAATAGCTGGGTATATCGAGTGTGAACACTAAACCCGACAAATCCCGTTGCTGTGCAGCCTGTTCTGCAGACTTTAATGCGCTCTCCGGTAATCCCGGCACAGTTTCAGCATCTTCCACGTGCAGTGTCCAGCCTTGGGTCGCATCCAGTACATTATCGGAAAATCGACTGGTCAAATCTGCAAGTTTCTGCGAGAGTGAAGCAAAACGCTGTTTCTTCTCTTCTTCGAGATCGACACCGGAAAGGTGGAAGTCCTGCAGAATATTTTCAATTGCTTTGCATTGTTGCTGAGACAACGTCTTGAATTCATCCGAATCACGGCATTGTTTGTAGGCTTGCCACAAGTCCTTGTTCTGACCCAGTTCAGTACTGTACTCCGTCACTTTTTGCACACAGACTTTATAGGCATCGCGAATCTCGTCACTGTTCATGACGCTGTTCAAATGACTAATGGTCGACCAAACATTCTCCAGACGGTCTTCCAACGCCTCCATCCGTGCGACAAAATCCCGCCAGCCCGGTTGCTGTTGATGCAACAAAACTGAAATTGCTGCCCGATTATCCGCAAGCACGGTATCTATCGCCGGTACGATATGCTCAGCTTTAATTTGATCAAAAGCCGGATAAAGAGTTTCTTGCAAGAGAGGATTGGCCATGTGACGTTCCTGTACTGAATCTTAATTATTCTCAATTGATAGCGCATAATGACATACAAACGGCCATCGTCATACGGTGAATTTGCAATTTTAATTTCAAAAAAGGAGCTTCCATGACCATTCGAACGTATCAGGGTATCACCCCCCGGTTGGGCGAAAAGGTGTTTATCGACCCATCCGCAGTTGTCATTGGTGACGTAGAAATTGGCGCAGACAGCTCAATCTGGCCACTCACCGTTGTTCGCGGTGATATGCACCGGATACGGATTGGCCAACGAACCAGTATTCAAGACGGCTCAGTATTACATATTACGCATGCCAGCGATTTCAACCCTGGCGGGTTCCCGCTCACCATCGGCGATGATGTTACTGTAGGCCATAAAGCCTTGTTACATGGCTGTACCATTGGCAACCGGGTTCTGGTTGGCATGGGCGCAATTATTATGGATGGCGCGGTGGTGGAGGATGACGTAATCATTGGCGCAGGAACACTGGTTCCACCGGGTAAAACGCTGGAAAGTGGATATTTGTATATGGGTTCCCCGGCAAAACGCATTCGACCCGTCACAGAAAAAGAACGACGCTTTTTTCCTTACACGGCCAGTAACTATGTAAAGCTGAAAAACTTACATTTAGCAGAAACGTCTGATTGAGCTGACGATTAGTCCGGCAAAAAATTTTTGCGGTTTCCCTCTTGAAAACAATTGAGACCGCCATTATTCATTAATCAGACATTGATCAAGAATTGAAGACAAGCGCGACGGGCCCGGATACGCTTTGTGATACATCAATTTTTATCATCGTTTGTTGAACTTCAAACTTTGAGGAGAATTCCGTATGACAATTTCACGTTGGAACCCATTTCACGAACTCGAACAATTGTTGGACCAATACAATCGAAGTGGCCGATACCTCCAAAATACAACCGGTTCAGGCTATACCGGCGGTAAAGACCTGATAAACAGAGCAGACTGGATTCCAGCTGTGGATATCGCTGAATCGGCAACGGCTTATCACATAAAAGCCGAGTTACCCGGGGTCGATAAAAATTCCATTTCAGTCTCGGTCAAAGACGGCGTCCTGACCATTCAGGGAGAACGTCAATCTGTAACACAAACGGAAAATGCGGAACAATCAGACTTTAAATATCACCGCATCGAACGCAGCTACGGCAGTTTTGCACGCGCCTTCTCATTGCCTGAACATGTCAATGAAGAAGACATTCAAGCACAATTTAAAGACGGTATATTGGACTTAACACTGCTAAAGAAAACCGAGCAGAAACCGAAATCCATTGAGGTTAAGGTTCACTAAATTGCAGGTGCCTGAGGTCAGATTCAAGGTACGTTCCCGAATTTAGCCGTGTGCGGGTACAATCAGGAGCAAAAAAGTCCACGTCAATGCGTGGACTTTTTGCTCGATTCAGCTGAGGAATTACACCTCTGTACTGCGTTTAGCGCCTGCTGCCTGCAGTGACTCGATATAAGCTTCACTGCGTTGGTGCTCGGACACCAGATCCAGAATCGTCAAACCAACCGGGCTCAGTGCATTTAGATCACGTCCAGCCTCGATGAAAAACGTCACGAAACGACTGAAATCAGAAGCAATCATAGCCTGATAGGCTTTGACCAACACCCAATAATCTGCAGCAGTATCATCGTAGGGTTTCAGTTCAAGATACCCTTTGATTCGGTCATCATCCCAATACTCGCCTATGACTTTCGGTTGCGTAGGTCCGCTCATGCTGTTCTCACCTTAATTGATATCGTTCGAGGCCGGCATTATACATTTACTGGTCAAAAGATGCATCGCCTGGGAAAGGACTTTACCAAACCACAGTCCCGGCCTCACATTCCGGGTTGAAAATTTTGATTTCGACACGGCGATTTTTAGCCCGGCTTAATGCATCTTCGTTTACTACCAGGGGATTGGTATCCGCATGACCGGCGGCCATGATCCGGTTCGGATCCAAGGTACCCTGTTCCAGCAATTGGTGCACCACACTCACCGCACGTGCAGCAGACAAATCCCAGTTGGATCGAAAACGTTGACTGGTGATTGGGCGATCATCCGTGTAACCCGAAACAATGATATCTCCCTGGCAACGCCGTAATGCTTCCACAATGCGAATAATGATTGGATCCATTTCCATTTTCAGTTCTGAGCTACCAGACGAAAACGTGGCATCTTCAGAGAATCGGACAATCACTCTGCGATTATCGTATGACACGCTCAGGCTGTTGGACGCGATTTCGGTTTCCAACTCCTGAATCAGGTTTTCAGCCAGGGTTTCAACATTGGGATCCACCACAGTGACGTTTGCTTTCGAGACTTCCTGCTCCATTGCCGAAGTCGGTTTGACTTCGGTCGTCTGGGGCCTGTCGGGCACAATAGCCTCAATTTCGGTAGGTTCAGCAGGAGGGGGGAGTACCGCTTCTTCGGAGATTATAATCGGTGGTGGACTGCCCTGAATCCAGGAAACACCAAAGGAGACTGACATCGATTGCGCAATCATCTTGTATTTATCGGCATCAATCTGGGAAAAAGAAAGCAGGAGAATAAAAAATGTAAGCAACAACGTCATCAAGTCGGCAAACGTCATGATCCAACTGGCACCGGGCGACTCCTGAGCCGGGCGACGGGGGCGGATCACATCTCCTCCCGGGCCTGCGCTGCATTCAACTGATCACGTAATACCGGAGGCAGATAGGTCGAGAGAATATCACCAATCACTCGCGGGTTCTGACCTTTGATGATGCTTTGCATACTGGTTGCAATAAGGGACATATTACGGTGTTCATCCAAAGCCTTCAGTCTCATCTTCTCCGCCAGTGGCAGCGCGACAAGTTGTGCGATAAAAGCACCATAAAAAGTGGTCAGCAAGGCAATCGCCATCGCCGGGCCAATCGAGCTGGGATCCTCCATGTTATTTAACATCTGCACCAGACCCACCAAGGTACCCAGCATACCCAATGCCGGCGCGGTGTCGCCGATCCCCCTGAAGATACGTTCTGCGGTGTCATAGCGTTCCATGGATTGCTCGATTTCCAGCATCATGATTTCTTCGACAAATTCCGGTGGATGGCCATCCACACACAGATCGATACTTTTTTTCAGGAAGGGATGATCAACTTCAACCCGTTCCAGGCCAAGAATGCCATCCTTGCGCACCACTTTACCCAGATCGCTGAGATGTTGAATCAGCAGGATAGGGGACTCAAGCCGATCCACAAATACGGTTTTCAGGGCCAGTCGAAGGGATACCCAGACCGTCGAAAGTCGAAACTTTATCAGAGTGACAGCCATGGTGCCGAAAACCACAATCGCCAGACCTGGTCCATTGATAAAGTCCCAAATCTCTGACCCTGACACAATGGCCAGTAGTACGATTGCGATTCCGGCAAATAATCCGATTAAGGTTGCTATATCCACGCTATGTCCACACTATACCTATGTCCACACTATGCCCACACTGTATAAACATTATGCCCACAAGTTTTCCACAGGCACATTGCTCATAAGAACAGCATAGATCAATTTAACAACGATGGATAACGACAAAGCTAACCAGAATAGGCTTCTGTTACAGCGCGCGCAAACTTGCCATGACTGCGGCAGTGTCCGGCCGGACTCCACGCCACAGGTAAAAGGACTCTGCAGCCTGTTCAACCAACATACCCAAACCGTCAATCAGCTGCAGTGCACCCTGCTTTTTTGCCCAGGCATTAAATGCGGTCAAATCAGCACTATACATCATGTCATAGACAACCGTATCCGCATTGATAAGGGCACCGGATATCGGCGGCACATCACCCGCCAGGCTTGCAGAGGTACCATTGATAATGACATCAAATGCTTCACCCTGGCCAAGGTGCTCTGCTGCGTCAGCAAAACTACAGGCACGAACTGAACCAAACTCAGCGAATTTGCGTTGCAGGCCTTCGGCTTTTGACACGGTTCTGTTGGCAATCACGATCTGTTTGGGGGCACAATCCAGAAGCGGCTTCAACACCCCTTTAACAGCACCACCGGCGCCTAAAACCAAAATGTTTTTGTTCGCCAATTGCACCTTGTTATTCACCTGCAAATCGGTCACTAATCCCTTGCCATCGGTATTATCGCCAACATAAATACCACTGGAATCACGATAAATTGTATTAACCGCACCCGCCAGTTCTGCTCGCTCTGCACGCTGTTGAACCCATTGCCAAGCCTGCTCCTTGAAGGGAACCGTCACATTAATACCTTTTCCGCCACCGTTGAAAAACACCTCCACCTCCGCCGCGAAACTGTCCAAAGGCGCTTGCACGGCGGTATATTCAAGTGCTTCTCCAGTCTGCTTTGCGAATTCACTGTGGATAAACGGTGACTTACTGTGGCCAATCGGATTTCCGAAAACCGCATACAAATCCATAATCGGATCTCCTGTTGATGGTATATTAATTACAGCAATCAAATGAAAGGTCGAGACCAGTCTTACTCATTTCCGGGGGTCATCGACGCCCAGTCCCGGGGTTTAAGGAAGTAATCAGTCAAACGCGCTTCCTCGGAATCAGGGGTCGGACTCCAGTTATATTCCCAGCGAACCAAAGGCGGCATAGACATCAGAATTGATTCTGTACGACCTCCAGACTGCAAACCAAACAGGGTGCCACGGTCAAACACCAGATTGAATTCAACATAGCGGCCCCGGCGATAAAGCTGAAACTCGCGTTCGGCTGCGCCGTAAGCATGATCCTGACGTCGCTCTACGATGGGCAGATAGGCTTCCAGATAGCTGTCCCCGACAGACTGCAAAAACGCAAATGACTGTGCAAAGCCCCATTCATTCAAATCATCAAAAAACAAGCCGCCAACACCGCGTGGTTCATCCCGGTGCTTCAGGTAAAAATAGTCGTCGCACCAGTTTTTAAATCGTGGATAGACATCCTGACCATAGGGTTCACAGGCCTGCCTGGCAACTTGGTGCCAATGCACGCAATCCGCTTCAAAGCCATAATAGGGCGTTAAATCATAACCTCCACCAAACCACCAGATTGGGTCTTCACCGGCTTTTTCCGCGATGAAAAACCGAATATTGGCATGTGATGTCGGTACAAATGGGTTCTCCGGGTGCATCACCAGGGAAACCCCTAACGCCTGATAGGATCGTCCCGCCAGCTCCGGTCTATGAGCCGTTGCCGATACCGGTAAACTGGGCCCGGCAACATGGGAAAAGTTTACCCCGCCTTTTTCGAACACCCGACCATTGGTCATGACCCGTGTTCGGCCACCACCGGTTAATCGTTCCCCTTCGGGGCGCTGCCATTGTTCTTCCGCAAACTGTGCACGTCCATCAGCATCAGCCAGGCCCCCGCAAATACGGTCCTGTACATCCAGTAAATACGTTTTTACAGTTTCTATATCCGGTATCAATTCGGTGCTCATGGTTTAGATTCTTTCTGTTTAACGAAGACGTTTCCCGGTGCGCAAATCGATGATCTGGCTCGGAGATTGTAAGTTGCTGGTCTGACCCGGCAGGATATAATCCAGCTGATCAGTGAAATACCGCCGGACCTGAAATGACGATCGAGCAGGTGGTCGCCCGCCTGGATTTGCCGATGTCGACACAATTGGCGCGCCGAAACGACGAGTCACTTCGCCCACCAGCGGGTGTTGGGTAAATCGACAGGCTACGGTACTAAATCGACCTTTTATCCAGCTCGGTAGTCCCATCGAATCCGGCAGCAGGAACGTGGTGGGTCCGGGCCAATGCGACTCAACCAGCGCACGTTGAGCCTCGGTAAGTGGCTCCAGTAGTTGAGCAAAATGCGCCTTGACGCCGGATATCAAGATAACACCTTTTTCCAGCGGACGGCCTTTGAGGGTCAAAATAGTCTGAAATGCCTGCTTATCATAGGGATTACACCCGAGACCCCAAACCGCTTCCGTAGGGTAGGCAATTACACCACCGGTTTTGAGAGTATTTACCGCTTTGGAAATGTGTATCTCGCTCAAGCAAACACCTGTTTCTTTATGATGATTAAATCTTGCGCGGGGCTTTACATTCGTTTTCGATAACCACCGCTTACGGACTCAATATAGTCTTTCAGTTCCAGCATCACCAGATCCTGCATCACTTCATGGGCCGGGGCACTGGCTCTTGCGATCAATTGGTCCGGGATTTCAATATCGTAACCCATCACATTCAGCAACGCCTGTTCCCGTTCAGTCAGATCCCCTTGTGATTTTGCAGGCATGCTCTCCAATTTCGGAGCAGCCGAATGATCTGACTCAATTCGCACTGACGGACGAGACTGACACAGTTGTATCTGAAAACTGAACAGGCTTTGCCAATTATCGAGAATATCATAGACATCATCAACGAGCTTGGCACCCTGTTTGATCAATTGATGACAACCTTTAGCCATCGGATTCTGAATCGACCCGGGCAGCGCAAATACCTCGCGGTTCTGTTCCAGAGCCGTTCGGGCAGTAATTAACGAGCCACTTTTCAAGCTTGCTTCCACCACCAGAACACCCGCAGCCAAGCCACTGATCAAACGATTCCGTTTCGGAAACTGCCGCGCCTGAGGCGCAGTACCCAAAGGGAACTCGGAAACAATGACCCCATTTTCAGGCAATGTGTCGAACAATTTCCGGTTCTGCGCCGGATAACAGACATCAGCCCCCGTGCCCAATACGGCGATTGTACCTCCCGAGCCCAACAACGCCCCCTGGTGTGCGCGGGTATCAATACCATAGGCAAAACCACTGGTGATAGTGATTCCCCCGCGGGACAATTCGCGCGCAAAATGGTAAGCCGCATCTAGCCCTGCAGGTGATGCACGACGACTGCCCACCATCGCCAATTGCGGCAACATCAGTCGGGTACAATCGCCCACAGCAAAAAGCACAAGAGGGGCGTCATAGATCTGCAACAGTTGGGCAGGATAATCCGGATGATTCTGGTGAAGCAGCGTATTCGAAGGATGCTGAAGCCAGGTCTGAATTCTGTCTCGATGTTGACGATATAGTTCCGGTTCACGAGCACAGACGAAATCATCCACCGCCGATATCTGTTCAGAGCTCAATCCCAATTGTCGTAAGCGGCTACGATCCGCATTCACGACCTCGGTCAGGGTGGAAAATTCACTCAGCAAGCGGCTAATCTTGCGTGGGCCAACCCCCTTTAACAAGCTGAAAAAAAGCCAACACTGACTCTCTAAATCCAATTCCATCGGTCACTACATCCTTGTTCTGATTTATCCGCTACCCAGCCATAAAAAAACCGGTCACAAAAGACCGGTTTTATATTTTATAGGAAAGGCCGCTTCAATTTAAAGGCGTACCCGAGAAATCGCGAACATTAGGGCTTACGCACTTCATCACCAATGGCTAATGGCAATGTCGCTCTGAGCACCAGGCCATAACTGACCTTTTCGAATATACGGAATACCATGAACACCCCGGCACGTTCCGACGGTAATTCGATTCGCTCCGTGGTTATTGGATCACGAACCAATCCGCCTTTTCGGTAAACGGCAAAAACATTACCTTCTTCAACCCCGTCACGTGATCCTTTGTCGATCACCACAACATCATACTGACCGATGTTTCGCACCCCGTTAAGTACACTGATCATACGGCCAGTGATGTCTGCTTTGGGGGAAGAGGGATGATAGGTGCTGGTGATAATTCGATCATCCGTGGGCAGAATACGATCTCCCTGAAGAATTTCTTCACGGGTGCGTTGCACCTTGAGCGTGACTACTTCACCATTTACCGCCTCGACCCGGGCCATACCGATTTCCCGGGCTTCCAGACCCAGGAACTCACTGGTATCTGGGTCAACGTAGCGCTTGCCTTCCCGGAATATACCGACCGACTGACCCTCCGACAGATCACCACGGGCATAAACCGTATCACCCGCTCCCGTAACAAGATGTCCATCTTTACCAATCAAGACATAAGGGGCGGTATTTAAGTCAGCGGGTTCGACAATCCGGGTCCCCGTCAGAAAGCTGCTGATCGCATCCAGCGGAATGGCCGGAATGGCGGTATCAAGTGGCGTAATACGCGCTTTCGGTGTCAATTTGACTGTGCGGCTGGCTTCGCCTCGACTGATCATCGTCAGTTTTGGTTTGCCTTCCACATAGATCAACCCCAGTACATCACCCGGATAAATGAGGTGAGGGTTGTCTACTTGAGGATTGGCGTGCCAAATCTCCGGCCACAACCACGGTGAATCCAAAAAGCGAGACGATATATCCCAAAGGGTATCGCCTTTGACAACCGTATAGGTTTCCGGATGATTTGCCTTTAGATCCGGCTGGGCCCAAGCCGTACTCACCGAAATCATCAAGGCTGCTACCACGTGCAACAGTTTCCGCATGTTATGTCCCTTTCATTCTCTTGTCATAAGCAGGGAAGTCATTGAATATCCAGCTTAACGCCGGACATCCTGAGTTATTTTCCTAAGTTTAGATCAGCATTCGAAATTGTCGTGATCGAATTCCAATTCTCAATAAAAGACCTTGAAATTGTGAACCAGGTTGCCACACTTAATCTGACATTCAATTCTTGGTCTAACGCTCAGTTCTTGGTCTGGCATTCAGTTCAATGTACAAGTTAGCCGTCAGCATCCCCGGTCACCGCTGTGGCCGAACGATCAACACGACAAGTACAACAATCACGACAAACAAGGCAAATGGCAGTTGTCCTTGGCACGAATACTGGAGATAATTTGTACTCTTTCCAGCTCTAATAGATAATAGTAGCAGTGATATCGTGACTGGTACCAAAAAAAAGTCGAAATGACCCGAAATATGAAGTCTAAGTCACCGATTATCTAGTAAATATGTTGTATTTTCATTATATAAACCAGGGCACAGAACTTTCTCATGAGCATTCTCAACATACTCGAATTTCCAGATCCACGACTACGAACCATTGCCAAACCCGTGGAAAAAGTGGACGACGAAATCCGGAAAATCGTCGATGACATGTTCGAAACCATGTATGAAGCCCCCGGAATCGGGCTCGCGGCAACGCAAGTCGATATTCACCAGCGCATTGTCGTGATCGATGTCTCCGAAGATCGCAGTGAACCGCTGACACTGATCAATCCATCCTTCACCGTGCTTGCGGGTGATCCCCATGAAATGCAGGAAGGTTGCCTGTCCGTGCCAGGATTTTATGAACCGGTCACACGTATTGATCATGTCCTGTTGAAAGCCCTGGATCGTGATGGTAATCCCTATGAGCTGGAAGCAGAAGGGTTACTGGCAGTGTGTATTCAGCACGAGCTGGATCATTTAAATGGCAAATTGTTTGTCGATTACCTCAGCAACCTGAAACGCACCCGAATTCGTAAAAAGCTCGAAAAACAACACAAAATCCGGGCCTGATCAAACTGACTTCCGCGCCGTTCGATCCCCTGTCTGAACGGCCTCGATCCCCACTCGCTTCGACCTGAACCCAGGCACAAGGTACAGGAATTTGCGTACCTTTATCGATACTGTTAATCTTGCGCCGCAACTGATCAGCACGGGCCCTTACACCCGATGCCTGCGTCCCAGCCACGCGCCCGCGCGGCACCCTATTTAAGGAGGCCTGTTTCTGCTATGCATTCCAACTCAGATCCGAATTCCCTGTCCAACGAGCAACGCAACGATAAACAGAACAGCAGAGAGAGCAGCAGGGACACACATCCCTTACGCATTATTTTCGCTGGAACACCGGATTTTGCAGCCTCAAGCCTGAAAGCACTGCTGGCAAATCACTACAATGTTATTGCAGTCTATACTCAACCGGATCGTCCCGCCGGTCGAGGCCGGAAACTGTTACCCAGTCCCGTCAAAGCGGTCGCGCTTGAAGCCGATATTCCGGTCTACCAGCCGCTGAATTTCAAAGCAGAAGAGAGTCTGACAGAACTACAATCCCTGCAGGCTGATTTGATGATCGTAGCCGCCTACGGATTGCTCTTACCCCTATCCGTTTTGAACGCACCCCGACTGGGTTGTGTCAATATTCACGCCTCATTGCTGCCACGCTGGCGCGGTGCCGCGCCTATTCAGCGGGCAATTGAGGCCGGGGACAAGGAATCCGGGATTACCATTATGCAAATGGATGAAGGATTGGATACCGGGGACAAATTGCTGGAACACCGCTGTCATATTGATCCTCAGGAAACCGGTGGCACGCTGCATGACAAACTGGCCGTAATCGGCGCAGAGGCGATCCTCGATTATCTCCGTCAACAAGCCCTTGATACCCTCGAAGCGGCACCCCAGGATGACAGTCAGGCCTGCTATGCGCACAAACTCAGCAAACAGGAAGGGCAGATCGACTGGAACCAGCCTGCAGATGTGCTGGATCGCAAAATTCGCGCGCTGACACCTTGGCCCGGTGCATTTACCGTAGAGAACAACGAGCGGGTCAAAGTCCTGGAAGCCCATGTCGATGCCCGCCAGATTTCCGAGGCCGCTCCAGGTACCATTATTGGCAGAGATCGAACGGGAATTGTGGTTCAATGTGGCGATAAAGCACTGGTGCTTACCCGGATTCAACTACCGGGAAACAAGGCCATCAGCACAAATGATCTGATCAACGGCGGCAAGCAGGTCTTGATGACCGATACCGTTCTGGCTTGATTCAACCCGCCTTTACCGTGGATAACAGGGCAAATGCAGTGACTGAAAACTTACGCGCCATCGCAACCCGAGTGTTACTCGACATCCAGGAAAACCAGCGTTCCCTTACCGCCGTGTTGCCCTACTATCAAGAGCAGGTCAAACCTGAGGATCGGGCCTTGCTCCAGGAATTGAGCTTTGGCACCTGCCGCTGGTTTCAACGCCTCGATTTTATTCAAGCCAGTCTGCTCCACCGCCCACTCAGGAAGCGGGACAACGCCGCAAGGATACTCATTAACCTTGGCCTGTATCAACTACTGTTTACCCGAATCCCCGCCCATGCCGCCATACACAGCACCGTTGATGCTGCGCCCGATCTGGGTATGAAACATCTAAAAGGATTGATCAACGGTCTTTTACGACAGGCCCAGCGCGATCAGGAGGGGTTACAGTCCGATACGTCCGCACCCGTTGAAGTGCAATTCAGCCATCCAGACTGGATTGTGCACAAGCTAAAGGCGAACTGGCCAGATCACTACCAGGAGATTCTACAAGCCAATAATGAACGTCCACCTTTAACCTTGCGCATTAACACCGGACTGACTTGTCGTGAAACATTCCTGGAGCAACTTCAGGCACAGGGTATTGACGCCGTTGCCACTCAGTTCAGTCCAACCGGTGTAACGCTGACCACCCCGTGCGATGTGAAAATGTTACCCGGATTTCAGGAGGGCTGGTTCACCGTCCAGGATGAAGCTGCACAACTTTGTACCACGTTACTTGACCTGAAACCCGGACAACGTGTGCTGGATGCTTGCGCGGCACCCGGGGGGAAAACCTGTGCCATTCGATTAACAGAACCCAATCTGGCGCAACTCGTCGCGGTGGAGAAAGATCCACAAAGGGCAGAACGCATTAATGAAAACCTGGAGCGTCTGAACATTCACGCAGACGTAATTGCGGCAGATGCAATGGACACAGCAACCTGGTGGGATGGCCAAGCCTTCGACCGGATTCTATTGGATGCCCCCTGCAGCGCAACAGGTGTCATCCGACGTCACCCGGATATCAAACTGCTTCGCCGGGAACAGGACATTGCTGAATTGGCTAAACTACAATTACACCTGCTGGAAGCAGTTTGGCCTACACTTAAAGCAAACGGCATACTGGTTTACGCAACCTGTTCTGTGTTCCCGCAGGAAAATACCCGTATAATTGAGCGCTTCCAGGCCAAGATGAATGATGTTGACGTTATTCCACTGGAACCGGAGCAATATCCATGGGGTATCAATACCACCGTGGGTAAACAGTTACTACCGCAGTCCAACAGCCACGATGGCTTTTTTTACGCCTGTTTACGCAAACACTGACTGCTTACGCAGACTGGCAAAAAAGTGTGATATGAACTTATGAAAATTATCATCCTTGGAGCAGGCCAAGTCGGGGGTACCCTGGCAGAGAACCTGGCCCATGAAGCCAATGACATTACCGTAATCGACCACAATAGCAGTCGCTTGCGATCACTGCGAGAGCGTCTCGATATCCGCACTGTAGAGGGGCGAGGATCTTATCCGGCGATTTTACGCCAGGCCGGTGCTGAAGACGCAGACATGCTGATCGCGGTCACCAACAGTGACGAAGTGAATATGGTGGCCTGTCAGGTCGCCCATACTCTGTTTCGGACACCGACAAAAATCAGTCGTGTGCGGGCCCAGGAATACCTGACCAAAAAAGGCTTGTTCAGCACCGATGCCTTCCCCATTGATGTCCTCATCAGTCCGGAACAGGTAGTCACCAAGCACATCACCCGACTGATTGAATACCCCGGCGCACTCCAGGTACAAGACTTTTCTCATGGATTGGCACGACTGGTCGGTATCAAGACTGCACGTGGAGGCCCCCTGATTGGCCACGAGTTATCGTACTTGAAACAACACATGCCCAATATCGATACCCGTGTTGCCGCTATATTCCGTCGAGCCAGACCCATCATTCCAGAAGGTTCAACCATCATCGAAGAAGATGATGAAGTCTTTTTCATCGCGGCGTCTAACCATATCCGGTCGGTGATGAGTGAGCTCCAGCCCCTGGAAAAGCCCTACAAACGAATCATTATTGCCGGGGGCGGCAACATTGGTCATCGTCTGGCTACCGAGCTGGAAAGCCGGTATCAGGTCAAAATCATTGAACACAATGAAGACCGCTGTCTGCACTTGTCGGAAACCCTGAATAAAGCCATCGTATTGGAGGGAGATGCCTCCAACAAAGAAATGCTCCTGGATGAAAATATTGAAGGGACTGATGTTTTCTGCGCCGTCACCAATGATGACGAAGTTAATATCATGGCTTCGATGCTGGCAAAACGACTGGGCGTACGCAAGGTCATGACCTTGATCAATAACCCGGACTACGTTGACCTGATACAAGGTGGGGAAATTGACATCGCCATCTCGCCGCAGCAAGCCACTCTGGGCAGTTTGCTGGCGCACGTACGCAAAGGCGATGTGGTCAACGTCCACCGACTGCGCCGGGGCGCTGCAGAGGCCATCGAGGCGATTGCCCACGGCGACCACAGATCATCCAAGGTTGTCGGACGCAGACTGGACGAAATTCCACTACCGGAAGGCTGCACTATCGGGGCGATTGTGCGACACAATGAAGTCTTGATTGCCCATGATCATATTCGGGTTCAGCCCGATGACCACGTGATACTCTTCCTTGTGGATAAAAACCGGATACGGGAAGTTGAAAAACTGTTCCAGGTCGGATTGACCTTCTTTTAACCTCCAGCGCTGAACGCTGCCAACCACTGCAGAAAAGGAAAGGTTATGCACTTCACGGTCATCATGAGAATACTGGGCATTCTGATGATGTTGTTCAGTTTGACCATGGTTCCGCCCATGGTGGTATCCGTCATTTATCAGGATGGTCAGGTTAATTTTTTCCTTGAAGCATTTGTGCTGATCCTGATTATCGGGTTTCTAGTATGGCTCCCTGTGCGCAATAAACAACAGGAGTTACGGGTTCGCGACGGCTTTCTGATCACCGTTATGTTCTGGGTTACACTGAGTCTTAGCGGAGCCATACCACTCTATGTCTCGGATAACCCGGATATGCGCTTCGTCGATGCCTACTTCGAATCGCTGTCCGGCCTGACCACCACCGGGGCCACCGTCATCACCGGCATTGACGCCTTGCCAAAATCAATCTTGTGGTATCGGCAACAACTGCAATGGTTTGGTGGCATGGGGATTATCGTACTCGCAGTTGCCGTACTGCCCATGCTGGGTATCGGGGGGATGCAGCTGTATCGTGCCGAAGCACCGGGACCGGTAAAAGACAGTAAACTGACCCCCCGTATTACCGAAACAGCAAAAGCCCTTTGGTATATCTATCTAACCCTAACAGTAGTATGTGCAGTCTGCTACTGGCTTGCGGGTATGGACTGGTTTGACGCCATATCCCACAGCTTTTCCACTGTCGCAATTGGCGGCTTTTCGACCCACGATGAAAGTATTGCTTATTTCGAGAATCACTGGGTCGAACTGGTGGCCATTATCTTTATGATTCTGTCCGGCGTGAACTACGCCTTACATTTTGCCGTCATTCGATCACGCAATCTCATCGTTTATTTCCGGGATCCGGAGTTCAAATTTTACGCCGGACTGTTGGTGGCCGTGAGCCTGTTCACAGTAGCGTCATTGTACTTCACCAAGACCTACAGCCTGAACGAATCAATCACATTGGGCGTATTTGAAGTGGTATCGATCGCCACCACGACCGGCTTTGCCACCGCTGATTTTGCGCACTGGCCGTTAACGCTGCCATTCCTGCTTTTTGTTATCGCCTTTGTCGGTGGCTGCGCGGGATCAACCGGCGGGGGTATGAAAGTCATCCGGGTTTTACTGATCTACAAACAGGGCATCCGGGAAGTTAAACGGCTGATCCACCCCAATGCAGTGATACCCGTCAAGCTCGGCAAAAAGCCGGTGCCGGATCGGGTCGTGGAAGCGGTTTGGGGGTTCTTTTCTGCTTACATGTTTATGTTTGTGTTCATGCTGATCGGCCTGCTGGCCACGGGTCTGGATCAGGTTACCGCGTGGTCTGCCGTAGGTGCCTGCATCAATAATCTGGGGCCAGGTCTGGGGGAAGTCGCCTATCACTACGGTGATTTGAATGACGTCGCCAAATGGATTCTCTGCTTTGCCATGCTCCTGGGCCGACTCGAAGTCTTTACCCTGCTCATCCTGTTTACCCCTGCATTTTGGCGTCGATGAAACACCAAATCCTGTGATAATAGGGAACAGGTTACAACCCGTCATAATTCCATGTTAAGCTTCCCGGTTATTTTCTGCCAAACAAATGGCCTAAATCTAATTGCAAGAGGAAGCTTCGACATGTCGCTGACCATCTATCTATCCGGGGAAATTCACACTGACTGGCGTGATCAAATCAAACAGGGTATCACCGAAAAAGGACTCGATGTCCGCGTACTGGCCCCCGTCACCAATCATGAAGCGAGTGACGATGTAGGGGTCAATATTCTGGGAACAGAGGACAAACCGTTCTGGAAAGATCGCAAAGGCGCAGGCATCAATGCCATACGTACTCAGACCGGCATCCAGAGTGCCGATGTTGTAGTGGTCCGGTTCGGGGACAAATACAAGCAATGGAATGCAGCTTTTGACGCCGGTTATGCCGCCGCGCTGGGTAAACCCCTGATAGTCATGCATGCTCCCGACCTCACACATCCGCTAAAAGAAGTTGATGGCGCTGCATTTGCTGTGACTGAAACCCCGCAACAGGTGGTGGATATTCTCGAGTACGTATTGCAGGCCTGATTGAACCGGCAGTTCCAACGCTAAATGCGTAATTAACTACGCATTTTTCACTGCAAACCCTGCACAAAAGCCATGCAAATAGTATAATCCCGCGACCCAATTCAGGATTGAATCAATTCAACAGGTGTTTTCCGTGTCTAACAACAACACATATGACGTCAGTACCTTCCAGGGGCTGATACTCGCACTCCAACAATACTGGGCCGAACAAGGTTGCGTTGTTCTGCAACCCTTGGATATGGAAGTCGGTGCCGGCACATTCCATCCCGCTACATTCCTGCGCGCGATCGGCCCCGAAACCTGGAATTCTGCGTACGTGCAGCCCAGCCGACGTCCAACGGACGGCCGTTACGGGGAAAACCCGAACCGTCTGCAACACTACTATCAGTTTCAAGTTGTGTTGAAGCCTTCTCCGGACAATATTCAGGAGTTGTACCTGGAATCTTTGCAGCGCATGGGTATCGACACCAACGTCCATGACGTTCGATTTGTTGAAGATAACTGGGAATCACCCACACTGGGCGCTTGGGGTCTGGGCTGGGAAGTCTGGTTGAATGGTATGGAAGTAACGCAGTTCACCTACTTTCAGCAGGTAGGTGGACTGGAATGCTATCCGGTCACGGGCGAAATCACTTACGGCCTAGAACGAATCGCGATGTACCTGCAAGGGGTCGATAGTGTCTACGATCTCGTTTGGGCAAATGGCCCTGATGGCGTCGTCACCTATGGTGATGTGTTCCATCAAAACGAAGTGGAAATGTCAGCCTACAATTTCGAGCAAGCCGACACCGATTTTCTGTTCAACAACTTTGACGTATATGAACGGGAAAGTCAGCGCCTGATTGAAGAGGGACTGCCATTACCCGCTTACGAAATGGTGCTTAAAGCTTCTCACACCTTCAACTTGCTGGATGCGCGACACGCCATTTCCGTAACCGAACGCCAGCGTTTTATTCTGCGTGTGCGCGGACTGGCCCGTGCAGTCGCACAAGCCTATTACGAACGACGCAAGGAACTCGGCTTCCCGATGGCACCTGAAGCACTGCGCAACGAAGTGTTGGCCAGTGAAAATGGAGGAGAGCAGTAATATGTCTACACAAGATTTTCTGGTTGAAATCGGAACCGAAGAGTTGCCTCCCAAGGCACTGAAACGCCTCTCCGAAGCCTTTGGTAACGGAATCAAAACCGGCCTGGAACAAGCAAACCTGGCCTTCACGGGTACAACCTTATTTGCCAGTCCACGACGGCTTGCTGTCCGTGTATCCGGACTACAGCTGCAGCAACCTGATATTGAAGTGGAGAAAAAAGGGCCTGCAGTAAAAGCGGCTTTTGATGCAGACGGTAACCCGACTCGAGCACTGCAAGGGTTTGCCAGCTCCTGCGGCGTAACGCCCGACGAACTCAGCCGGATTGAAACACCAAAAGGGGAGTGGCTGGTTTATCGCTCGACTCAAGCCGGTCAGGCAGCCACAGCCTTGCTACCGGATATAATCAGCAATTCACTCAACCAGTTACCCATCCCCAAACGCATGCGTTGGGGCGCACGCAAGGTTGAGTTTGTCAGACCCGCACACTGGATTGTCATGCTCCTGGGCGAACAGGTTGTTCCAGCGACTATTCTGGGTCATGAATCCGGGAATCAAACCCGCGGACACCGTTTCCACTGCAATGAGATTCTGACCATCAATACACCTTCAGAATACGAAGGTCTGCTGGAAAACCAAGGTTATGTCATTGCCGATTTTGCCAAACGCCGGGACAAAATCCGCCAGGCAGTTATCGATATTGCCAAACAGGTTTCCGGAACAGCGGTTATCGATGAAGACCTGCTGGATGAGGTCACCGCACTGAATGAATGGCCCGTGCCACTGATCGGCAAATTTGAAGAGCGCTTTCTGGATGTACCAGCGGAAGCCCTGATCAGCTCGATGAAAGAGCACCAGAAGTACTTCCACGTGGTTGATGCTGACGGCAAGATGTTGCCAAACTTCATCACGATCTCCAATATCGAGAGTAAAGACCCGACCAAAGTCGTTGAAGGTAATGAGAAGGTTATTCGGCCACGACTGTCTGACGCCGCATTCTTCTTTGAAACCGATAAGAAGTCCACTCTGGAATCCCGTATTGAAAGGCTGAAGCCAATCGTCTTTCAGGAAAAGCTGGGGACTATTTACGACAAATGCGTGCGGGTAGCCGGGCTAGCAGAGAAACTGGCAGATAAAGTCGGCTCAGACCCTGCACTGGCACAACGCGCTGCAATGCTGGCTAAAACCGATTTGGTCAGTGAAATGGTTCTCGAGTTCCCCGAACTGCAAGGCATCATGGGTTATCACTATGCCACAGCAGATGGTGAAAATCAGGAAGTGGCAAAAGCCCTGGATGAACAATACATGCCCCGGTTTGCTGGCGATCAACTGCCTGAGACCGCTACAGGTGCAATTCTGTCCATTGCCGACAGACTGGATTCTCTGGTCGGATTATTTGGTATCAAGCAACCGCCAAGTGGAACTAAAGATCCTTTCGCATTGCGCCGGGCGACACTGGGTATTCTCCGAATCATCGTTGAGAAGAAATTGCCACTGGATCTGGCAGAGTGTATAGAACTCGCCATCAGCCAGCACCAGAACCTGACCGCAGAAAACCTGAACAACACTGTTTTGGATTACATGCTGGAACGCTTCCGAGCCTGGTATGAGGATGAAGGCATTGCCGCTGAAGTCTATCTTGCCGTGCACGCCCGTAAGCCCACCAGACCTGTGGACTTCGATCGACGCGTGCATGCTGTAAATGCCTTCTTGCGTAACGAAAATGCTCAGGCGCTTGCGGCAGCGAACAAGCGGGTTTCCAACATCCTCAGCAAACAGGATGCTGAAGTTAGCTCTGAAATCGATAGTAATCTGTTCCAGGAGGACGCCGAAAAAGCACTCGCCAGTAATCTTGCAGAACTGAACAACAAAGTGCAGCCACTGTTTGCTGAAGGTGATTACGAAGCCGCTCTGACTGAACTGGCAGCACTACGCCAGAGTGTCGATCAGTTCTTTGATGACGTCATGGTTATGGCAGATGACATGGCAATTCGGAACAATCGCTTGGCATTGCTGTCATCTTTACGTAATCTGTTTCTTCAGGTCGCAGATATTTCTCTGCTACAATCAGCATCATAAGGGTTATTTGTGTGGTTATTATCCTTGATCGCGATGGTGTGATTAACGTTGACTCCGCAGACTATGTCAAGTCTGCGGATGAATGGCATCCTATCGATGGCAGTATTGAGGCAATCGCACGATTATCCAAAAGCGGCTATCGCATTGCGATAGCCACCAACCAGTCAGGCGTCGGTAGAGGATACTACACGCTGGCCGAATTGCATGCGATGCACGAAAAAATGTGTGCATTAGTCGCAGAGCAGGGCGGCTCTATCTCGCATATCGCGTATTGTCCTCATCACCCTGATGAAGGTTGTGAATGTAGAAAACCAAAACCTGGGTTACTACGAGAAATCGGAAGTGCTTTGGGAATTGCGGATTTCAGCTCGGTCACGATGGTCGGCGATAGCCTCAAAGATCTACAGGCCGCGCAATCGGTAGGTTGCCGCGCCGCGTTGGTCAAAACAGGCAATGGCATGACCACGTTGTCTGAACTCGACGACGCGGGCCTGAGCGACATTTCGGTCTATGACAACCTTGCTGATTTTGTAAACCACATTCTCAAATAACAACTGCAGTTTCCCTTTGCAGCAACTCCCATTCTTGTCGAGCGGTATCAGTAGCCCGTAAAAACTTGATCGATTAGAGAATGGTTATGTTGAAAGTACCGTTTTCGCTCTACTTGCGAACTGCATTATTCTATGTGGTCCTGGTGATATTCACGCTTGTGTTTACCTCCACGGCCATAATCATTGCACCGGCACTCCCGTATCGAACACGATTCGTGATCGTAATTCAGGGATACACCAAGTTTGTCATTAATTGGTTACGGATTTGTTGCAATATCAACTATCAAATCTACGGCGTGGAAAACATTCCGAAAGATCCCTGCATCATCTATAGCAAACACCAAAGCACCTGGGAAACCTTTTTTCTGCAAACCCAGTTTGCTCCACAGACACAGGTCATCAAACAGGAATTATTGAAGATTCCTTTTTTCGGCTGGGCGTTTGGACTGGTAGAACCCATCGCAATAGACCGCAGTAACCGCAAAGAAGCGATTCGCACTGTTCTGCGGGAAGGCACCGAAAAATTAAACCAAGGCGTATGGGTACTCATCTTCCCCGAAGGCACACGCGTCCCAACCGGACGACGTAAAAAATTCACCCGAGGCGGCGCAAAACTCGCAATCAGTTCCGGCAAGCCCCTCCTGCCTGTCGCCCATAACTCCGGCGAACGCTGGCCAAACAACTCGCTATTGAAATACCCTGGTACCGTTTCTCTGGTCTATGGCCAACCCATCGATCCATTTGGAAAAACCGAAGACCAGCTCACGCAAGAAGCCGAACACTGGATCAACACCACCTCGGAAGAACTGAACCGTTGCTCCGCTGAGGATCGATTGTTTTCACCCGCGTAAACTCAAATTCTGACACGCTTACCCAGCTCCAAGACCCGCCGGATTTGATAAACCAACAAGTCCGACGGGTGCGTATCCCAGCACCAATTCGATAAACCACAGACTCAGGCATCAAACCGTATCTGGTAACCAAGTTTATCGCCGCTAAAACCCGCACGCTTATAAAAGCGATCCACACTGGATGTTTTAACCCCCGTCATTAAAGCGACTTTATAGCACCCCTTTGACTTTGCATGCTTCACAGCGTAATCCAGTAACGCTTTTCCCAAACCTTGTTTGCGAAAACCATGTGCAACAATTACATTCTCGATCATCGCATAAGGGCGTCCGGACCAGCTGAGATTAGGACAAATATTAACAGTACAGGTACCAACGAGTTTGTCGTCTATACACGCCCCAAGGACACAACCGCCAGACGCTTGAATCGATTTATATATGTCATGTAACTTCATGGTGTCGGGCCTGGGCGCAGGTAAACGGTCGAAGCTATCTATTAAGTCCAGAATTTCAGTGAGTTCACTCTCGGTTACACTTCTTATTTCCATTTTTACAACGTCGTCCATATCTAAACTTCTTTCATTCACGGGAATAATCTATACTGCTCTAGACATTAGCAAACAGGTCAGGAGCATTTTTGATGATTGTAGCAAACCTGACCGGGCATGCTGTCTAAACCTTAGACTCTGCCGCCCGGTATCAAAACCGGGGCATTTAGCCCCATACGATTTATTAACATCGGTTTTGTTAAGGGTTTGTCATGTCAAATTTTTCACAACTATCCCACTTGGGTTGGCAGTCTTTTTTTCAACAACAACTTTCTCTCGAAGAATGGGAAGACTGTCTCCCCTGTCGCGTCATTGAGCAACATAAATCCGAACTGACGCTTGCCAGTTTCACATCCCGCTTCAATATATCAATCAGTTCCACAATGCCAGATATAGTGGTTGGCGACTGGGTACTCCTGAACGAGAAACACCAGTTTATTCGGCTACTTGACCGGAAAACCTGTTTTCAGCGCAAAGCGCCAGGAACTCGAATGAAGTACCAGCTGATTTCCGCAAACGTGGATACAGCCTTTATCGTCAGTTCAATGAATGCGGACTTCAATCTTAGTCGAATTGAGCGTTTTCTGGCCGTCGTTCATGAAGCCGGCGCTGAGCCAGTTATCGTGTTGAGTAAATCGGACCTCGTATCCTCTCCGGAAACATACCTCGAGCAAATCAGAACATTAGGCACCAATTTAATGGTAGAAGCCGTAAATTGCCTCGATATACAAGGTGTTTCCAAACTGAACGACTGGCTAAACACCGGCGATACTGTATGTGTACTGGGTTCTTCAGGTGTCGGGAAATCCACGCTGATAAATACCCTGACGGGTGAAACAAGCCAACGTACGGGAGCGATTCGGGAAGATGACAAAAAGGGTCGGCACACCACTACTCGGCGTTCCTTGATCGAACTCGCCTGTGGTGCACTGATACTGGATACACCGGGGATGCGTGAAATCCAGATTACGGATTGCAAATCCGGTATTTCATCCACATTTATCGATATCGAAAACCTTGCCATGAATTGCCGCTACAAAGATTGTCAGCACCAGGCCGAACCGGGTTGTGCTGTACGCAAAGCGGTGGAGTCGGGGAATCTCGAGTCGCGGCGTGTGGATAACTATCACAAATTACGTCGGGAAGAGGCACTCAACTCCGCCAGTTTGACAGAGCGTCGCGCTCGAGATAAAGCACTTGGACAGTACTACAAGCGCACGCTGAAGGAGGCCAAGAAATTTAAAGGACGGTAGCCCATTTCAGGGCATTCTGGTGATCTCCGAACGTGCTGTTAAACAATGGCCACAGGAAGTCGTAAAATAACGAAATTGTTTGCATCTATGCAATACAATGATCATTCAATGGTTAATTGAATTGCATATTTGCAAACGTACAACTCATTTCATTGGCAATCACCGGTATACCATTATATTCAGTTTCAAATTCCCGAATAACTTTGAAGCCATAATGTTCATACAAGCGTTTTGCCGGCCAATTTGACTTGGCAACATACAGGTTTGTCGCACCATCAATTTGCCCAAGTAGAAACTCGAACAAGGTCTTGCCTACGCCAAAACCCCTTGCAGCAGGACAGACGAATAACATACTGACCTCGGAGCCGAGCCTCCCACCAAACCCGAGGACATCGTCATCTCTTTCAGCGAGGTATAACGCCGATTTCTTAAACACTTCAAAACGAGTTTCATCCTGTTCCAGCGGTATCAATGTATATCGTTGCGTTTCAAATCTCAGTTCATCCAGTTTTGAGGCGTTATAAATTTGTTTGATTCTCGGTAAATCGGTGTCTTGGTATGGCCTGATTCGCAAATTCATGATCTTGTTCTTCAATCTTCAATCTTCAATCTTCAATCTTCAATCTTCAATCTTCAATACTTCGTTGCGCATCTTTCTGCTAAAGTGAACCCGATAGATCATCTCTAGACCAATAACATCGAAGGTGAACGCCGGTATCAACGCAATGAATATATTTACTACCCATATAGGCGAAGAATTCCATGAGCTATCGCCTTTACTACAGAAGGTTCACACCGGCCACTCTCGAATGGAAGGCTGTATCGCCGTAAAACGAGGGGGCAAGCTGGCCAATATAATTTGCAATATTTTCGGATTCCCCAGGCATAACCTTCAAACTGATCTCGCCGTGGAATGTGATCACAATGCAGAGAGCATGGTCTGGGTACGCTATTTTGATGGCTTGAAAATGTCTTCCCGTTTCATCTCCGGAAATAACTGTCTGGTGGAGAAACTCGGCCCTCTGTCAATGCGTTTCAAAACCCGGGTAAACGAAGGAGCTCTGGAATATCACTTTCTGGGCACCCGGTTATTTGGCATCCCCATGCCTGCTTTCCTGTGCCCACAAATTAAAGCCCGGGAACAGGAAAAGAATGGGTATTACAGCTTCAATGTCAGTGTCAGCATGTTTTTGATCGGGTTTGTGCTGTCTTATGGGGGTGAATTATCCGTCAAATAGCAACAAATAATGCTAACAAGCAGATTACAGGGCCTTTTTCACGCTCCGTTAACATAAGGGGAAGGTGGCCTATAATCAAGTGAATTGTAAAATATCCGATTTGAGTGAAATTTATACAATAATTTGGTGGACAGTCACACAATCTTGGTATAAAGTTCACACCAGCTAGAAAGAAAGCTTGTATTTAAGGATCTACATTTCGACTTGTTATTCATAACATCCGTCCTGCAGTTCTATAAGTTTCAGACAGTATTTCCAAGCTATTTAAGCCAGTAAACTGGCACCAATAAAACGTTTTAATTTCAGGATATGATTATGTCTAACAAAGTTACAGGCACCGTTAAATGGTTCAACGAATCTAAAGGTTTTGGTTTTATCGAACAACAATCAGGACCAGACGTTTTCGCACACTTCAGTGCAATCCAAAGCGACGGTTTCAAAACTTTGGCAGAAGGCCAGAAAGTTGAGTTCACTGTAACTCAAGGTCAAAAAGGCCCACAAGCAGAAAATATCGTAGCGATCTAATCGTTATTTGATATAAAGAAAGGGCGGCTCTTTAAAGATCTGCCCTTTTTTATTGCCAGTAAAATACCCTTTTGCTAATTTTATCACCCGCCAGTCACTGACCACGACGAACTGCTCCCGCACTCTGTGTAAATTGCTTTCGAAAGGCACGGGAAAAGGCAGCTTCTGATTGATAACCTACATTTTCTGCAACCCGAGCTACCGACAACCCGGATCGCAAATCATCCCAAGCAAGCTGCATACGCCACCAGGTTAGATACTGCATTACGGTCCATCCACTTATTCTTTTGAATGTCTCGGCAAATTGAGTACGCGACATAGCGGCAATTTCAGCTAAAGCCTGCAGCTGCCAATTCAACGCAGGTTGATCATGTATTGCCTGAATCGCTTTATTGATTTGGCGATGGGCATAAAGAGCGAAAATACCTGTTTTTTGCTCATGCAGTTCCATATAGTGGCGTAGCGCGTAAGCAAATAATAATTCACAAAGCCGATCAATAATAACGTTTGTCTGTCGAGAGATTCGCAAGCTTTCATCCAGTATCAATTCCTGCAAACCATTCAACCAAGGGGAAAACTGATTCTGTCTAACTACAAAAACGTTGGGCAAGGCATCAAGTAACCGTTCACTACCAGAATGCTGGAAGTAAACTTTTCCGCAAACCAGGCTAGTACCCGGTTTATCTTGGGCAGCGGGAATCAATAAATGTTGCTGTTTTCCGGTCTGAGGGGCGCAGGGCATCATTGAGTGAGGTAGATCACGGGGGAAAATAACTAAATCCCCTTCACTTAGACGCCATTCCCCTATATCCGGCACGATCAATTGACAATTATCCTGGGTGACCATGTGAAAACAAGTATGACCTTTAGCATCAGCATTAATCACCCAGTCACCACATACCCGAGCATTATGATAGATATCAACATTCAAGCGAATCAACGCGATAAAGTCATCAAATGAGGCCAAAACCGTACTCCAAGACAATAAAATAGGACTACTAAGCATTCATCGTTCGTAATTTTCAGCATAAAGTATCACAACATTCACGAATGAGAGAAGGACTTTAAAGATGACATTTAAACTTCATACGATCGAGAGCGCACCCGCAGCATCAAAACAAACACTGGAACAGTCGCAACAGTCCTTTGGCTGGATACCCAACCTGCATGCCGTTTTAGCGGAAGCACCGGAAGCACTCAAAATCTACAAAAAACTCCATGAGGCCTTTCAAAATACGAGTTTTAATGCAGCTGAACTAACTGTCGTCTGGCAGACGATTAATATAGAAAATCAGTGCCATTACTGCATTCCAGCCCATTTCATGATTGCAAACATGATGAAAGTCGACGACCAGGTTATCCAGGCACTTAAAGAAAATAGCCCCTTACCTGACGAAAAACTGGAAGTATTGCGAAGCGTTACACGATCTCTCTACCTTGATCGAGGTCACTTGAGTGAACAACAACTCTCTAAATTCCGGGCTGTTGGTTACAACAATCAACAATTACTGGAGATTCTAGTCGGTATCGCTCAAAAGGTAATAAGTAACTACACCAATCACTTGGCAGACACGCCACTGGACGAACCTTTTAAGAAGTTTGTTTGAAAATTTCAGCGCTAACCAAATAGAAACGGGGCCAGAACTGATCCGTGTAATACAATATACTATCCGCTTGTAGATTCGGACAAACGGATAGTCTTTCAAAAGTCATCAGTATTGCTTTGCAAAATGCGGATGTGTTGAAATCCCATCCCTGCCTATATGAAAACAATAATCACAATTCCCGTGGCCAAAGCCAACAATTTTTGCCTGGTGGTAGACTACATTAGATTGAGAAACATCACTAACTCCATTAATCATTTCGTCCACCAAACAGGGCACTGGCTTTGAATTATGGAAATTAAAGAAGTTAGCGCCAAAGATATTCCAGTTTCCCTGTTACTCCTGGCTGATCCTTCAAAAGCGAATATTCAGACCTATCTCGATAAATCCTGGAGTATTGCTGCAATTCAGGATCAAAATATCATTGGCGCCTGTATCGCAAAACAAATCCGAAAAGATACTGTGGAAGTATTTAACGTAGCAGTTTATCCGGCTCATCAACAACAGGGTATAGGAACCCAATTGCTGAACAATATGATCACCAAACTCAAACGGCTCAACGTTTCACGAATTGAACTGGGTACGGGAACCTTTGGTTATCAATTAAATTACTACCAACGGCTAGGCTTTCAAGTTTGCAATGTATGGAGAGATCATTTCATAAAACACTATGAAAAGCCATTGTATGAAAACGGCCTACAACATTTCGATATGTTAAGACTGGAACTCGTGCTATGACATTTTAATAGGATAAAACAGGTGAGATGTTGAATCAGATCGAACGCTACACTTTATTGTGTCAATCCCGAAAAAACTATCTTTCCAACTGATTTGGAATGATCGGTCGATTCTTCCAATGAACTCCTTGCGCTAAAATTTGAGCGAGAAACTGACCCCGGATAAATTTGTAACGACGCTCAACCTTTCCGTGTGCTTCATGCTTTATATATAGCCCTTCCATTAACCCCGTGAGATCTGTTTGTTCAATAGCCACATTTGCGTTGAGCTTTTGTTGAGCAACAGATTCTAAAAAGTTGTCATTCTGCTTCGGCGAGATAAAACTTGATGGACCTGTCAGTTCATATAACTCGTAAGCGTTTGAAAAGACGCCTTCTCCTACCACTTTAACCGATGAAAGAAAGCTTAAACTCTTGAGCATATCCCGTCTTCGACCCGTGCTAAGAAAAGTACCCAAAACCCTATCGAAAATATCGTACTCCATAAAATGGTCAGGCAAACGATCATAATAAATAGTGTGTTTAGCGTAGAGCCATTCACCGAACAAGATATAACGGTCGCGCAGTACATTCCATAGAGATGAGCGGTGTGTTGCAATCCAGTTTTTTAGAAGATCAAACTCTGGGTTAAAGCGCTCATCGACAAAATGCCCGCGACTCTGTATACGCGGCCGGTGTTGGCTCTGAAAAAAGATTCCAATTTGCGTTCCGTCCATTTTCTCTTCGATAACGAGATGCTTTCCTCGCACGGAATGGAGATTAATCTTTTTGAGATCAAGAGGGTCGCAAGAAAACTTGGACCCTTCGATGTGGTTGGTTCTGGGATATTTAACGAACTCCATCACAACCACCCATCTGAAAATCCCCAGACCATTTGATGAGTTCACCATTTCCGTCAATTACCCAGTAACGATGAGACTCCTCTGGTACAGGCCACTCCAGTTGGTCCAGCTGATTTCGCAAAACTTCCTCAGGCACTGGATGAGGTCGGTGTTTATTATCCATAAAGATCTGCTGCTCAGATTTATGAAACACAACCATGGTGACAAAAGCATGGTAATCGAATGCGATTCGACAAATTCGTTGCCTGAAGTCTTCACGCAAGTTTGTCGCATCCCAAATGACATTTCTTTTCGCTCGCAAATGTACTTTTAGTCTTTCGCGAGCAACATTCAGAATTTGGCCAATATTGGATTGATCGGCCCTGCCACCATTAAGCTCTTCTCGTAACTCATCCAAAGAAATGACAGAACACTCAGGATCAAATTGTTTAATCCAAGAAGACTTGCCAGAACCGCTAGGACCATACAACACATACACCTCACTGAATCCCTCTCTTAGGTAATAGGTACGTGCGATACCTTCCTCCAAGGTCGAAATATCACCTTCTTCAAAATCACGCATCGTCCGAGCAAAGATCATATCCTTTGTTCTGGATGGCAAACCTTGTAGGTGAGGATCAATGTTTCTCCGTAATAGTTCAAGAGGCTTATGAGATTCCCATACGTCATATTCTTCACAGAACAATCGAAACTGCTCCAACAAGTCGAGCTGCTCGTTAAGGTCCTCACAGATGCGGCCTCTCATATCGGCCACTTCTAACCAATAAAGGAGATCCATTGGTGCTTTTCGGGCAAGCTTCCAATACTCCCCGCGCTCCATTTTCTTGATGACCAGTAGTTTTGGCATTTGGTGCTCACCCACCAATCCCATAACCAAGTCGACTACTTCTCTGGATAACTCTAAGTCAAGCAATCGATGGGCAATATAGGATCGCCCCATTACTTCATGCCTGGTCGCAATAACTCGCTCTGTCCCTCTCACTTCCTTCCGTCTTGTGGTGAGTGGTTTGGCGATGTCATGCAATAGGGTGCCAAGCACGAGTGCTTGCCTTCTTTCACCCTGGATATGACAAGCTTCGCCCTCAAGCAGTTGATAGAGTTCATCCAAAACCATACCCGTATGGATATGAACATCGCCTTCCCCATGCCATTGAGGGTCTTGTTCGGTCACTTTGAATTGAAGCAGCAAGGGAAAGGTTTCCCCAAGCTGCTCAATACACTCATCAATTGAGGGTGTGCCATCCAATGTGAGCGATTGGAGCCAAGATTGCCTATTCATTGTCAGCGCCCTCCATAGACTTCAATCCGTTTGGAACGACATCTTGCGCCATCCAATGGGTATCGGTTTGGACATGACCTGATCTCACCCACTTAGAAAAGTGGTTTTTGAAATCAGAATAATGGAATCCTTCCGATGTTCGTACAACGTAGCCTTCAACTTTGTTTGTATCGACAATGATGTCCCGTACAAATTGTTCATCCCACATGCCTCGGTGAATAACTGGCACCGTATGCAAGTGGCACAATTCGCTCCACTCAAGCGTATCGTCCCAACTCAAGCAACGATTATTCTCATCCCAAATCGCAAACACATAAAAATAGCTCTCTAAATCAGAGTAAAAAAGCGAATGTTTGGCGTAGAGATTTTCGCCGCAAATACGCCAACCCTCAGGAATATCAGAGGTCAAACGCGCTTGTAAACGCTTAACCCAAGTTCTGGACGGGTGATGGCGACTATCGATGGAACGCGCATGTAAGTAATCCCGATAAATGGTGGTGCATTCTCCATCCATCTTCTCGGTGATAATCACTTCTTTATTCTCAAATCCGTGAAAGTCCGTTTGCCGAATATCGTCGGCGGTAAAACCCGGAGACCAGGGAAGGTGAGGTGTACGAGGGTATTTGAACCGTTGACTGTTCATTACCTTTCTCCTTAACTTTCCGATACCAGAGGCTTGCTGCTGGTATTCTTCTTAATGATAAATATGGAAAGACAGCAATTACCCTTCGCCGTTGATCAATACCTAAAGCAGATCGTTTAGCGAATAAAGTCTGTGCTGTATAAAAAGGAAAAAGTAATTACATAGCTCCACAATTAGAACGAAAGTCCAACGCCTCACATATAAGGTGGGTTTGTTACGACGGAAATTATAGGATAGCTTGATTAGGATTTAAACAAGAAAAAGACTAGATCGGTTCTCAGTTTCTAATCTTTATATATCGGCCTTATCAATTTAAATAAGGTTTAACGGAGGATTCCAACTCTTTGATGAGCGCTTCATCCATATATTGGTAATCATCCGGGATATCTAAAACGTGGACGGGCTTGTGGTTTAACATACGAGTGAACTCAGCCTTTAGCCGGTTCTTATGCTTCTCTTCCATAACAAAAATGATATCAGCCCAGCGAATATCCGCTGAGCTGACAGTTTTTCTGGCTTTAGGGCTCGTGCCTGCAGACCGAACATTAAAATTTGGGTGCTTCCGCCATAAGGTTTCAGCCGTTGGACTTCGCCATTGGTTTCTGCTGCAAATAAACAATAGGTTTTGCATACTAATCAACCAATGGGAGTTCTTCGTCTAATACCTGGCGAATGGTTCTTTTTGGATATTCCATTCCTAACTGGCGTGCTCTACCGAGCTTTTCAGATCGTGTGTACATCAATTTCCAGTTTTTCTCAGATATCCATTTCTTCGTTTTAGTCGAAATCGACCGTGTAGAATTAGCTCGGGCTTTAGATCTTCTCCAAGCTCTCGTTCTTGTGTTTGTCATCATTTATTCCTCTCAAAGTGAATCGGGTTCAGCAGCCGCGATAACACGGAGAGGTAACTTCTTTAGCCTGAGAATATTAGCATGGCTAAGCGATTATGCTAAGCCGATTGGATCACGCATAGATAATTCTTTGGAAAATTTTGCTGTCGACTACCAGAACAATCAGTTCATATATGTATAATTGCTGGTCTTATTGTGAGTACACAAAACAAGGATGAAATAAGTGTCAAAGACTGCCCCAGCTGTATTTTTAAGTTTTCTATTTTTATTCGTTTCATTGGGCGTTGGGTCTGCTCATGCAGGTGAAGATGTTTCTAATTCATTACTTCACAATGATGCAGGTTATATCGAATTTGCTTTATATCGCACCGGCCCGATCATACCTTACAAGGAAATTTCTAAATTCATATCATCCAATACGGCTAAACTCGTTCTTTCAGATAAATTTGAATCATCTACTGATCAAATGGTGATCGATTTCAAGACGATTACAAATGTTCATGAGGAATACGCCCCGCCAAGTGGAAATTTTTTAAGGTATTTTGGTAGGGGATTAAGTTCCGATCAGGCTGAAGAGCTAGGGAAATCAAGCCATGTTATTGTATTTTACGTAGCATCTTCGAATAAGTATGTATTGGAAGCAAATAAAGAGGCGACCTTATTGCTCCATTCGATGGCAGATAAATTTGGCGGCTTTATTTGGGATGAAGATACGAGAGAGATATTCACGAAAGAAGCCTGGCGCGATAAGCGCCTTAGTATGTGGACTGACCAATGGCCAAACGTAGCCAATCACATCACAATTCATGTCTACCAACCAAATGACCTGTATGCTCGCGCTATTACTCTTGGCATGGCCAAGTTTGGCTTACCCGATATTGCGATAAACAATTTTGCCTGGTCTGTGAATCGCGGAATGGGGAACCTCATTAATCTATTAGCCCAGCAGATGGTTGAAGGCTATTCCATCAGCCGCAAAGGATTATTGGCTGACATTTCTTCATTTAAGAATGAGGAAGCTAAAAGATTTATGGAAGGACAGTTATTTGAAAATGCGCAGAAGGACGTTGTGATAAAAGTGCTGCCGTCAAAACCTGAGGAAGGTGATCCTAATAACTCTATCATTGAACTGGCCTTTGATCATTACCCCGGGAAATCATTACAAGAAAAGCAGGAGCGCTTTCTTGGTGCCATGTTTGGGTGGCAGGAAACTATGAGCATGGTAGAGCACAATAACCAAATTCTCGCAGCGAGTAACCGAGCGCGATCCAAACTACCTCAGTTAAAGTCAGATTTTAACAAAGGATTAGAGCCAGGTGGGCACATCAATGTAAAAGCACCATTTGAAACTCTTGATGGTGGAAATGAGTATATGTGGGTTGATGTTATTGAGTGGAAAAGTGATCAGATTACCGGGCTACTGAAAAATGAGCCATACAATATTCCATCCTTAAGAGGCGGCCAATCAGTCACGGTAACCGAAGATATTGTCTTTGACTACATAAGGTATTTTGGCGATGGATCGAGTGAAGGAAATGAAACTGGCGAACTGATCATGAAGTATCAGTCACAAACACGGTCTTATAACCAATATCAGAACTAAGTCGGAGAATTTGCTGTGTCTTTCTTTAGTAGTAATAGGAAAAAAGCTCAAAAGTACCATGAACAAGGCGAAAGCCATTGGGATGAAAGAAGGGATCAAGAAGCCATTGATTGCTACTTAAAGGCAATCGAACTCGACGCTGAAAAATCTGAAAGCTATTACAACATTGGCTTAGTGTATAAGTATCAGAACGAGTGGGAAAAATCTCTTAAATTTAATGAGAAAGCTTATGAGCTAGATCCAGAAGATGAGGCAGCAAGATGGAATCTAGCTATCGCAGCGACAGCATTACGTAAATGGAAATTGGCGCGTAAGGCTTGGATTGATAACGGGATATCTATTGAGCCCGGTGATGAGCCCATATCCATGAATTTTGGTATGACGCCGGTTCGACTAAACCCGGAAGGATCAGGGGAAGTCGTGTGGGCCACACGTATAGATCCGGTAAGAGCGCGAATAGATAGCATTCCTTATAAAGAGTCAGGCTTCAGACACGGGGACATTGTTCTCCACGACGGTGCTGCCGTTGGATATCGTGAAGTTGGTGACCGTGAGTATCCCGTTTTTAACGTATTGGAGTTGTTTGAAGAATCATGCTTCTCCACATTCATCGCGACTGTCGAGATAAATACGGATGATGACCTGGATAAACTGCAGGATTTATTTGCGAAAACAAAACATGATTTTGAAGATTGGACAACGAACATTCGAACCATTTGCAGACAATGTAGTGAAGGCAAACCTCATAAACACCATGATGAGGAATTAATTGATGAATGGGTGTCGGAGCGTACTTTGGGGATAGCTGCATTTGAAGGGCAATCTTTAAGCGACGTTTTTGACGAGTGGAAAAAAATCACTCACGCCAAGCTAATTAACATCGAAGTTTAGTGTTATGAATCTTCTTGAAAAGCTAAAAATGCGTTTCTCTCGTCAAGAAGGCTTGGAAGACTTATTGTCACAATCAAGTAATTGGGATGGCTATAAAAGAGAGAATGCAGTCCGTCGTCTCGGAATGCTAGGAAACCCAATCGCCTTGCCAGACTTATTTTTGAGAGTAAATGATTGGGTACCTCAAGTTCGTTCCGCTGCCAGAGAGGCAATACTTAGAATTGCACAAGCTCAGAATGCGGAGGCTTTCGTGCATTCTCTTCCTCAGCTATATCATTTAAACGTTTGTGGTAGAGATGATCACTCTGAGTTCATCGAGACAATCGAAAGTTTTTTATTGAATGATGACAATAAGCAATGTTTGGTTGGTGGGTTACAAGACGATGACGCCTTGGTTGTTCGTCACTGTATTTCATTGATTATCGACCATAACTTACTTTCAGCTAGCGAAGTCGTCAATAAGGGCCTGGCTCACCCTGATGTCATCGTCAGATTTAAGGCTGCAGGTTTCTTACGAAAATTGGAAATGGAGCAGTTAAATATAGCACTACAAGTTGCTTTAAATGACAGCTTTATGCCCATTAGGCGGGAGGCTTTTCAGCTCGCAATTCGCAATCAAGAGAACCCAAGCTTGTTAGCTAAGCAATATTTATTTGATCGTCACCCATCAATAAGAGAAATCGCGATCAAGTTTTTAAAGAGTAATGATTTAAATGTTGAAGTAGATTACATCGGAGAACTCTCTTCGCAACAAGTAAGCAAAAGACGTATTGCTATTTGGGGCATCGGCGCTTTGCGGGTAAGTGAAGAAATTGGCAAGGTACAAGAACTCCTTAATGATCAGTTTCCAAGTGTAAGAAAACAGGCGCTGACAACACTTTTCCAGCTGTCAGGGGAGAAGTCAGAGCGAGATTTATTCGATGGCTTGATTGATGAGTCTTCGTCAGTTTGTAAAGAAGCTGCTAGGTTAATCCCAAAAATAGGATTAGCTCTCGGTGCCGATCAACTTCTACAAATAGTAAAGCGATCATCGCATTACCATACTCTAGCCTCTTGCGTAGGACTTGCTCGCAGAATTAACAAATGGGAGCGGATAATATTCATCGCAAGCTTATACAATAATAAGTATGAGCAATATCTTACTGAGAACGAGTTGAACGGAGCGATGAGACTATGGGATATTGAATTTAATAGATCCGCCGCTCAACCTACCCCAGATCAACTCACACGGTTAACTGAACTATACCACTCAACTGATATGCTTAAGAGAAATAAAAGTATGTCATTTACGTTGAAGTCATATGGCGTTGAGTTGTAGAGCCAAACGATCTCCTCAAACTAAAAAGGATTTTCTGCACTATCGGTTTATTTATTCTGCCGAAAAACTTGATGGTTCAGCTATAAAAAAACCAGCTATCCCTTTGAGGTAGCTGGCTTTCATGGTGGCACTTATGTCCGCACCTTACAATATTCTTATACGTCCAGGTTAGTTACGTACAATGCATTGGTCTGGATAAAATCCCGGCGGGGTTCTACATCATCACCCATCAGACAAGTGAAGATCTGATCCGCTGCAATCGCATCTTCGATGGTCACTTTCATCATGCGACGGGTTTCTGGATCCATAGTTGTTTCCCACAATTGATCAGGATTCATCTCACCCAGACCTTTATAGCGCTGTATATTCAAACCTCGTTGCGCTTCTTTCATCAACCATTCCAATACTTCTTTGAATTCCTGAACAGGATGCTTTTTCTCACCACGTTGAATATAAGCACCTTCTTCAAACAAACCTTGCAATGTCTCGCCTAGTTTTGCAATTGTTTGGTAGGAGGTTGACTCAAAGAACTCATGATTGAACACGTATTCGTTACCGATACCGTGAGTATAAACTTCAACTTTCGGCAAAAACAGATTACGTTCTGTATCTTCGACCGTCGAAAACACAAATGATGAAGCCGTCTTCCCATCGGTTTGCAGCATCTCACCAAACTTGTTAACCCAGGCCTGCATCTGTGCCTGATCCTTCAAACTATCGAGCGACAACGTTGGCATATCGATCATTGTTTCCAGAACGATAACCGGATAAACCCGGGCTCGTCGTTCGATAATACTCATTACAGTACGATAGTCATTTACAATTGCCTCTAATGCCGAACCCTGAATTGGAGGCGCATCGGGATTCACATAGAGTTGAGAGTTTTCAAGAGCAGAGTTGGTAAGATAGTTTTCCTTTGCTCTTTCATCTTTCAGGTACTGCTCCTGCTTCCCTTTTTTAACCTTGTATAGCGGCGGCATTGCAATATAGATATGGCCGCGCTCGAGAATTTCCCGCATTTGCCGGAAGAAGAAGGTCAGTAACAACGTACGAATGTGGGATCCATCCACATCCGCATCTGTCATAATAATGATACTGTGATAGCGGAGCTTTTCGATATCAAATTCTTCTCGTCCAATACCGCAACCTAATGCTGTAATCAAGGTTCCAACTTCCTGGGACGATAACATCTTATCAAATCGTGCTTTTTCAACATTCAAGATCTTACCCTTCAATGGCAGTATGGCCTGGGTTTTACGATCTCGACCTTGTTTTGCAGACCCACCAGCGGAGTCACCCTCCACTATGTACAGTTCAGATAGAGCAGGGTCTTTTTCCTGGCAATCTGCCAATTTTCCGGGTAGCCCGGCAATATCTAAAGCACCTTTCCGGCGAGTCATTTCACGAGCTTTACGAGCAGCTTCACGGGCGCGGGCTGCATCAATCATTTTATTAACGACTGATTTTGCTTCCTGAGGAAACTCTTGAAGGTAGTCACCAAACTTGGCATTCATTTCCTGCTCTACTGCAGACTTAACCTCTGAAGATACCAGTTTGTCTTTTGTTTGTGAGGAGAATTTTGGATCAGGTACTTTAACAGAGATAATTGCTGTCAGACCTTCTCGGGCATCATCTCCCGTTGTAGCAACTTTCGATTTACCGGCTAAACCTTCTTTTTCGATATAACCGTTTAGTGAACGGGTCAACGCTGCACGAAACCCAGCAAGGTGAGTGCCGCCATCCCGCTGTGGAATATTGTTGGTGAAACAGAAAATGTTTTCCTGGAAGCTGTCATTCCACTGCATTGCTACTTCAACCGCAATGCCATCTTCACGCTCCATGGCAAAGTGAAAAACGCGGTTGATCGGGTTTTTGTTTGTATTCAGGTATTCTACGAATGCCTGCAAACCACCCTCGTATTCAAACTTTTCCTCTTTACCTGTACGCTCATCTTTCAGAACAATACAAACACCACTGTTCAGGAAGGCGAGTTCGCGCAATCGTTTTGCGAGTACATCATAGTGGAATTCAATGTTGGAAAAGGTATCAGGGGAGGGTATGAAGTGTACTTCGGTTCCAGTCTTCTCAGTATCACCGATTACTTTAAGCGGTTCTTGAGGAACTCCGTGATGATAGATCTGTTCGTGGATCTTGCCACTTCGTCGGATCGTCAACTTAAGTTGCGTAGAGAGTGCGTTTACTACAGAAACTCCCACACCGTGCAATCCACCAGATACCTTGTAAGAGTTATCGTCAAACTTACCACCGGCATGCAATACAGTCATGATCACTTCAGCAGCACTGATGCCTTCTTCATGAATATCTGTTGGAATGCCACGGCCATCATCTGAAACTGTGATCGATTCATCCGGGTGAATGATTATTTTTATCTGGGAGCAATAACCCGCTAACGCTTCGTCAATTGAGTTATCTACAACCTCGAATACCATGTGATGCAGACCAGTACCATCGTCTGTATCACCGATGTACATCCCAGGGCGTTTTCTTACAGCATCTAATCCTTTGAGGACTTTAATGCTGGAAGAATCATAACCGTTATTATCACTCATATCATCTCAACCCTAATCTGGAGAGTTATCAATCGTTATTTTTCCATGTTCCACGTGGAACATTTTGAAGTTATCGTTTGGTGTAGAAAGGTTCCGCAGCACTAGTGAGTTATCCAATGCCGTTATAAAAAGCTGTTCAGACTCTTTCTCCAGTACCGAAAAGACCAGATCTTGATTGAACTGATCAAGTTCAGAAGTAAAGTCATCAAGGAGGATGATTGCGCGTTTACCGGTTAGTTGAGCCAGTAATTTGATCTGTGCAACCTTCAAAGCACAAACGAAGAGTTTTAGCTGTCCGCGAGATAATACTTGGTCTATCGGTTGACCCTTAATAGAAAACTTTATGTCTGCTCTGTGGGGGCCAAACTTAGTATAGCCGTATTTAACGTCTGTATCTAAACCACTTTCTAATAGATCGGATAGTCGTTTTTTAGCGTCCCAACCCTGAAAGAAATGACAATTCACTTTATCTGTATTGATGTTAAAGCGTTTTAGGTATTCATTCAGCAGAGGGTCGAGCGCTTCGATATAGCTTCGCCTTTTTTCATTAACCAGCTCTGATAGTCTTACAAACTCCTGGTCCCAAACATTTAACTCCGAAGGGCTAATTTTACCACGCCTGAGCAAAGCATTCCTTTGTTTTAGTACTTTTTTCAATCGGTTCCATAACTTGGCGAACTGATGTTCCACGTGGAACACTCCCCAATCAATAAATCGCCTTCTACCTTCAGGCCCTTCGGTTATGAGCAAAAATGATGTTGGATCGATAACGATAACGGGGAAGTTAATTGCATGACTTGCTAAGCTCAATACTTTTTCTCCGTCCACCAGTATCTTGAGTTTATCTTTTTCCTTCGATAGCCCTACTTTATAGTGTGCGTCTGATTCTTTACTTTTGGCTTCGCCGTATAATGTGAATACTTTCAAGTCATGGGTAATACAAGACTCAAGTTGATTTGCTCGAAACGACTTGCCTGACAGCAATACTTGAATCATTTCTAAAATGGAACTCTTCCCCGATCCGTTTACACCCAAGAAAAAGTTTATTCGGGTGAACGCCAACTGTGTATTTTCTAGGTTACGGAATCCACTAGTATTGAGTTTAACTAATTGCATTTTGGGTAGGATAAACCGAAGCATTCAATAGGATTAGTTTATCGGGATCGAGATTCACTCTGTTAATTCTAGTAAATATATCAAAGGAGAGAACGATACCGACTTGAAGTCTTATGTGGCCATTATTATAGCCATAGTTAACTGTGAAGTATCTGCGGATTAATAGGATCCGTTTAATACCGGCTTCCCGGGTATGGACAAACCTGACCCTCAACCTCTCGTATGTTCAATGTTACGGACAATCATTTTTTTACTTAATTTTTGGTATACGGTAATAAAAATGTTCCACGTGGAACATTCTTCTGATAACTCTCGTTTAAGGTTATACAGGTGTTGTAAAAGAATTAGCGAACCTCTGTCCAGTACGGACGTATGTTTGTCTCATTCTATTCCCGAAATCTTTTCGAAAATCGACAATTGAGATTTAGTGTTTGTTGGGCCTTAACTAAGCAGTATCAGTTAAAGAGAAGGGAGGGATGGTTTAGTTATTCCAAATGAATGGCGAGGGACACAATTACTTTGGAGAATCGAAATTCAGACTCACTCCTTTCGAAATTATCGGTTTTCGCCCGATCATCTAAGTTGCTGTTTACTGAGGTTGTGCGACAACACTGTACGATCGCAATAACCTGACGGATGTAATTTCAGTGACAGAGGCACAAAGATCAAACCTCAGAACGCGCAATTCAATTTTAAACAGATCAGACTATTAAGCTGACACTGATTAGGTTTTTCTTTTTTTGGTAAGTTACGCAAGAAGACTAACCCTTGGCGTGCAACATTATGCCAAGATTCCACGATAGCGACTTTAAAAATAGGAGAAGATTACCGTTAATCATTTTGCCCGAAGATAACTATTCACATTTATATATGTTGCCTTTGCACTTCCAAAAGCAACGATCACACTGTGAGTTGTCATGTGTTTTTGAGGCATTCGGGAATGCATGATATGAAATATTGGAATTTTGGTGTTCAATTAACTTGAATACCTTTAGAAACGAGATGAGTCTCAATCTTCACCGTTTGACGAATCAAAGGGCTCAGGTAGCTTGATGCTATATGAAAAATTCGGTCAATCTGAAGGATAGTGATCGAATGTCTTTTTAGGTGGAGGGGGGGAGTGACTAGGTTCTTTGGGTGAGTTGCCATAAAAATTGAATATGAAAGACAAAGTCCAGTTTTATGATTTTAACGATTAGATACGATTTAACGCTTGGTACACTATTTAGATACATATTCTATTGGGTTGGGAACATCATTAGGGCCTGTTTAATTTGAATTCGATAATCTCAACCTGTAAGCAATTAGTATTTAAATAGCCCAATTACATTCAAGTTATCTATCAACAAAGCAGGTCCTAGCGTTTCATGCGATCTTGAAAAACATCCTGCTCTTATTCTTTTGTAGCAAACTCAGAGCAGCCCACGCAGGACACGATTTATATGAACAGATTTATATGAATTAGTGTGATTACCAGGGGAAACTGACGGTATAATTACCAAGCGATTTTGTCGTTGTGAGCATACCAGAGTGCAACTCTCCTCTCTAGCAATTCGTTAATCTCAAGCTGATTTTGGCAGTAGTTGAACTTTTGCGAGTCTTAGTGCTGCCGTATTCATTTCTTCTCGTAGCCAAATTTACCTTACGCCTGCCGGGCTGATTTCTGCTGAGTAGTTCTGTTTTAACTGCCGAGACACTTGGGCTTGGCCCAGATGTGGATTGCGCAGTGAGAAGTCGATCACTAGCTTTTCTAACTCTTCATCTGTTCTGTTTTTGTGCCGCAGATTGGGGGTTTCCTGACGTTTGAGAGCATCAATACCACCTTGTTGGAGTAAACGTCGGTGGCGGTAGATGGTATCTCTCGAAATACCGCTTACTCGAGATGCCTCTGAGACATTACCAAGCTTGTCGGCCAGGGCCAATACATCCAGCTTTTTCTGTATTTCAATTTCTTCCATTGAGGGTTTGGTGGGCTCAGATACAAGTGAAATGGCTAATTTTCTGCCAGCGAAATATGCGTCAAAACGATCGTGATTAGCCTTTCTGATTTCAATTTTCTGATGTGCAATAGAATGCTTTATCGGCGAATCGATAAAGTAGAATTGGTTCCCATAACTGAAAGTATGGTCATTGCGAATTTTTCGATACTCTTTGGTAATGCAAATATTATCGAAATTGACTTCAGGTGATAATGGCGTGAACTCAGAAGTGCCTTGTCGGGCTTTAACCATAATATTCCGGCGCCAAAACTGTGGGATAAAAACGTGTTGCAGATAGCTGTTTGCGCTCACCATATCGGTAATGCCATTGAGTCTAAGCTCTGGAATAAGGCGGTCTTGTAGCGTATCAAAAGCACGTTCGATGCGCCCCTTACCTTGTGGTGAATTGGCAAAGATGATCTCGATACCTAATTCATCACACGCCCGTTGCATTTGAGAAAAATTACATCGTTTTGGCCCACCAAAAATGCCAGCTCTATCTACATACAAGGCCTTAAACAGGCCATGTTTTTCAATCACGCTCCGCATGACTTTTAAACAACCATCAGTGGTTTCTGATTTGAAGAACTGAGCGTGGATGTCACTGGTGGAATCATCTATAACAGCGATCAGGCAGGACTTGTTATTCCCAAACCAGCGATGATTGCTCCCGTCCATCTGTAACAACAAACCGGGCGCTTCCATACGCTCTCGATGTTTATGCACTCGTTTACGCCGGCGTTTGGAACGCTTCACGTGATGGATCTCATGCGCCCACTTTCTCAGTGTTTCTCGCCTTACAACGATCTGTTCATTGGATTCAAGCATCTCGCCTAAATGAATGAGATTAAGGTCGAAGTACTTATCACGAATTAAGGTTTTCACCTGTTGTTTCACTGCAGAAGAGGTTTTATTTGTGGGCTCATGACCCGTATTGCCATGGATCACAAACTGAATACCGACCTTTCGATATTTCTGCAAATAGCGTTCAACCGTGCGTTTGGACTTATTGAGGAGTTTGCTGGCATTGGCAAGAGAGATTTTGCCTTCAGCGACCTTGGCTATGACATCAACTGTCAATTGAGCTTTGGAGTTTATTTTAATAATCCTTCCCGTTCCTCAAATGCTCAAACACACATTCAAGAAACACGGCTAAAAATGAACCGTCAATTTCCCTTGGTAATTATTGGTTACGACAAAATCGCTTGGTAATTAAGGTACGACAAAATCGCCTGGTGTTAAGATTTATATGAATTAATCTCAACTTAATCTGACACCTCTTTTTGAAAAAGTGAGAGTTACCGTTTTGATAAAGGTGTCGAATCATTATTTCAAAACAAAAGGTAACTCTCATGCTAAAAACTAACAACCCAATCATTAAACACAAAGCCGGATTATTAAATTTGGCAGAAGAGCTCAATAACGTTTCAAAAGCCTGCTAGATCATGGGCGTTTCTCAAGACACTTTTTATCAGTATCAAGAGTTAGTTGAGGAGCAAGCTCTGGCTGCGGATGTTTTCGCAACTTCCTGACGACCTCTCATTGCCAATACCGCTTTAAACTAGTGACTACGAAATTTATTGTCCCCTGATAATTTCGATACCGACGCTATCTTTTTTCCGCAGCTACTATGCTGAAGGAAATAGAGTTCCGGCGAACCGTCAAACAAGTTTCCCGTTGGTGTTATCGAAGCTAAATATTACTACTCGAAAAGAGAATACGGAGATATAAAATCAACTGATATTAAACGCTTAAAAAATAGAAGTGGAAAACAACGGACACAAAGTAAAGATTGCCGACCTCAGTCTTGAACATCAAAACCTAAAAAAAGATCGTGGAACAAAGTTGTAAAACGAGCGGGTAAAAAGGACCTTTCGACTACGATCAACCAAGAGCATAGAGTAGGTTTAAGACTCACTTGTCGATCAGTTTGCGTTGAAGGTTTGGTATACCGCTAACTCTGAGATTCGAACAAAAATGGAATCACACAAATTCACGCTAGCACTGTAAAATCGAGTTGGACAAGCCTCTGTCAGAAAAAAAATTTTCCCAGCAGAACACCTGATCTATTAATTGTTCCTAAAAAACCGGCCGAATGTCGCTTGACGGAGCATAACAGTCGTATTTGCGTCTCTTTATTTTGAGTCTCGAAACCTTTTCAATAAATTTTTTTATATTCAACCTAAATTCTGCAAACAACATTGTACTTGAAAAGAAAAAGGCGATTTGATTCAATTGGTTATCATCAAACAACCAAGCACATCAGAGTCACCTTTTTCATGATCAAGAATACCCATAAAAGTGCCAAAAAACCAGCCGCAAAAATTCGCTATCAACACACCGGAAAAAAGCTGACTAGTCAAGCTGGCATTATCCCTGCCATGCATTTCCTCGATCACATCGGTTTTACCGAGGCTTGCCAGAAGCATCTTGATTTGCAACGCGGCAACACGGCTCGTTACAGCTTGGGCGACTCAATCTACCTAACGATTATCGGCATCATCGCCGGTGCCACTTCGCTCAGGAAGGTGGTTTCTGTGTGGGCAGATCAGGTGCTGCGTGAAGTGGGGGGGTGGCTATCGATTCCAGATGACAGTACATTGGGTCGTATTTTCCGTCGTGGAAAGCTCAAGCATGTCACCCAGCTCGAACAGATTAATCACACCTTGCGTCAGGGAATTTGGCATAGAGCATTGAAGTCCGGTACTTGGTTGCCCGGAACCCTCTATCGAGGCTGGATTGATGTGGACTCGACTGTCAAAACCGTTTACGGTCAACAGGAAGGTGCTGAAAAAGGCTACAACCCAACGAAAAAAGGCTCTAATTCTTATCATCCACTGGTTGCCTTTTGCAGCCACACCAAAGAAATTTTGCAAGCATGGTTGCGCAGTGGCAGCACCTACACCAGCAACGGCATTGTAGGCTTCATGCAGCAACTTTCTGCGCAGATGCCACCCAAAATGCGGCTGCTATTCCGAGGTGATTCAGGATTCTTTGTTGGAGAGCTCATGGACTGGCTGGATCAGGCTCGCCATGGTTACCTGATTAAAGTGAAACTCAAAGGCCTTGCCGCTTTGTTGGACAAGCAAGCTTGGCAACGAGTACCGGGTCATACCGATTGGGAACAGTGTGACTTTTTCCATCAATGCGGTCAATGGGAGCGGTCACGTCGCTTTGTTGCTGTGCGGCGTAAAACTGCTCTCATCACCAAAGGCCCTCAACAAGCCTTGCTGAATGAGCCCGTTTACGACTACTTCTGCTACGTAACCACAGAGCGGTTGTCTCCTTGGCAAGCACACACGACATACGGAAAGCGCGCAACTTGTGAAACCTGGTTGGATGAAGCTAAGAACCAAATGGGGCTGGCGCAAATCAAGAGCCATGATTTCATGGCCAGCTCATTAATTTTCCAATGCGCTGTGCTGGCGTATAACACGGTACGCTGGATGGCACTACTGAGCGATAATGACGAATTGAAACGATGGGAAATTCAAACTATCCGAACTTTTCTGGTACGTACTGCTGGACAACTCTTGCGTGGTGGGAATCAGCTTAAGGTCAACGTTCCGAGCAACCATCTTCACCCAACTCCGTGGGCTGACTGGTTAAAGCTGTCGTTTATTCATTGACCAAAATACCTATACTTAAATTCTTCGACTAAGCAAATTCCAGATTTGGAGTCAGGCAGACTTTGGCCTGTTGCTCCGGTTGACGATAGAGATGATTATAATTTAAACAGTCCAATCAAGTGAATTACGCTTGTTTCAGTTGCATGGTGTGCAAAATGGTGATCCATCGACACTAAATGTCGCTATAGTCGTATCGAATCGATTCAGACATATAGATTGCAGGATTTAGGTTCAAACTATACTTTAAAAACGGAATTCACTTTCACAAGGGACTGGCTGAGAGGAACTCTATTCAATGTGGCGTGTACTGTTAATCACCATCTTGTTTTTTTCACCGGGCGTATTTGCGAAACTAAAATACGTTTTACACATATCAAGTTACCATCCTCAGTACTACTGGACCCTGGAGTGCAACAGCGGACTGCAGAATATTCTTAAACTGAAGGCGGAAATTAAAACTGTTTACCTCGATACAAAACGTATTTTACCCGATGAATACGAAACGAATGTGAGACAAGCGCTTCAGGAAATGCACTCAAGCCCTCCTGATCTTGTTGTTCTTTCCGATGATAATGCGCTGCGTTTGATTGGACCCTATCTTGAAGCGAGCACAATTCCGGTTGTTTTTATGGGAATAAATGCGAATCCTAGGGATTACTTCAAATCAGGAAAACTGCCCATCAATATGACGGGTATTTTGGAAAGAGCACCCTTTATGGGAAGTTTGAGAATTCTGAAATCAATTATTCCGGACGCAAAGAAAATACTGATACTGACGGAAAACAGTCAGACATCCAAAGCGCAAATTAGAACCTTGATCGGATCGAGAGATCAGTTTGTGGTACAAGGAATTTTAGCTGAGGTTAAAATTCTTGAAAGCTGGACAGCCTGGCAGGACACAGTTAGAAAAAGTCACCAGGATTATGATGTACTTTTACCTTCGGCCTATTTCAATATTAAAACGGATAGCGGCCGTTACATTCCGCCGAAGAAGGTAATCGAGTGGATCTCTGCGAACAGTCGAATTCCCGTATTTGTAAACAATGATCTTGCGGTTGGAGAAAACCTGGCAATGGGCGGGTTTGTGCTGGATGGGGAAGCACATGGGCGAATGGCTGGATTGCAGGCGCTTAGCATATTGGAAGGCGTATCACCTTCAGCCCTATCACCCATCGTTGATGAAGCGGGAATTCTTTACTTCAATCAAAAACAGCTTAATCGTTTCAATATCGTTTTACCTGAAACAACACGGCAATACGCAAACTTCAGATAAGCGCACAGAAATAATCTTACGTTCTTCAAAGATTAACCGGCTTGAGAGTTTATCAACAGCAATAAGAGATTATCTTCCATTTGAGGAAACTGAATCTTTCGAAATCAACCATGCTCCTGCAACCTTCTTCCAGACTACAAGAAACTTACCTTCATCAAGTGGCTTACCGTTCAAATCGAAGTGCTGGTAATGTCCTACCTCAATCGCCGTAATTCCCGAAATATGAATTTCTTCAGTATGATTACTGATTTTATCTATTTTTGTTTTCATAAAACGGAATGTCTCTAATATCGCACTGCGTCCCCGAATCAAAGGTACGCCGGGCAACAGGAGCATCGCATCTTCTTCAAACAATTGCATGATCGATTCTAATTCATTTGTATTGAATAGACTTTCAAATATTTGATTTTGTTTGCGGAGATAGGTTTCGTCTGAGCGAGACATGTTTGAAATTTCCCTTTCTTCATATTGGTAATGAGTACATTTACTACCGAAATGATTACGCGTTGTGTATTGGAAATCTGTGACCAAATCGATTTTATTACACTCAGAAAACAAAAAACCCCAAGCTTTAATGGCTTGGGGTTTTCTACTGTATGACTTCTACCAGTCTTAGTGCAACATGTTTAAGCGATCATCTACAAACATATCCAACTCTGGCGCTAACACATGAACATATCGATCGAAATAGAGGAATTGCTTCAGAAGCAACGCAAACTCGCGGGGGAAATGGAGGCCATGTTGCTCGCCGATACGGACGATTTCCATCAGAATATTATTGACCTCATCATCCTTGCCGCCGTTTAATACATCATATTCCGGTACCATGGTATCCATTCTACGATACAAATTTCGGATATCATCCGCGAGATCCTGAGCGTCCACCTGTTTCTTGGTGATACCAATCATAATCATCGCTTCGGCCATACCTTCAAAGTTCCCGACCATAATCGAGGAAATAAAGTCGGACATTCCTTGCCACGCACCCGCGGAAATACGTCCAACAATGCCAAAATCAATGAATCCGATACGTCCATCTTCCAAGACCATGAGATTTCCCGCATGGACATCGGCATGGAAAAATTCACATTGTGTCAAACTGGCGAACCAGGTATTCATAGCGGTAATGAGCGTTCGCTCAGGATCACTGCAATACTTCCGGATGGTATCGAGATCGATGAGTGGCACACCATAGAACCGTTCCATGGTCAACACTCGACGAGATGTACAATGATCATAAACCTTGGGAACCGTGGCATCGGCATTGCCGGTTCGATCCAGGAATTTTCTGAATTCTTTAAGGTTATTGGACTCCTTAATGAAATCACACTCTTCCATCATGGTCCGTTGAATCTCTTCAACAATTCCGGAAAGAGACGTCCAGGATAACTTGGGTGCGAGGTATTCAACCAGACGTGCCGACGCATAGAGAAAATTCAAATCCGTGAGAAGAATATTCTCCACACCAGGTTTTTGAATTTTGATCACAACATCTTCACCGGTTACTAATTTCGCAGCATGAACCTGAGCGATTGAGGCCGATGCCAAGGGTGTTGAATCAATATACTCATAAATTTCTGAAAGTGGTCTGTCCAACTCATCCTGAAGGATCGCTTTCATAATGGAAAAAGGCAGCGGCTTAGTCTTGTCGAGGCAATATTGAAACTCTTCAACATATTCTTGCGGGAAAAATGTTGGCGAGCTGGCAATAAACTGACCTAATTTGATGTAAGTTGCACCAAGGGACTCAAAAGTTTGACGGATCAACCTGGGAACGGGTGGTCGATCTCCTTTGACCCAGCTTACACCTGTTTTCGATAACACGGTAGCGGTTTGACCGATCCGAAGTGCGCCTTTAACCGCATTTTTAATAGTAACCATACTATTCTTCCTGACTGAGTTTCCCGTACGTATGAAGACCCTAACCCGCTCGGACATGGCGAATTGTCCAAACATAGATGAAATTATAACCGCATTGGCATAATAACATACAAGACATCAGCTTTGTTAACCGGTTCAATCAGAGCACTACTGTTTGGATTGGATAAAATGATCTTGATACGTTCATCATCGATGTTATTCATTACATCAATCAAGTAACCCACGTTAAATCCGATCTGCAGCTCATCACCCTGATAGTCGACTTCTACATAGTCTTCAGCTTGTTCATGTTCCGGGTTATTAGCTGTTACTTTAAGCAAATTTGTGGACAAATGTAAGCGTATTCCACGGATATTTTCGTGAGATAAAATACCTGCACGCAGTAACGCACTTTTCAACATGGCAGGATCAGCCATTATCGTCTTATCACCACCACGAGGAATAACCCGATTATAATCCGGGAACTTACCTTCGATTAATTTTGATGTAAACGTATAAGCGCCAATTCGGGATCGAATATGACTATCGCTGATCACTAACTCGACATATCCATCTTCCCCTAACAAACGTGCTAACTCCAAAACACCTTTACGAGGGATGATGACTTGCTTGTGCTCGGTGACACCTGTTGGAATCTTGTTCGATGCCATGGCCAGCCGATGACCATCCGTTGCAACCAAACGGATCACGTCTTGGTCACTTTCCAGTAACATACCGTTCAAATAATAACGAACATCCTGTTGGGCCATTGCAAAAGCAGCAGACGAAATCATATTCTTCAGTTCACTTTGCTCTACTTTAACCACATATTCCGAAGTCTCTTCTTCGACATTGGGAAAATGCTCGGCGGGCAATGTCGCCAACGTAAAGGTGCTGTTACCCGACTTCAAGGTCAAGCGATCACCTTCTGTCCAAAGCTCTACCGCAAAGTCCTCAGACAGCGAACGAACAATTTCAGACAATTTCTTGGCGGGTACGGTTATTTGTCCCGTTTGACCGACAGTAACGTCTTCAATCCGGCAAACCAACTCGACTTCCATATTGGTTCCGGTCAAAGTCACTGAATCATCAGATACTTGAATTAAGATGTTGGATAACACCGGCATGGTCTGTTTTTTCTCGACAACACCTGCAATCGCCTGTAACGGAGTGCTTAAGGATTCTCGGGCAATACTAAACTTCATTATGGGCAGCTCTTAATTTGTTCCGGATTTTTAGGTAGTTAGGGTTCGCATAAAATTCTGATAATCTTCCCTGATATTCTGATCAGTGTCTTTGAGCTCATTGATCTTTTTACAGGCATGTAACACTGTCGTGTGGTCACGACCACCAAAAGCGTCACCGATTTCAGGCAAACTGTGATTAGTCAGCTCTTTCGCTAATGACATGGCTAACTGTCTTGGCCGAGTAATCGAACGATTACGCCGTTTGGACAGCAAATCTGCCACTTTAATCTTGTAATACTCCGCTACAGTGCGTTGAATATTATCAATACTAACCTGTTTTTCATGAAGGGCTAACAGGTCTTTCAAACATTCCCGAATGAACAGTGGGGTAATTTCCTCACCGGTAAAGTGTGCATTTGCAGCGACAAGTTTAAGCGCTCCCTCCAATTCGCGGACATTGGAACGAATCTTTTGGGCAATAAAAAATGCAGCCTCATTGCTTAAACGAACATTGGTCTGCTCAGCTTTTTTCATCAAGATGGCCACACGGGTCTCCAACTCTGGCGGTTCCACCATAACAGTAAGACCCCAACCAAAACGGGATTTAAGGCGCTCTTCCATATCATCAATTTCTTTCGGATACCGATCACAGGTCAGAATAACCTGTTGGCCACCTTCAAGTAATGCATTAAATGTATGGAAAAATTCCTCCTGAGAGCGCTCTTTCCTTGCAAAAAATTGTATATCGTCAATCAACAACGCATCCACAGAACGATAATAGCGCTTAAATTCATTAATCGCATTCAACTGCAGCATTTTGACCATGTCGGCAACAAATCGTTCTGAATGCAGGTAAACCACCTTTGCACTTGGATTACGTTTTACAATGTCATTTCCGATCGCATGCATCAAATGGGTTTTACCCAGACCCACACCACCATACAAAAACAGTGGGTTATAAGCACCTCCGGGATTATCAGCAACCTGCATGGATGCGGCTCGTGCCAGTTGGTTCGATTTGCCTTCTACAAAAGTTTGAAACGTGAATCCAGGGTTCAGAAAACTCTGGTGATTGATCGACTCTACCAGATCTTTTTCATTCTTGCGGATGACAGCAGAAGGAGGTTCTATCGAAGTATCCGAATCATTAAACAACAGACTTCCTTGTTTTTCAGCCGGCAATGCGCCAACTCCGGAACGATTTGCACTCGATTCGGCTCGAACGGGCATTTCCCGATCCATAGCCGACTGACCACGATTTGGACCTCCCCCGGGTAGCGCTGCTGACGGACTCGTTCGCGTTGATTCAACCGCTGAATTTACTCCGATACTCTTATTTTCACCATTACCAGAGCGATTCACACTAACTGGCTTTTTGGGTGCCGCTGAACCAATTTTTAAATAAATAGAAGGGCTCGACTCGGAGATCTCAACAAATATCTCTTTGATTCTAGTTACAAATTTTTCCGAAACAAATTCAAGCACAAACTTGTTTGGCGCATAGAGATACAATCCATCATCCCGCATATCTGCCTGCAATGGCCTGATCCACATGTTGAATTGTTGTGCCGGTACCTCACCTTCGAGATGTTGCAGGCACTGGCTCCATAATTCTGTTGACACCTAATTTGCCACCTTGGTAAATACCAAAAATCTAAGTTAAAACGTTTTTTAAGGGGAATAGGAAACCGTACGCCATATTTTTACACACAGCTTCCGCTCA